>JBHYDO010000058.1:0-18899 GCA_051860645.1 Roseococcus sp.
AATCGAACCCCCGTAGCCAGCTTGGAAGGCTGGTGCTCTACCATTGAGCTACACCCGCGCCGAGGCGGACGCCTGCATCACTCAGGAGCGCCACCCGCAAAGGATGGCACCCGCTGCTCGCGCCGGGAATATGGAGGGGGCTGGATTCGAACCAGCGTAGGCGCAAGCCAACGGATTTACAGTCCGTCCCCTTTAGCCACTCGGGCACCCCTCCGCACGCGGGCGAGAGCGCAGGCCTTCAAGCGGTTTCACCGGCCCCTGTCAATGTGGCCTGCGGCGCGCCGTAGCCGAGCGTCTTCGCCAATGGCGCGGAAATCTGCACGCAGGCGGCGCGCGCTGCCAGCAGCAGGTCCTGCTGCGCCGGGTCGTGCGGCAGAGCGACGCGCCGATTGCGCGCGCCGTACGAAGCCCTCGCGGCAGCCGAAAGTTCCCCCGCATCCAACTCAAGGAACTCGGCGAGGCCGGGCAGCATGGCCTCATCCTCCTCGATGCGGAAGCTCCGCGCCGCCGCGTGCTGCCGGGTCAGCGCCAACAGCCGCTCCGTCACGCGGACCCAGCCCTGCATCAGGCGTTGGTACTGCGCCGTGAGGGCCGAATGATTGCCCGCCCCCAACGCCTTCGCCGTCTCGGCCTTCTGCCAGCTCATCAGGGAGCTCTCGACCGTGTCCACCGGATGGCGAAGCAGGTGCACAAGGCGCGCGCCGGGGAAAAGCTCCAGCAGCCGTTCCAGCACGCCGTCATCCTCGCCGTAGCGGATCTCCTTGAAGCCCCATCGGCGCTTGCCGGCAGGCAACTCCCGCGCGAACAGCTGCAGCATGGCCTCGCGCTCGGCCCTCGCGAAATGCCCCGGGCCGAGGCGGTTCAGCCAGGACAGATCCCAGCCGGGACGGAACGCCTCCCCCTTAAGCCGTGGCAGCGGATCCTCTTCCGCGAAGGGAAAGACGAACTCGTTCAGCATCGGGTTGGCCCGCGCCTCCACGGACCATTTCAGGAGACCGCGTAATACGCCGGCATGCTCGCCCCAGATCCAGACATCGCCCGTCCGCGAGAGCGCCGTCTGAAGGTAGGTGGACCCGCAGCGCCCGGTGCCGACGATGAAGATCGGGGCCTCGGGCTCCAAGTCGGCCGGCGCAGTCCGCACAGTGGGCACTGCGGGCGTCCGCTCCGCCTCCGGAGCCGGGTGAAGGCCCAGCCGGTGCGGCAAGCCGTTTTCCTCCAGGAAGCCGCGATAGCTGGCGAAGTTGCGGGCATAGGCGGCTTCGAAGAAGGAGAAGTCGGCCGCTTCCAGGATGCCGTCCAGGTCCACTACGCCGGCAGCCTGGATTTCCACGCTCGGCAGCGCGAACAAGTCCGCCACTTCGCGCGTCCGGCTGTCGTAGACCACCGGGATGGTAGGGATGCCCTGTTGCAGCGCCAGCATGTTGCCCTGCAGCCGCAGCCCAACCACCACGTCCACATGCCGCGCCAGGTCGTCCGACCAGGCCTCGACGTCCAGATACGCCGCCAGGCCGTGCCGCAGCAGCGCGGCCACGTGGTCATCCTCCGGCAGGCCATAGGCGGCCATCGCATCGCGCAGCGCCTGCGCGCGAACTTCGGCCCGCCCGAGCACCGACAGCATCTCCTCGCGCTCGCCCTGCGCGTAGACCCGGCTGGCAGGGCGGTGCGCCGCTCCGGCCAGCAGGCGCCGCTGCGCCAGGCGACTGCTGCCCTCGTTGGAGGTGTAGTCGCCCGCCAACATCCGGTTGAGGGTAAGCCCCACCCGCGCCGCCTTCGCCAGCAGCGGCCGCAGCGGCCGCGTGGCGGCGCCGGACCGGTAGATGCCGGGGCAGCCCACCACGCGGACATTGCGCACGCCGATGCTCTCCAACACCTCCGCCGAAAAGGTCCCGCGCACGCCGAGGCTTGTCGACTTCGCGGCCACCTCGCGCCAAAAGGCGACGGAGCCCTCGGGCAAGGCCAGCCGCCGGAAGGCCGCCGCTTGCGCGCCAACGCCCACCGCCACGACCGGGCCCCTGAGGTGGCGCAGGAACGGCACGACAGGACCGAGGTCGAACCCTTCGCGGATGTAGTTGGAGCCGCGCAGGATCGTCACGTCGGGTTGCGAGGCCGGCCACTGCTTGGGGTCGGCGGCCGCGGCGAAGCTCAACTGCGAGACTCGATCCGCCTTCAACTGCCGCAGCAGGGCGTCATATTCCAGCAGCTCGCCGGTGTTCACCGTGCGCGTCTCGAAGAAGACCTGCGGGTCGGGCAGGCGCAACTCGGCGCCGGCAAGGCTTTGCTTGGCCGAGGCGCCGGCATTGAGAACAAGGATGTGCATGCAATGCCCTCCGGGGCGTGCCCCGAGGGACATGCCAGGGCAGGGAGAATTGGTGCGGTCAAGAAGATTCGAACTTCCACGGGGTTGCCCCCACTAGCACCTCAAGCTAGCGCGTCTACCATTCCGCCATGACCGCAGCGCGGCTGGGGCTGTAGCGCATGATCCGGCCCGGTTCAACTGACCCCATGACGAATCTCTCCTGGAACGTCTCCGAAGGGCTCACCCCCTACCCCGATGCGCTGGCCGCGATGGCCGAGCGCGTGGCGCAAATCCGCACCGGCGAGGCCGAGGAATGCGTCTGGCTGGTCGAGCACCCGCCCACCTACACGGCGGGCACGAGTGCCAAGCCCGACGAGCTGGTGGAAACCCGCTTCCCCGCCTTCGCCGCAGGTCGCGGGGGGCAATGGACCTATCACGGCCCTGGCCAGCGCACCGCCTACGTCATGCTGGACCTGACGCGCCCCCATGGCCCCGTGCCGCCGCGCGACGTGCGTGCCTATGTCCACGCGCTGGAGGAGTGGATGGTCCGCGCACTGGACCGCTTTAACATCCGCGGCGAACGGCGCGCGGGCCGCGTGGGGATCTGGGTGGTGAAGCCCGGCGGGGTGGAGTGCAAGATCGGCGCGATCGGCGTCCGGGTCACGCGCTGGGTCTCCTGGCACGGCATCGCGCTGAACCTGGAGCCGGACCTGTCGCATTTCGGCGGCATCATCCCCTGTGGCATCCGCGAGCATGGCGTGACCAGCCTGCATGACCTCGGCGTGCTGGCCACCATGGATGAGCTGGACGGCGCGCTGATGGCCGCCTGGGGCGAGGTGTTCGGGCTGGCGCTGATGGCGCCTCAATAGCCCACGGCGGGGTCCACGACCTCGGCCAGCGATTCGCCGGCCAGGAAGCGTCGGGCGTTCTCGGCCAGCAGCGCGGCCACCATGGCGTTGCGGTCGGCGTGCATGCCACCGATGTGGGGCAACACCCAGCAATTGGGGGTGGTCCAGTAGGGGTCCGTCGCGGGCAGCGGCTCCTCGCGGAACACGTCGAGCACCGCGCCCGCGATCACGCGGCCCTTGAGCGCCGCCACCAGGTCCGCATCCACGATGGCCGAGCCGCGGCCGAAATTGATTAGCCAGGCGCTGGGCTTCATCCGCCCGATTCGCGCCGCGTCCATGATGTTGTCGGTGGCCGGGGTGGAAGGTAGCAGCAGCACCACGAAATCGGATTGCGCGAGAACATCGTCCGTGCCCTCGGGGCCGAACACCTCGTCCACATGCGGCACGGCCTCCGGCCTGCGCCGCGTGCCGATCACGCGCATTTCCAGTGCCTTGGCCTTGCGCGCCAACTCCACCCCGATGGCGCCGAGGCCCAGGATGCCCAGCGTCTGGCCGGCCAGCGTCTTGGCTACGCGGCGCTTCCAGTGCGACTGCGCCTGCTCCAGCGCCGCCTGATGATAGGGCTTCGTGATGTGAAAGAGCGCGCCCAGGATGTTCTCGGGCATCTGCACGCGGTGCGTGCCGCGGGCGCAGCACAGCGTGATACCGGGGTGCAGGTCTGGTCGCGCGACCCAGTTCTCCACGCCCGCCGTCAACGCCTGAACCCAGCGCAGCTTCGGCATCTGCGCCAACAGTCCCGGCGGCGCGCCCCAGGCCATCAGCGCCTCCACCTCGGCCAGCGTGGTGGCGTCGGGGGTTTCCGAGCGCTTCAGATCCAGGATGCGGAATCGCTCCGCCACGCCCGCAGTAATAAGGGCGTGGCGATAGGCGGCGTTGTCGTCGTTCCAGAGCAGCAGAAGCGGGGCCATGGGATCTCCTGGGGTTGCGCCCAGGCTAGACCCTTAATCCCGCTGCGACCAACTCATGGCCCGCGCGCGAGGAACCCGCGCGACGGCGGCGCGCCGGGGCGCTTGCGCCCCGCATCGCCAGCCGGCTTCACATAGCTGCGCGGCTCGGCGGAACGGGGGCGATCCTCGCGGTAGTCGCCGCGCGGGGCGGGCTTCGGACCGCGCGACGGGCCAGGGCCCGGCCGGCCGCGCTGCGGGCGCGCGGGCGTCGCACGTTCGTCCAGCGGGCGCGAACGGTCCGTGCGGATGTCCGAGGTCTCGATCTTCTGCCGCGTGGTGCGCTCGATGGCGCGCAGCAGGCCGATTTCGTCCGGCGCCACCAGTGCGATGGCCTGGCCCGAGGCGCCGGCGCGCGCGGTGCGGCCGATGCGGTGGACATAGGTCTCGGGCACTTCCGGCAACTCGTGCTGGATGACGTGCGTCACGTCCGGCACGTCGATGCCACGGGCGGCGATGTCGGTCGCGACCAGGATGGGAGCGCGGCCGGACTTGAACTCGGCCAAGGCGCGCTCGCGCTGGGATTGCCCCTTGTTGCCATGGATGGCATTCGCCTGCAGGCCGTCCTGCTCCAGCGACTTCACGATCTTGTCGGCGCCATGCTTGGTGCGGGCGAAGATCAGCACGCGGCCAACACCCTCCTCGCGCAGGATGCCGTTGAGGATGCTGCGCTTCTGGCCGCCTTCCAGGATGATGCAGCGCTGGTTCACCCGCTCGGCCGTGGTGGCCACGGGCGTCACCTCGATCCGCACGGGGTCGCGCAGCATGTCGGCGGCGAGCTTCGCGATGTCCGGCGGCATGGTGGCCGAGAAGAACAGCGTGGTGCGGTCTGTCGGCACCGCGCGGACGATCTGCCGGATGGCGGGCAGGAAGCCGCGGTCCAGCATCTGGTCGGCCTCGTCCAGCACCAGGATCTGGGTGTGATCCAGGCGCGCGGCGCGGCTGTTCATGTGGTCCATCAGGCGGCCGGGGGTGGCCACCACGACGTCCACGCCGCGGGCGAGTGCCCGCTGCTGCGGGGCATGGCCCACGCCGCCGAAGATGGTGGCGACGGAGAAGCCCATGTGCTTGCCGTAGGTCTTGAAGCTCTCGGCGATCTGGCTGGCCAGTTCGCGCGTCGGGCTCAGCACCAGCACGCGGCAGCCATTCTTGGGCGGGCGGCCCGGCGTCTCGGCCAGGCGGTGCAGGATGGGCAGGGCGAAGGCAGCGGTCTTGCCAGTGCCGGTCTGGGCGATGCCCAGCACATCACGGCCCGACAGCACGGTCGGGATGGCCTTGGATTGGATAGGAGTGGGAACGGTGTAACCCGCATCCTCAAGCGCGCGCATCAGCAGCGGGTTGAGGTTCAGTTCAGCGAAAGTGGTCATGAAAAATCCAGCAGCGCGGCGCTGCATGACAGGCCGCGGAGTTCGGGGTGGACACCCCGCGTGGCTGGGTTGATCCGGGAGAGCACATCGGGAACCCGGCAGTTCGGCTGCCTTGTGCGCGACGGTTGGTGCCGTGGCGCGGCGCCGCTCACGCGGCCGGGTCCGGGCGGGGAGCGTCCCCGCTGACAAGGGTTAGTTGATGCATCGCAGCAGAAAATGCAAGTGACAATTGATGCTACAGCGTGGGCAGGCGCTGGAAGCCGGGCTCGGCCGGGGCCTCGGCGAAGCTCTCCTCGATGCTCGCGACGCGCGCCAGCGGCGGGCCCAGCCGACAGGCCGAGACCACCGCCTGCACCGCCGGCGCATCGCCCGCCAGCAGCGCCTCCACCGTGCCGTCCGCACGGTTGCGCACCCAACCCGCCAAGCCGTGGCGGCGCGCCTCGGCCAGGAGCCAGTCGCGAAAGCCCACGCCCTGCACACGGCCAGCGATGCGCAGCCGCAGCGCCGTCATGGTGCCAGCTCCAGCAGGCGGACGGCCAGGCGCAGGTCGGCCGCCACCTTCTCTCGCCGCTCCTCCGCCATCCAGTCGAGGCCCCATTGCTCCTCCTGGAACAGCTCGTCGAGGATGGACAGGCGGTGCGCCTCCTCCACCGCGAGCGCGCCGCGCTGCACCGCCAGCCCCAGCACCAGGCTGCCCAGCGAGGGCACCAGCACGCCCAGTGCCGAAAGCCGCAGCGCATCCAGCCGCGCCACCGCCCGCGCCAGGGCGGCCAGCGCGGCGGGTGACTGGGCGACGGGCATGATGCCCTCGGTGGCCACCAGCCGCGCGCCCAGTACCTCGGCCGACCAGTCGAGCCAGGGCTGCCACCCGGCATGCTGCCGCGCGGCCAGGACGGGATCTTCGGCGCGGTAGCACAGCAGGTCCGTCTCGCCGTACTTGGCGATCGCGAGCATGGTCGCCTCCGGCGCGGGGGCGATGCGTTCGGCCGCCGTGCCGATGAGGCGAGACAAGGGCACGTCCTCCCAGCTCATCGTCCCGTCCCTGGCGCCGCCGGCGGCCTGCCATTCGGCGGCCAAGGCTTCGGCCAGGGGACGGGTCTGCACGGCCAGCGTGCCACCGCCGGGCAGGCGCACGGGCTTGCCATCGAGGTGCACGGCGTAGCCATCGGCCATCGGCACGGCGGCGGCGTGGTCCCAGAAGCGTTTCATGGGCCGATGTTACCGCCGCAGCAAACCGCGCAACAGGTCATTCACCGCGGGCGGCGCGCCGGGGATGGCAGCCCCTGCTGCGGCCGGCGGGGCCTCTCCCGGCGGCGGGGCGGGCGCCGCGGCCGGCACCGGCCCCTCTCGTCCGCCACGGGCGATCCGCAGCGTTGTGGCGCAATCGGGCAGCGACGGCATGCCGCCGCCGGCCAGCGCGCCGGCGATCAGCCCGGCACTCTCCAGGCGCGGCGCCAGCAGCCGCCCGGTCAGCGGCACCGGGGCGCGCACGCGCAGGCCCGCCACGCGCAGGTCAGTCAGGAGCCGCATGGACAGCGCCTCGTCGGAGAGGCGGATGGCCCCCTCTCCGGCCACGCGCCCCGCGGCGCCGTCCAGGAACAGGGTGGTGACACGCGCGAGCCCCTGCTCCACCTCCGCCCGGAATGCGAGGCAGGCCAGCGGCGCCCCAGGGCCGAGCAGGGGCGTCAGCTGTTGCAGCGTCTGCGCCAGCCTCCCGCCCAGCCGCGCATCAATGACGGCCAGGCCGAAATGCCCGGTGAGGGTGGCGGCCAGCGCCTGCACGTTCCCCCCCTGCCCGCGCAGATCCATCTCGATGTCGGCACGGCCGCCGGTCGGCGCCTGGGTCCCGAGCGAGGCCAGCAGCGCCGCGAGGTCCAGGTCACGCCCCCCGCCCGAGACCTGCAGCAGCGGGACATCGCTCCGCGCATCGGCGGCCACGCGCAGCGTCATCCGGCCCCCCGGGAGGGTGGCGGCGAACGGGTTCAGCCGGGCCTCGCCCGCCGCGTTCACGAAGCGGCCCTCGACTGCGGTGGCGGTCAGGCCGGGCTGGATGACCTCGGCCAGAACGAAGCGCAGGTCGGCGTCGAAGCCGCGCAGGGCGGCGAGGTCGATGGGCGTCGCCGGGATCAGCCGGCGCGGGCCTTCCGGCGCCGGGGCGGCGGCGGGGGCTGGCGCATCCGACGGCGCGGCGGGAAGGCGGAGCGCGCCGATGTCCAGCCGCCGCGACTCGACATGTCCCGTCACGCGCGGGCGCCCGCGCCAAAGGATGTCCAGCGCGCCGGCCACGTCGCCCGCCGAGGATCCCGCACGGAAAGCCGCGATGGCGACGCCGCTGTCCCCGCGCGGGGCGAAGTCGGCCTGGACCGTCAGCGCGGTCAGCGCCGGCAATGGGCGGCCGGCCAGTGGGGAGAGGCTAGCCAGTTCCGGCACGTTGGCTTCCAGCCGCAGCGCCTCGGGCCAGCGCCCGGAGAGGTTCGCCACCGCAGCCCCGGAAGCGATGCGGGCGGTGACGTCCGCGGGGCGCCCGGCCATCAGCGCCTCGGGCGGGGCGCGCAGTGTGAGTTCGACCGGGGCGCCCCGCCAGGTGAGGCGGGCGCTGGCCTCCAGCGGCGCGTCCAGCGTGGGGAGCCGGGCTTCCAGCGCGGTGATGGTGGCCCCCATGGCCTCCCCGCCGGTCGCGCGCAGTTCGAGGTTCGCAAGGCGCGGCGCACCGCCCTCCATGCCGCCTTCCAGCCGAAGCGTGACGCCCGTCAGCGCCGGCAGCGGCCGGCCGACCAGGGTGGACAGGGCGGCGAGGGAAGGCACCTCGCCCGTCAGCCGGCCCGCGAAGGCAGTGCCGCGGCGTTCGCCCTCCAGCCCGAGTCGCGCGCCGGCGACGGTCAACGCCAGGCGAAAGGGGACCTCGCCCTGGCCCATCCAGGCCTGGGGGGGCGCCACCTCGCCCTCCAGGGTGACGGGCGTGGCGCGCCATTCGCCGCGCGCGGCCAGCGTCATGGCCGTGCCGGGCCCGGCGCCGGTAACGGTGGCTTCCGCGAGGGTGAAGGCCTCGCCGCCGTGCTGGATGCGCCAATTCTCGAGGCGCGCGGTGCGGATGCCGAAGGTGACGGGTTCCGCGCGCGCTGCGGGCGCGGGCGTGGCGGGCGCCGGCGCGGCGGCGGGCGGCCGCGCCCAGGCGGGCGCGTCGAGGCGCAGCACACCGCCGGTCAGTTCCAGCCGGTCCACCTCCACATGCCCGCCCATCAGCGGCAGCAGGGCAAGGCGCAGCGTCGCGGCCTCGACGGACAGGATGGGCGCCCCATCGGCCCCCGTGGCGGTGATGCCGGTCGCGCCGAGGCTGGGCCGGAGCGAGGGACGCAGCGTCAGCGGCCCGGTGATCCGCACCGGGTGGCCGAGGGCCTGGGTGGCGGCGCGCTCGGCGCGGGGCCGGAAGCTGTCCGCGTCGAAGAACAGGAGAAACCCCGCCACGGCCAGCAGCGGCAGCGCGACCAGGACGGCCAGCAGGCCGATGAGGATACGCTTCATGCCAGGCGCCGGGGCGGCTTCACGGCCGGGTTGTCGAAGCCCAGGAACTGCATCGTGGCCTCCATGTGGGGCGGGGGTGCGGCCATGGCCTCCAGCACGCCGCCCTCGGGGTGGGGCACGCGCAGGGCGCGGGCGTGCAGGTGCAAACTCCCGGACAGGCCCTCCAGATGCGCGGCGGCACCGCCATACTTCCCATCGCCCAGGATGGGCGTGCTGAGCGCCGTGGCGCAGTGGACGCGAAGCTGGTGGGTGCGGCCGGTGTGGGGGCGCATCTCCAGCATGGCGGCGCGGCGCTTGGCCACGTCCAGCACGCGGTAGTCGGTGGTCGAGCGCACCACGTCCGGCCCGCGCGCGCCGGGGGGGGCGGCCACGATCCGCTCGGCGCCGCGGCCGCCCTCCTTGGTCAATGGCATCTCGATGGTGCCGGCATGGTGCAGCGGTTCGCCGACGACAATGGCCCAGTAGGTCTTCTCCACGTCGCGGCCGCGAAAGGCCTTGGCGAGGAAGGCGGCGGTCTGGACGGTGCGGGCCAGCAGCAGCACGCCCGAGGTGTCGCGGTCCAGCCGGTGCACGAGGCGGGGACGCTCGCCGTCAAAGGCCAGCGCGTCCAGCATGCCGTCAAGGTGCTTGGTGATGCCCGGGCCGCCCTGCACGGCGAGGCCGGGCGGCTTGTCGAGCACGATGACGCTGGCGTCGCGGTAGAGCACGCGGGCCTGGATTTCCCGCGCCACGGAGTCCGGCATGGGGCGGGGTTCGGCCTTGGGCGCCGGCGTGTCGGGCATGGGGGGGAGGCGCACCTCCTGCCCAGGGGCAAGGCGTGTGCTGGCCTCGGCGCGCTTGCCGTCCACCCGGATCTGCCCCGTGCGGAGCATTTTTTGCAGCGCGCCCTGGGTCAGCGCGGGGTAGCGGCGGCGGAGCCAGCGGTCGAGGCGTGTGTCGGCTTCGACGGGGGGGACGGTGAGGGTGGCGACGGACATGGGGGGGGTTTAGCACCCTTCCCCCGCCGCCGCGCCATCACTCGCGCAGGAACTCCCAGGTGAAGGAGCGACCCCCCTTCCCCTTCAACCGCCCCACCGTGGGGCTGGCAAAGTGGATCGGCAGCATCAGCGTGTCCGTGTCCGCCACCGCCTCGAACACCTTCCGCCGCGAGGCCTCGGCCAGCTTCGGGTCCCAGCAGAAGATGGTGGAGAGCGAAGGGTCCGTGCACTGCAACTGGTGGTGCATCATGTCGCCCGCGATGATGGCGCGCTGCCCGCGGCTTTCGATGGCCACGCAGCAATGGCAGGCGGTGTGGCCCGGCGTCAGGATCAGGCTGATGCAGTCGTCCAGGGTAAAGTTCTCGTCCACCAGCAGCGCTTGGCCGGCTTCGACGATGGGCAGGCAGTTCATGCGCCAAACCCCGCCCGCGCCGCCGGCCTTCTCGACGCCCTGCGCGTCCAGCGCCTCCCAGGCCGCGTATTCGCCCTTGTGGAAGATGTATTTCGCGTTCGGAAAGGTCGGCACCCAGCGCCCGTCCACCAGCTTGGTGTTCCAGCCGCTGTGGTCGATGTGCAGGTGGGTGCAGAAGACGTAGTCCACATCCTCGGGCGTCAGGCCCTCGGCGGTCAGCGCGTCCATCCAGGGCTGCTTGGGGAAGTCCATGGGGGCGGGGTAGCCCTTGTCCTCGCCGGTGCAGGTGTCCACCAGGACGACATGCTTCGGCGTGCGGACCACGAAGGTCTGGTAGGTGATGACCATCTTGCCCGAGGCAGGGTCGAACACCTCCGGCTCCAGGCCGGCGAGGTTCTCCGCCTGCGCTTCGGCGTTCCATTCGAGGAAGAAGTCCTTCGGCGCGCGCCAGGGGCCATCCCGCTCGATGAGGCTGGTGATGGCGACGTCGCCGATGTTCAGACGCTTCATGTGCGTTCCCCCCTGTCAGGGCGAAGCTTGGCCCGGCTCGGCGCCGCGCGCCAGCCATGCGCGGGCGAGTGCGTCGAAGGCGGCCACGGGCAGTTCCTCCGCCCGCCGCTCGGGCGCGATGCCGCAGGCGGCGAGCAGCGCCTCGGCGCCCCCCAGCGATTTCAACGCCCCGCGCAGCATCTTGCGGCGCTGACCGAAGGCGGCGGCGGTGATGCGTTCCATGGCGCGGAACAGCACGGGCGAAGGTTGCTCGGCGTGCGGCGTCAGCACCACAACGGCCGAGTGCACCTTGGGCGGCGGGCGGAAGGCGCCGGGCGGCAGGCGCAGCCCGATGGAACAGGCCGCCACCCATTGCGACAGCACGGCCAGCCGGCCGTAGTGCTCGCTGCCCGGGGCGGCGGTGATGCGGAAGGCCACCTCTTCCTGGAACATCAGCGTCAGCCGTTCCCAGGCCGCGCCATCGCGCAGCCAGCCGATCAGCAGCGGCGTGCCCACATTGTAGGGCAGGTTGGCCACCACTTGCCGCGGACTGGGAAGCTGGGCCGCGCCGTCGAAGTGGCGCGCATCCTGGCGCAGAACGGTCAGCCGGCCGGGATGCGCTGCCTCCACCTCGGCCAAGGCGGCCAGCGCGCGTTCGTCCAACTCCACGGCGGTGAGATGCGCCAGCGGGTGCGCAAGCAGCGCGCGGGTGAGCCCCCCCGGCCCCGGCCCCACCTCCAGAACGTGCCGCCCCGCCAGGTCGCCGGGCAGCAGGGCGATGCGGCGGCAGACCGGCTCGTCCAGCAGGAAATGCTGGCCCAGCGCCTTGCGGGCATCGAGACCGAAGCGGCGGACGACCTCCCCGAGGGGGGTCAGTCCCCCATCTGGGCCCGGTTCAGACGCGCTGGTCAATGATCGCGCGGCGGCGCAGCTCCCGCTGCAACTGGCGCGAGACGACCTCGACGCGCTCCCGCAGGATGGTCTGGCGGGCGATGTCGGGAGTGAACTGCTCGGCCTCGATGCGTTCGCGGCCGCACACCATCAGCAGCAGGATCCCGTCGGGCGAGATCAGGGGCTCGCTGAAGCGGCCCACCGGCAGGCTGGCCAGGACCTGACGCAGCGCCGGTGGGTTCACGCCCTCCAGCCGCACCGCGCCAGGATCCACCGGGCGGTCGCTGGTGCGGGGCAGCGCCGAGGCCGCGTCGCAGCCGCGGGTGCTGCCCTGGATGCGCTGCGCGCGTTCGAGGGTGGCACGCTGCTGGTCGGTCGGCGCCTGCGGGTCCAGGCGAGAGGAGAAGGGCAGGAAGACCTGCCGCAGCGTCACCATGGTGGAGACCTGCGCCGCCTGCCCCGCCTCGCGCCGGCCACGCAGCGTGACGATCTGGAAGCCGCCGGCGACGCGCACCGGGTTGCTGATGGCGCCGGGCGGCATCTGGGTGACGATCTCGGCCACCTCCGGGTCCAGCCGGTCGGGCACGACCCAGCCCAGGTCGCCACCTTGCAGCGCGGATTGCGCCTGGCTGAACTGCGTCGCCACCACCGGGAAGGGCGAGCCGCGGCGCAGCTGGTCGATGATCTCCTGCACGAAGCGCTGGGTCTCGGCCTCGACCTCGGGGTTTTCCACCGGGATGAAGATCTCGGCCACCAGGTATTCTGGCACGCCGGTGCGGGCGCGGCGCGCGGCGATGAGCTCGGCCACCTCCGCGTCGGAGACCTGGGCCTGCTCACCCAGTCCCAGCCGAAGCAGGCGCCCCCAGCCTACCTGCGCGCGGATCTGGTCGAAGAGGACGCGCGGCTGCACGCCCATCCTGCTCAGCTGCGTGACCAGCGCGCCGGCCGGCAGGTTGTTCCGGCGCTCGATGTCGGTGATGGACTCGAGCACGTCCTGGTCGGTGACGAGCACGCCGCGGCGCTGCACCTCCTGCAGGCGCAGCCGCTCGTCGATCAGCAGGCGCAGCATCTGCGGCTCCAGCCGCGTCACAGCCTCCGCTCCGCCGGTCATGCCGATGTTCAGCGCGAAGAGCCGCGCGCGGGACGCGACCTCCATCTGCGTCACGACATCGCCGTTCACCACCGCGAGGATCCGGTTCATGTTGGCCGGTGAAGCCTGGGCGGCGGGCGGTGCGGCGCGCTGCGCCGTGGCGGGCGCAGGCCAGCCGAGGGCGAGGGCGGCGCCCAGGGTCAGGCAAAGGCCAAGGCGGGGTGTGGTTGTGCGACGCATGTTGGGCTCCGTCATAGAGCGGTTTGCCCGCCGGAGGAAAGCGGCGCGCCCGAAGCTCAGAGGGCGCGCAGGCTGAAGTCACCCACGGTCTTGAAACCGATGCGGAACAGCACCGTGGTGTTGCCGCGATAGGGGTCGTTCGTGGTGGGGTCGAAGCCGAGGCGGCGCTGCAACTGCGCCTGCAGGATGCAGCATTCATCCTCATAGGCGGCGGTGCCGAGCAGCCAGGCTGGCCGCTCGGTCCGCAGGTCGAGCTGCATGGCGCCGCTTGCACGCCAGACGCCGCCGCCGCGGGTGCGGTATTCGGCGCCGAGGCCGAGGCCCACCTCGCGCCGGCCCGGGTCGTTGCTGACGAAGGCCTGTGGCGGCGAATCAAGGTAGCTCGCGGTCAGAACGATGTTGTCGAGCAGCCCGATGCGGCCGAGCGAGGTAGCGGCGATGGCGTCGGTGGCGCGGTGCTGGCCGGAGCGGCCATCAAGGCGGGTGCGGCCCATCACCTCGAACCAGGGCACGGGAGCGAAGCTGCCGCGACCCACCCAGTCGGACTCACGCCGCTCCAGCCCCGAATTGGCCGGAAACAGGTTGCTGTCGTGGAAGCGGAACGAGCGCCCGGCCAGCGCCTCCACCCGCCCGCCATTGGGGAACAGCCAGGCCCCGCGCAGCGCCGCATCCACCCGCGTGCCGCCCTCCTGCCGGTCGCGACCGGTGAAGCGGTTGAGCTGGAAGAGGTTCGCGTCGGTGAACTCGAAGTCCACGCTGTCCTCATTGGGGAAGCGGCTTTGCAGCCCGGTGCTGGGTCCCGTTACGAGCTGCACCCGCGGCTCCACCAGCTGCTGGCCCCAGATGCCCACGGGCCGCACCAGCGGCATGCGCCAGTCAAGTGCGAGGCGGATGTTCGCATCACCCCGCGTGCCATTGGCTTCGGGCAGGAAGGTGGGGGAATTCTGCTGGCCGGCGGCATTGTAGCCGCGCAGGTCGGTCTGTGCCCGCACCGTCCAGAGATCGCCCACCGGGCCCAGGATCGGCCGCTCCCAGGAGACGCGCGAGGCCAGCCGCTGGCTGGAGCTGCCGATGGTGCGGGTCAGTGCCAGCGCGCCGATGTCCAAAGTCAGGTGGCCGCCCAGCACGGTCTGGCGCGGGGCATACTCATAGAAGGCATTGGGGGCTGCCACAGGGATCAGCCGGGTATCGTCCAGGCTGCGCAGCCCCTGGTAGGCGCGGGCGTCGATGCGGGCGTAGTGCTCGGTGCGCCAGAAGCCCTCGGCGAAGACCTGGCTGATCAGCACGCGGCGCACGTCCAGGCGGTAGGTGCGCAGATAGCCCTCGCTGCTGGCGCGGTTGAGGTCGAAGCCCACACGCCAGTTCTCGGTCAGGTGGAACCGGCCGCGCGCGGCGACATGGCCCGCCAGCCCCTCATCCTGGCCCTGCCCGAAGCGCTCCAGCCGACGCAGCGTGTCGCGCTGGAAATAGCCGATCGAGCCTTGCAGGTTCACCTCGCCATTGTTGAAGCGGCGCCGGTAGATGAGGTCGAGGTTGGGCAGCGTCTCCGTGCCCTGGGTCACGGTGGCCGTCAGGTCCTGCTGGTCGTCGATCGCCCAGAAATACGGCACTGCGGCGAAGGCGCCGAGGAAGCGGGTGTAGCCGAAGGTGGGGAAGAGAAAGCCCGAGGAGCGCGGCGTTTGCGGATCGGGGTGGGAGAAGAAAGGCGTGTAGAGCACCGGCACGCCGCCCACCTGCACCACCGCGTCGCGGTAGGAGATGCGCTCTGTCCGGCGGTCCTGCGTGGCGAGGCGGGCGCGGATCTGCCACAGCGGCGGCCGGGTGGGGTCGGATTCACACAGGTTGCAGGAGGAATAGACGACGCGGGCCAGTTCGGTGACCTCGCCGCCGCTGCGGCGGGCGCCGGTCGCCGCCATGCGGGCGTTCTGAACGAGTCGGGCGCGAATCTGGCGCAGCACGCCGTCGCGGAACTGGTCGGCCAGCTCAGCCTCCTCGGCGTAGAAGACCTGCCCGTCGGCCTCCAGCAGCTGCACATTACCCCTCAGGATGGTGACACCGGTGTTGCGGTCGTGAATGAAGGTATCGGCGCGCACGAAGCGCTCGCCCTGCCACGCCTCGACGCGTCCGCTGGCGGTGAGGATGCCAGTCTGCTGGTTGAACTCGACCTCGTCGGCGGTGAAGACAACCGGCGCGTCCTGATCGACCCGCAGGCCGGGAATGGCGCCTGCCGTCGGGGCCGGGCTCGGCGTAGCGGCGGGCGCCGCGGGCACGGCGAGCAGGTTCTGCGTGCCGGGCATGATCTCGTTGAACGGCACGCCCTGCTGCGCCTGGCCGGCAGTGGCCACCATGGCAAAAAGCGCCAGCGCGAGCGTGCCCCCCGCCCGGCGCACCGCCTGACGCCAACCGGCGCGCGCGCGGCGCCGGTCCCGGCGGGAAGCGAAGCGCGGCAGATGGCTGATCACCCGCGGTGGTTGTGCCATGTCAGCCTTCCTCCAGGTGCAGAAGCAGCGCCAGCGCCAGCAGCAGGCCGGTCGCGGTGGGGGCCCAGGCGGCCAGCCAGACGGGCAGCGAGCCCGCCTCGCCGAATTCGCCGGTAACCCGGTCGAGGACATAGAGCGCGAAGCCCGCAGCCACGCCGGTGGCAATCGCGATGGCGGCGCCGCCCTGGCGCGAGTGGCGCATCGAAAATCCCGCCGCCAGCAATGCCATCGCGATGGCCAGGAAGGGCATGCTGAGCATCGAATGCAATTGCAGCCGGTGGCGCAAGGCGGAGAAGCCCGATTGCTCCAGCAGTTCGATGAAGCCCGGCAGCGCCCAGAAGGAGAGTGTGTCGGGCGAGGCCACGCTGTCCTCGATGCGGTCGGGCGTGAGAATGGTGGGGAGGGTGAAGCTGGGGTGCAGGCTGGGCAGCGGTCGGCCGGACTGGAACTGCGTCACCTCTTCGAGGCGCCAATGCCCGGGGGTGAGCCGCGCCCGCGGTGCCTCCAGTCGCTGCAGCGGCCGGTCCTGGCCGGACAGGCGCCAGACCGTGACCTCGGTCATCACGAAATCGGCCGAGAGGTCGGTCCCCAGCAGCCGTGCGGGGCGGCCCGTCAGGATGGCGACCCCGCCGGGCTCCAGCCCCACATCGGCCTGGCGCAGCCACAGCCGCCCTCCGGCCAGCGCAGTGACGCCACCGCCCGCGCGGAGATAGGACGCATCCAGCCGTTCCGCTCGCGCCAGCATGGCCGATGAGATCGGAGAGATGGCGGTGATGGCCGTCACCCCCGCCAGCAGCGCCACCGCAGTCGGGCCCGCCAGGAAGGCGAAGGCCGAGATGCCGGCAGCCCGGGCGACGATCAATTCCGAAGAACGGGCCAGCCGCCAGAAGGCGAGCATCCCGCCCAGCAGGATGGCAAAGGGCAGCAATTGCAGGGCGATGAAGGGCATGCGCAGCACAGCGATGGACGCCACCAGATCAAAGCTCGCCTCCGGCCGGCCGGCCGCGCGGCGCAGCAGTTCCACGAAGTCGAACAGCGAGACCAGAAGCGTCAGTGCCACCAGCAGGATCAGGGCCGCTACGAGGAAGCGGCGCGCGATGTAGAGGGTGAAGGTCCTGGCCAGGGTCATGGCATGCGGGTGCTCAACTGGCCCACTGGCGGAGTCGCCGCGCCAAGCCGGGCGTCCCCGCGATGACCCAGGCGGAGACCAGGCCGGGCAGGACCGCATGCACCCAGACCAACGGGATCAGCACATTCTGTCGTGCCGCGGCACTCCCCAGCGTCAGTCCCACCGCCAGCAGCGCCACCATCACGGCGCACCCCGCGAAGAGCCGCAGCCCGCCGCCGAAGCGTCGGAACTCGCCAGTCAGCGCCACTGCCAGCGCCAACAGTGCCAGCCCCACCGCCGTCAGCGGATTGGCCAGGCGCTGGTGGGCCTCGGCGCGGTAGCGCTGGCGGTCGCGAGCGGAGACGTCCTCGTCGGGAGACAGCAGCTCCATCAGGCTGCGCTCATGCGCGTTGCGGAAGCGGTCGCCCTCGGCGCGGGTGGCGCGGGCCAGGTCCAGGCTGTTCTCCTGGAAGCTCAGCGTGGTCAGCCGCGGGCGGCGGACGCCGTCGGGACCCGTCACCATGTCCACCTGCTGCCTTTGCCCATTGATGAGCGTTACGCGTGGCCCCTGGGGCGTGGTGGTCAGCCGCCCCGTCTCGGCGATGATGGTCACTGGCACCCCGCGCTCGCGCGTGTCGTGCACCAGGATGCCGAAGAGGTTGTTGGCGCCGTCCCGATCACGGGCATAGACCATGAGGTCGCTGCCCAACTGGCTGAACACGCCATCCTGCAACAGCAATCCTGCCATCTGGTTGCGGATTTCGAACTGCCACTCCCGGAAGGCCTGCTGCGCCAGCGGGGTGATCCAGAGATTGAGCAGGAAGCACAGCAGCATGGAGCCGGTGGCCACCACCATGGCCGGCCAGGTGAGCTGCCAGTTGGACAGACCCGCCGCGCGCATCACCACCAGTTCGCGGTCGCCCGCCAGGCGCACATAGGTGAACAGCACCACGACGAAGGTGGTGATGGGCAGGATCAGCCCAAAGAACCCGGGCAACAGCAGGCCGGTGAGTTCCAGGAACACCCAGAAGGAGAGACCGCGGTCCAGCACCAGTTCGATGAACCGCAGCGATTGCGTCAGCCACACCAGGGCGGCGAGGCCCACGGTCACGGCGAACAGGGTCAGCGCCAGTTGGCGGACGATGTAGCGGTCAATGCGCCTCATGCCCGGATGGTCTACCAGCGGAAGGCCCGCAGGTCATCCGCCGGGAAGGACCTTGCCCGGATTCATGAGGCCGCGCGGGTCGAGCGCCGCCTTGATGGCGCGCATCGCAGCAAGCTCCGCCCCGCCGCGCCACTCCTCCATCATGTCGGTCTTGAGGCGGCCCACCCCGTGCTCGGCGCTGAAACTCCCGCCCAGGTCGCGCACGATGGCGTTGACGCAATCCATGATGTCGTGTGCGCGGTCCAGGAAGGCGGCGGGGTCCATTTCCACGGGCTGAACCAGGTTCATGTGGATGTTGCCATCGCCCATGTGGCCGAACGGCACCGGGCGGCTGCCGGGGATGAGGTCACGCAGCGCATCCGAGCAGCGGCGGATCATCTCTGGCACCTTGGCGACGGGCACCGAGACATCGTTCTTCACATTGGCGCCGGTGCGCTTCTGCGCCTCGGGATGTTCCTCGCGCAGGCGCCAGAGGGAGGCCCGCTGCGCCTCCGATTCGGCCAGGATGGCATCCTCGATCTCGCCTTCGATCAACGCCGCCTCCAGCACGCCTTCGGCCAGCTTGCGCAGCCCCGCCCCCTCCCGGCTGGCGGTCAGGTCCAGCAGCACGTAGTGGTTGACGGGCATGGAGATCGGCAACGCCGTGCCCTCGATGGTGGCGAAGACCATCCCCATGCCCAGGCCCGACATGTATTCGAAGGCCCGCACGGCCCCCTCGTCGGCCGCGCGGAAGCGGCGGAACAGGGCCAGGGCTGCATTCTCGCTCGGCACCGCGCAGAGCGCCGTCACACTCTCGCGCGGGGCGGGGAACAGCCGCAGCACGGCGGCCGTGATGATGCCCAGCGTGCCCTCGCCCCCTACGAAGAGGTGCCGCAGCGCGTAGCCGGTATTGTCCTTGCGCAGCCGCCGCAGGCCATGGATCACGCCGCCATCGGGCAGCACCACTTCCAGGCCCAGCATGAGTTCGCGCGCATTGCCGTAGCGCACCGTTGTGTTGCCGCCGGCATTGG
>JBHYDO010000059.1:0-18716 GCA_051860645.1 Roseococcus sp.
CTCGGCCTCGCGCACCACGATCGTGCTGTCATAGGCAACGCGCCAGCCGCGCAGCAGCAGCATGCCGGGCAGGATGAAGTCGTCGTTGATGGTGTCGGCCGGCAGCGGCGTGAAGGCCGCGCGGCGCAGCGCCCAGAAGGCGCCGTGCAGGCCGAGCGGCGCGCCCAGCGCTGCCTCGCCCCGCTTCACCGCCACCTGGTGGCGCCAGTATTTCGCCTCGCCCGCCGAACCGGGCGCGTCGAGCACATAGGTGCCGCCGACGGCGCCGAGTGCGGGGTCCGCGAAATGCGCGGCGGTGCGGCGCAGCGCGTCGGGCGGCAGCAGGGCCGAGACATCGGTGAGTGCGACGATGCCGCCCCCGATGCCACCCAGCACCGCGTTCAGCACCGACACCTTGCCGCGATTGGCGGTGAAGACGCGCAGCTCGGCGTCCAGGCCGGTTTCGCGGAGCGCCGCACGGGCGCGCGCCTCGGTGTCATCGCTGCAGCCGTCGAGCGCGATGATGATGCGCAGCCGGTCGCGCGGGTAGTCGAGCGCAGCGAGGTTCGTGATCTTGCGCGCGATGAACCGCGCCTCGTTGTGCGCGGGCATGACGATGTGCATCAGCGGCAGGGCGCCATCCGCCAGGGGTGCCGGCGCACGCTGCGCGCGGCGTGCCGCGCGCGCGAGGAACACCGGCCACAGCAGGTGGTGATGGAGGATCAGCGCGATGGCGCCGAGGGTGAGTGCTGCCAGCATGAGAGGGCCCTTCCGAAAACGGTCGGGGCCGACTTGGCACGCGGCGTTCCACGCGGATTTCGCGGGCTGCCTTGCAGCCTGCGAAGCGTCAGGCGGCGAGTGCCATGCAGGCGCGCGCGGCCGTCTCCAGGCTGGCTTCGCGCAGCACGAAGGGGCGTGGATCGCCGCTGCGTGCCAACGCGTCGCGAATGGCATCCGCCAGTGCTTCGGGGTTCTCCGGCGGCACCAGCGCGCCCGTCGCGGGGCAGAGCGCGGCCGCCACGCCGCCCACCTCGGCCGCAACCACGCGCACCCCGCAGGATTGCGCTTCCAGCGGCGCCAGCGGCAGCCCCTCGTTGCGCGAGGGAACGAGCAGCAGGTCGAGTGCCGGATGGAAGCGCGCCATGTCGTCCAGCACGCCCAGCCAGTGCACGCGGTGCGCGATCCCCAAGCCCGCGGCCTGCGCGCGCAGCGCATCCGCCTCGCCGCCGCCGCCCGCGATGGCAAGGCGAAAATCCCCCGGCAGCAAGGCAAGCGCGGCCAGCGCCACGTCCACGCCCTTCACCCGCTCCAGCCGCGCGGCGACGCCGAGCAACGCGCCATCGGCCGGCAGGCCCAGCGCGGCACGCGCCGCGGCGCGATCCGTCGGCGCGAAGCGCGCCGTGTCCACGCCGTTCATCACCACGACCGGTGCGAGGCCACCCAGCGCGGCGGTGACGGCGTGGCCCACATGCGGCGCATCCGCGATCATGCGCGGCGCGGCCATCGCGCGCGCGGCCTGCATCAGTCGGCGCCGGCGCGGGTCATTCAGGTGCCAGGCGTCGTGCTCGGTGTGCAGCCGCGCCGGCACGCGCGCGAGCCGCGCCGCCAGCCCGGCATAGAGCAACGGCCCCGCATGGTGCGTGTGCACGCAGTGAGGCCGCAGCCGGCGGAACAGCGCGACGAGGCGCGGCAGCAGCGTGGCGTCGAGGCCGGGCCCCTTGCCGAGGAACAGCAGTTGTTCGCGCTGCGAAGCAAGGCGCGGCCAGGCGGCGATGGCGCTCTCCGCCTCGCCCTCCAGGCTCAGCACCCGCGCATCCTGACCGAGCGCGCGCTGGGCGCGGGCGAGTTCGAGGGCCATCACCTCCAGCCCGCCCGGGGCCAAATGCTGCACCACATGGATGATCATGCCGCCATCTCCCTCGGCGTCGGTTGCGGAACCAGGCGCGGCAGGCGGGCCAGCACCGGCACGCCGAGCAGCTTCTCCGTGCCGCGGATGCCGCGCACCGAGCCGTCCATCAGGTCCAGCAGCGCCGCCAGCCCGATGCCGAGTGCCAGGCCCGCCGCGATGCCGGCCAGCGCGAAGATCATGGTCATCGGCTTGGTGGGCGCGGTGGGCTCATAGGGGCGGTCGATCACCTTGATGCGCTCGGGCGCCTGTTGCCGCGCGAGATCCGCCGTCACGCGCGCCGTCTCGAAGCGGCGGCGCAGCTGCTGCACCAGGTCGGCCTGCACGGCCACGTCGCGTTCCAGCGCGCGCAGCTCGCGCTCCACCTCGCCCGAGCCCGCGATGTTCGCGTTCAGCTCGGCCACCGCGGCGCGCAAATTCTCCGTCTCGCCGCGCAGTTGCCCGAGCCGCGCGCGCGCCTGGTCCAGCACCACCACCTGGCTGACCAGCAGCGGCTGCGGCCCCTCGCCGCGCGTGGCACTGACGGCGGCGAGGTTGCGCAGCCGCGCGTCGTCCATCCCGCTGCCGCCATTGCGCGCCAGCACGAGGTCACGCTCCTGCTCCAGGCTGTCGAGGCGCCGCAGCGTGGCCTGCACGCGCGAATGCGCGTCGGTGTACCGCGCCCGCAGCACGGCGAGTTCGCTGCGGTTCTGCACGATGTCCTGTTCGAGCCGCCCCACCACCGGGTCCGTCGCCAGCAGGCGCGAGGCGATGGAGGCGATCTCGGCCTCGGCACCGGCGAGGCGCACCTCGCGCTCGGCCAATTGTTCGCGCAGCAGGGCGAGGCGTTGCAGGTTGGCGGCGCGCATGTCCGGCAGCAGCGCGGCATTCTGCGACTTGAAGCTGGATTGCGCCTGCTCGGCGCGGTCGAGCGCGGCTTGCGCGTCGCGGATCTGCGCATCGAGGAAGGCCACGCTTTCGCGCAGCGACGCATCCTCCGGACCGCGCACGCGCTCGATGAAGCGCTGGCCGACGCGGTCCAGCACGCGGTCCATGCCGTCGGGGCGGCGGGCGCGGTAGCGCAGCTCCACCATCTCCTGACCGATGAGCTGCACCGAGACGGAGGAAGCCAGGGCCGCCACCGCGCGCGTCTGCTCCCATTCCGGCGCACCCGGCGGCACCATGCCGAGGTCCTCGGCCACGCTGAGCATCACGTGGCGCGAGGTGAGCAGCGCGCGCAGCCCCTCCATCCGGTCGCGCAGGTTGGAGCGCACCGAGAGGTCTTCCAGGAAGGGGTTGAAGCGGCCGGGCTCCTGCACCAGCACGCTCATCCGCGTCTCGTAGGAATGCGGCACGAAGCTGCCCACGAGGCCGCCCAGCACGGGCAGCAGCAGCAGCGGCAGCAGGATCACGTAGCGGCGCCGCCAGCCGGCCGCGAGGAAGGCGTGGAAGATTTCGCCCAAGGCAGGCGCGGGCGCGGCGCTCATGGCCGTGCCCCCGGCAGCGTGACCTCGGGCAGCAGCACGCGCACCTGCTCCACCGGCAGCGCGGTGTCGAAGCGCATCTCCACCTCGCGCCCCTCGCCCTCAAGCAGGCGCGCGACGGCGATGGCGCGGCGCGGTCCCAGCATCATGGCGCCGGCGCCGAGGCCGGGGCGGGCCGCCACCACCAGGCGGGGGGCGCCGCGCGCGGCCTCGGTGAAGCGGGTGAGCGCCGCGCGCTGGGCGGCGTCGGGCTGGGTGGCGTCGCCTTCGAAGCGCAGCAGCAGGGGCGCGGGCCCGGGGCCTCGCGCGCGTTCCAGCATGGCGGCGACCGTGCCGCGGCGGTCGGTCGGCGCGGCCATGCGCGCCTCGGCCTGCAGCATCACGCGTTCATGGGCGGGGATGGCGCGCAGCGGGTCGGTCGGCGCGCAGCCGACAGCCAGCAGCGGCAGCCAGAGAAAGCGGGCGGTCGGCATGGTGCGGGTCTCCATGGCCTGGATCAGGGCAAGCGGCGTGCCAGCTCCGTGATCGCATCCTGCCATAGCCGGGGGGCCTCGGGGGGCAACGCCATCGCATCCTGCCAGGTGGGGGGAACCTCGCGCCACAGCCGGGCGCGCAGGGCCGCGGCCTCGGGGCCAGGCACGGAGTCGAGCCAGGTGAGCCAGCGAAGGTCCTCATGGCCCTCGGCCAGGGCCAGCAGGTCTGCGTCCAGGTCGGGCGGCGCGCAGAGGCCGGGGGTGGGCCAGAGGAACTGCACATCGCCCTCGCGCCCGTCGGTCGGGTCGAAGGGGTCGGCGGTGGGCATGCGGGCGTGCCATTGCAGCAGGCCCTCGGCGCCGCTGCGCCAGAGGTGGAAGCCCGCCGCCAGCCGCAGGCGGGGCATGTTGTAGAGGAAGGGCCGCACGCCGGCCGCGCGCAGCCGGGCGATGTCGGCGGCGTCCGCGCCATAGCGCGCATTGACGGTGGCGAGATGCAGCAGCGGCAGCAGCGCGGCATCGGCCGGGTCGTTCAGGTGGCCGGCGAGGCGGTGTTCGCCGCCGGATTCGCGCAATGCGAGGGCCAGGGCCCGCACCCGCGCGGCGCCGCCATGCGCCGAGGGCTCGTCCGCTGCCACCCAGATGGGTTGCGGCAGCCCGGCGGCGGTGAGGGCGGCGGCGGCCTGGCCCAGCAGGGAAGCGGCCTCGCGCGGGCCGTGATGCGCCTCCAGCCGGCGCAGGGGCGTGTAGGCGACGATGGGTTCGCCAGGGGCGGGGTTGGCGGCCCGCAGGTCGGCGACCAGGGCGGCACGGCCGGCGGCATCCTCGGGCGTGGCGAGCGCCGGCGCCTGGAGGGTGAAGCCGAGATCGCGCAGCGTTGCCATGTCGCAGGCGGTCTGGATGCGGGCGGCATCGCCCTCCAGCTGCGGCGCGAAGTCGAGGAAGACGCCGACGCGCTGGGCGGGCGCGGGGCGGCGTGTGGGCAGCACGGTGATGGCGGCCTCGGCCACGGCACCGCCCAGGCGCAGGCGCAGGCGGCGTTCGCCGGGCGGGGTGTCGGGCGGCAGGGTGACGAGGGCCACCACCTCGCGCGGGAGCCCGTCCGGCAGGGTCAGCGCGCCCATGTCCGCGCGAAGATGCGCGGCCGAGAGCACCAGCCCCGCCGTCTCGGGCGCCGGGCGGCGCCAGCGCCACTGGCCCCACAACAGGCGCGTGGGCAGCGGCGCACCCTCCCATGCCAGCGCGGCCGGCATGGGCATGGCGTGCGGGCCGGTGGCGGTGAAGCGGAGCACGGCCACGCCACCCGGTGCGACCAGCACGGGCGGGGGGGCGGCGATGGCCAGCGCGGGTCCGCGCGCCACGGGCGGCGGGGCCAGCACCGGCCAGTTCTCTGCGAAGCGGGCGGCGCGCAGGGCCTCCAACGCCGTGCGGCCCTCGGTGCCGCGCTCGGCCAGCAGGGCGGAGAGATGGGTGGCGGCGCGCGGGTGGCCGGCCAGTTCCACGACCAGCGGTTCGCCTTCCGCCAGCACCACCTGGGCCTCGATGCGGCCGCCGCGGCGGGCACCCAGGGCCTCCCAGGGGGTTTGCCCCTCCGGCGCGTCGCGCCCGGCCATGTAGCGCCGCGCGGCCCATTCGGCCTGGCTGCGGCGGAACAGCACCACGTCGCGCCCGTTCACGCGGATGCGCTGTTCCAGCAAGGCGGGCAGGGTTTCCCACTCGCCCGGGTCCTCGGTCCAGAGGGTGATGTTCCAGCGGCCGGCGGGCAGCCCGGCGCTGAAGCGGGTCACGCCGTTCATGCCGCGCGCCAGGATCGGGTCCTCGCCGGGGCGGCGCACATGGCGGGGGGTGTTGCCTTCCAGGCGCGGGTCGTCGGGCGCCAAGCTGTCCATGCCGGCCAGTGGCGCGGCGCCCAAGGGCGCGAAGGACCAGCCATGGACGCCCTGAGGCAGGGCGGGCGGGCCCTCGATGGCGATGGCGTGCAGGCGCAGCCTTCCCTCGGGCGCGTGGGCGATGGCGCGGCGCAGCGCGGCCATCTGCAGGGGCCGCCCACCGGAGGTGGAGAGCAAGGGCAGGCGCAGCCGCACCGTGAACGGGCCGGGCGGGATGAGTCGCTCGACATTGGCACGGTCGGCATAGGGCGGGTGGGCGCGGTCATCCACGCGCAGCACCAGGATGGCGGGGGCGCTGCCGGGGTTGTGACCGCGCACGACGAGCTCCGGCAGATCGGGCAGCGGCGTGGCGAGGCTGAGTTGGCGCGTCTCGGCGCGCGCGGCGCCGGCCAGCAGCAGCAACGCGAGCAGCGCGCGGATCACAGCGCGTCGATCCAACGCGCGGCGGCGGCGGCGCGGGCGGCCCAGGATTCGCCGGCCACGCGGGCCTGCCGGGCGGCAGCGTTGTTGTCGGCCAGGCTGTTGCGCAGCGCCTGGGCGAAGGTTTCGGGGGTGGCCGCCACGCGCACGAGGTCGCGGTAGGGCGCCAGGGCGGGGAAGTCGGTGCTGATCACGGGCCGGCCTGCGGCCAGGTATTCGCGCAGCTTCAGCGGGTTGCAGGCGCGGATTTGCGGCGTGTCGAGGAAGGGGATGATCCCCGCCTGCCAATGCTGGGCATAGCCCGGCAGTGCCGCATGCGCCCGTGCGCCGAGGCGATGAATGTTCCCCACGCCCTCCAGCGCGGAAAGGTCGGTCTTGGCCGGGCCGATCAGCACGAAGCGCCAGTCCGGCAGCAGCCGCGCCGTGGCGGCGATGAGGTCGAGGTCGAGCCAGGGCGCCAGCCCGCCATAGAAGCCCGCGACCGGGCCGTCATCGGGCAGGTCCAGCGCGCGCGGGGCCGGCGTGGCGAAGAGGTCCGCGTCCACGCCATGCGGCAGCAGCCGCGTCTTGTGGTCGGGGAAGCGGGCGGCGAGCGTCTCGCTGGCGGCGAGGATGAGGTCCGCCCGTGCCACCAGTTCCGCCTCCATGCGCGCGGCAGCACTGTGGTCCACGCCGGCCAGCGCGGAGAAGTCATCGCCGCAGTAGTAGACCACCGCTTCCTCGCCCATCGCGCCCAGCGCCTGCACGGCGGAAGGCAGGGCCGCCCACACCACCGGGCGCTTCAGCCCGCGCGCGGCTTGGCGCACCTTGTGGCCGATCAGCGCGCGGTTCACGGCGCGGGCCATTCGCCCCTCGGCCATCGGGATCGCCAGCGGCTGCACCACCGGGCCGGGGGCCGGCGTGGTGGCGCGCGGGGCGCGGTGCATCGCGGCACCCAGCTTGCGGAAGGCGCGCCCCGCATCGCGCAGGCCCGGCCGGCGCAGGCCGATGGAGTTGACCCACACCACGTCGCGGCTCTGCGCCAGATGCCCCACGAGATGCTGGGTGGAGGAGGGGTGCGAACCCCAATCCTCGCCGAAGACGATCAGGTCATGCGCCATGGTCAGAGGCTCCTCACCACGCAAGCGGGGTTGCCGGCGGCGATGACGCCGGGGGGGATGTCGCGCGTCACCACGCTGCCGGCGCCGATGACGCTGCCCGCGCCGATCCGCACGCCGCCCAGCACCGTGACGCCGGTGCCGAGCCAGGCGCCGCGCTCGATGACGATGTCGCCCGACTGCGCGGCGTCGCAGGGGGCGCCGGCCGCACGCCGCGCGGCGTCGAGCGGGTGGCCCGGATAGCCCGCCAGGAAGCAGCGCCCGGCCAGTCGCACGTCATCCTCCAGCACCACGCTTGTGCCGACGGCGATGGTGGTCTGCCAGCCGATGTCCACATTGCTGCCGACGTGCAGGCGCTTCGCCCCGCCCTCGGCCCGCGCCGTCAGCGTGGTGGCGCCGGAGAGGCGCACGTCGCGCCCCAGATGCAGTTCGATCGGCCCCAGCAGCAGCGGCATTCCGCCTTCGAGGTAGAGGCCCGGCGCTGGCGTCGCCACGCGCGAGAGGAACAGCGGCGTCCACCAGGCGATGCGCGCCAGGTTGGAGAACCCGCCCGTCATGGCCCGGTGCGCCGCGTAGAGCGCCCGATGCAGCGGCCGCACCACCGGCACCCGCGCGCCCCGCAGCGCCCGCGCCGCGCCATAGGCCAGGCGCGCCAGGGGGTGTTCGCGCCGCTTCACCCAGGCGCGGAGGTCCGTGGTCGCGCTCATTCCACCGTCACCGACTTGGCGAGGTTGCGCGGGTGGTCCACGTCGCGGCCCAGCAGCACGGCGGCGTGATAGGCGACCAGCTGCAGGAACACCGCCTGGGTGAAGGGCGCCACCAGCGCCGAGCCGGGCAGCACGACCACCTCGGCCCCTTGCAGATGCGCCCCGCCTTCATCGGTCAGCAGCACCACGTCCGCGCCGCGCGCCGCCACCGCGCTGGCATTGGCCAGCACCTTGGGCAGCGAGGCATCCGACGGCGCGCAGACCAGCACCGGCGAGCCCTCGCGCACCAGCGCGATGGGGCCGTGCTTGAGTTCGCCCGAAGCATAGCCTTCGGCGCGGATGTAGCTCAGTTCCTTCAGCTTCAGCGCGCCTTCCTGCGCCATGGCGGCCCCCCAGCCGCGGCCGATGAACAGCGCCTCGTTCTCGCGCACGATGCGCGCGGCGATGGCCTGCGCGCGGTCTTCCAGCACCTCCACGGCGGCGCAGAGCGCGGGCACATCGGCCAGCGCGGCGGCGAGTTCGGCGCGGAATGCCGGGTCGCCGGTGTTGCGCGCCTCGCCCAGTTCCAGACCGAAGCGCAGCAGCGCGAGCAACTGCGCGGTGAAGGACTTGGTGGCGGCCACCCCGATCTCGGTGCCGGCCGAAACCGGCCAAACCGCATCGGCGGCCCGCGCGATGGCGGATTCGCGCACATTCACCACCGCCACCGTGGGCAGGCCGGCGGAGAGGAAGCGCGCCATGCCGGCCAGCGTGTCCGCCGTCTCGCCTGATTGCGAGACCAGCAGAGCGGCACCCTCCGGCGCGGCCCAGCGGTCGCGGAATTCGGATGCGACCTCGACATCCAGCGTGATGCCGGCCGCGCGTTCGATCGCATCGCGCGCCACGCCGCCCGCCAGCAACGAGGAGCCGCAGGCGATGAGGGTGAAGCGCCGGGTCGCCAGCACGTCGCGCGGCAGGGCGAGGCCGCGCAGCGCCGTGTCGGTGGCCTTGAGGGCCGCCTCCTGCTCGGAGATTTCGCGGCGGGTGTGCGGGCGGCCATCCGCCTCGACGCCGCTCATGGCCTGGATGGCGCGCCATTCGCGAACCAGCTGGCGGCGGCCGGCGCGGCGGCGGTCGCCGATGCGCGCGCCGTGGAAGGTGATGCCCCGGTCGGAGAGTTCGGCCACCTCGCCCTCGGCCAGCGGCGTGTATTCGCGGGCGAGGCCCGACAGCGCCACGGGGTCGGAGGCGATGGCGAAGCCCTCGCCGCCGCGCGCCACCACCAGCGGGCTGCCGCGGCGCGCCACCAGCAGGTGGCCGGGCGCGGCCTCGGTGACGGCGGCGATGGCATAGGCGCCCTGCAGCGCCTCGCAGGCGGTGACCAGCGCGTCCAGCGCCGACATGCCGTCCGCGATGGCGTCGGCCATCAGATGCGGGATGACTTCGCTGTCGGTATCGGAGGCGAAGACGTGGCCGCGCGCCAGCAGCGCGTCGCGCAGGGCGGCGTGGTTCTCGATGATGCCGTTGTGGACCACGGCCACCCCGCCCCATTCATGCGGGTGGGCGTTGCGGGCCTCGGCGCGGCCATGGGTGGCCCAGCGGGTGTGGCCGATGCCGGCACGTCCGGCGGGGGCGGCGGCATCCAGTACCGGGCCCAGGTCCGCCGCGCGGCCCACCACCTTGTGCACGGCGAAGCCGGGGCCGGCCACCGCCACGCCCGCGCTGTCATAGCCGCGATATTCGAGGCGCCCGAGGGCCGCGACGAGGTCGCGCGCCACGGGGTGCCCGTTCACCATTCCAACAATGCCGCACATCGGCTGCCGCTCCCAAGGGGTTCCGGCGCTTCAGTGGCATTCGCCGTGCCAACGGCGTTTCGCAGGCTGCGAGGCAGGGCGCGATGGTGGCGCGCGCTACTGGAACTCCACCGGCAGCGTGCCGTCGTCGCGCCAGGTGATGAGGCGGCGGTAGATGGTGGAGGGGTTGATCTCCAGCAGCGACGCCGCGCGGACCACGTCGCGCTGGGTGCGGCGCAGCGCGGCGAGGATGGCCTGCCGCTCGATCTCGCGCATGGGCAGGATGTCGGGTTCGGCGCCGGCTGGGGGGTCGGGCGCCAGCCAAAGGTGGGTGGGGGGCTCGGGCGCTGCCCGGGCTGGCGCCGCGATGGGCGCCGGGTCGGGAGCGGGCATGGCCTGCTCGCCCGTCATCGGCGACGGCATCGCGGATGCCGGCATGGCCGGCGCCGGCTCCGCCGCGGGCGCCGCCACCCGCCGCCCGGCGCGGAACAGCGCGGCCGGCAGCATCTCGCGCGTCAGCACCGGGCCGTCATGCAGCACCACCGCGTTGCGCAGCACGTTCTGCAACTGCCGCACATTGCCGGGCCACGGGTAGCTGGCCAGCAGCGCCTCGGCGTCGAGGGCGATGCCGCGGAAGCCCTTCTTTTCCTCCTTGGCGAAGGTTTTCAGGAAGGCGCGGGCCAGCATCAGCACGTCGGCCCCGCGTTCGCGCAGCGCGGGCATCTCCACCGGCACCACGTAGAGGCGATAGGCCAGGTCCTCGCGGAAATGGCCCGCCTCCACCTCCGCCCAGATATCGCGGTTGGTGGCGGCGACGAAGCGCACGTCCACCTTCTCCGCGCGTGCGCCGCCCACGGGCGTGAAGCCGCCGGTCTGGATGAAGCGCAGCAGCTTCACCTGCATGTCCATCGGCATCTCGCCGATCTCGTCCAGGAACAGCGTGCCGCCATCGGCCTGCTTGGCCGCACCCAGCCGGTTGTCGGTGGCGCCGGTGAAGGCGCCCTTCACATGGCCGAAGATCTCGCTTTCCAGCAGATCCTTCGGAATGGCGGCGCAGTTCAGCGGCACGAAGGGCCCGGCGCTGCGCGGCGAGGCCTTGTGCACCGCCTCCGCCGCCAGCTCCTTGCCGGTGCCGCTCTCGCCGGTGATGAAGACGCTGGCGCGGGAGGCCGCCACGCTCTCGATGGTGCGATACACCGCGCGCATGACGGGCGAGGCGCCGATGAAGCCGAGGTAGCGGCTGGGCGCGATCTCGGCCTTCGCGGCGGTCAGCTCGCGCTTCAGCTCGCGCGCCTTCAGCACCTTGCTCAGCGTGACCGTCAGCCGCGCCTTGGGGTACGGCTTCGGGATGTAGTCGGCGGCTCCGTCGCGCATCACCTCCACCGTCATCGCGTGTGAAAGATTTGCGGTGACGACGATGAAGGCCGCCTCCACCCCCTCCCCCCGCAGCCGGCGCATCAGGTCGAGGCCCGATCCATCCGGCAATTCCAGGTCGAGCAGGATGGCGTCCGGCTCCTCGCGCGCCACGGCGGCCAGCGCGGCCTGCGTGGTCTCGGCCACGGCGATGCGCGTGCCCATGTCGCGCAGCAGGGCCTGGGCCAGCGCCACCTGGGGAGGGCTGTCCTCGACGATCAGGACCAGCGGCGGCTTGCTCATGCGCACAGCCGGCGCAGGGCCTCGCAGGCCTCGCGCACGGCCTCGGCGAGCGGGGGCAGGCGGGCGGCGGCGTTGCCGAGCCCCTCGGCCATGGCGCGGCGCGCCTCTGCCTCCAGCGGCTTGGCACCCAGCCCGCTGGCGCCGCCGGCCAGGCGATGGGCGGCGCGCTTCCAGGCCTGGGCGTCACCCGTGGCATGCGCGTCGGTCAGCGCGGCCAGCATGGCCTCGGCGTCCTGTTCCATCATGCGGCAGATCTGCCGCAGGTCTTCCATCGAGAGGTCCTGGTGCAGCTGCGCCACCACCTCGGGGTCAAGCACCGGCGCCGTCATCAGACCCGCAGCGTCAGCAGGGTGGAGGCGCGCACCATCCGTGTGAGCCGCGCCGTCAACCCTGGGGCGAGGCGGGCGAAGCGCATCGCCTGGCGCTCCATCTCCTGTGCCAGGGTGGGGTGGTGCTGGTCGTTCATCACCACGCCGGCCAGGCGGGCACCGGCGGCGTCCAGGGCCGCGCGCGCCTCGCGCAGGGCCGAGGCGGGCGTGCGGCCGGCAAGCACCACCAGCAGCGTGGCCTCGGCCGCGGCGGCGGCGGTCAGGCCGGGCAGGGGGCGGGGGGAGCGGTCGAGCAGGGCGGGCGCGTCCAGGATCACCATGTCCCATCCGGCCAGCGCCTCCTCCAGCGTCTCGCGCAGCCTGGCGGGTTCGCGCCATTCGGCCACGCGCGCGGCGTCGGGCGTCCATTCGCCGAGGGGGCCATTGCCCAGCCGGCGCGGCGCGGCGGAGGGCTCGCCACCGGCATGGAGCAGCAGCGCGGCGCGGCCGGCGGCCTCGGCCCTGCGCCACAACCCGCGGGCGACGAGGCTCGTCCCCTCGCCGGTGCGGGCGGCGGTGACGGCCAGGCTGCGCCGGTCGCGCAGGCCGCGCCACAGGGCCTCGATCTCGGGGTGATCGGCGTCGTGATGATGCGTCATGGTCAAAGCGCTCCGATGAGGGCCACGATGGAAAGGACCGACACGATGTCCCGCAGCGTGTCGAAGGCGACGCGCCAGGGGCTTTGGGCGGAGGAGGGCACGTAGACCGTGTCCCCCGCCCGCACGACGGGCAGGCGCGTGATGTCGCCGCTGCGCGCGAAGCCCGGCAGGTCGAAGCTGCGCGCCTGGTCGGTGCAGCAGGAGAGGTTCACCACCACGATGCGCTCCTGCCAGGCATCGCGCGTGGGGCCGCCGGCCTCGGCCAGCAGGTCCAGCAGGTTCATGCTGTCGTTGAACTGGAAGCGGCCGGGGCGGTTGACGGCGCCCAGCACGCGCACGGTGTTCGCACTCGGCTGTTCCAGCCAGTTGCGGTTGCGGTCGGGCACGAAGATCACGTCGCCGGGGCGCACGCGGGGCAGCAGCGTGTCGTCGCCGCTTTCGAAATAGGCGGCGAGGTTCACGCGGCTCACCCGGTCGCGCGCCTCGCCGCGGTGCGAGACGCGGATGTTCAGCAGGTCCGCCGCCGCGGTCGGGCCTTCGGCGGCGGCGAGGATGTCCAGGAAGGAGAGCTGCGGCTCAAAGGCGTAGCGCCCCGGCCGGCCCACGCTGCCCATGATGTAGATGCTGCGCTCGGCCGGCTGGCCGACCCAGGTGCTGCGCTGGTCGTTGGGGCTGACGGGAAGTTCGGGCACGTTCACGGTGAAGCCCGCGCGGATCTGCGGCAGGGCGCCGGCGCGGCCACCCTCGGCCAGGAAGCGGCGCAGGTCGAAGCTGCGCGCCTGGCCGCGATCGCCCTGGAGGATCTGCACGCGGGCGAGGTCGGCGCGCTCGGCCGGGCCGCCGGCCTGGGCGATGAGGTCGAGCAGGGACATCTCGTCCGACCACTCGAAGCGGCCAGGGTTGCGCACCTGGCCGATGACGCGCACGGCGCGCGAGGGCGGGGTGCGCAGCCAGCTGGCCTGCTCGGCGCCCTGGGTCTTTTCCGGCACGAAGATGGCGTCGCCGGGCGAAAGGGGGGGCGCGGTGCCGCCGCCGCCCTCGATGAAGGCACCGAGGTCGAAGGGGTCCACCCGCCGGCCATCGGCGCGGATGATGCGGATCTGGCGGGTCTCGGCGAAGCGGGTGGGGCCGCCGGCATTGGCCAGCAGGTCGAAGAAGCCGGTCTCGGGCCGCGCCTCAAAGGCGCCGGGGCGGGCCACCTCTCCCATCACATAGACCACACGCGGGCCCTGCCGCACCTCCTCGGTCTGCACGGGGACGAAGATGGTGGTGCCGGCCGCCACGGGCGGGTTCAGCGCGGCATTGCCGCTGTCCAGGAAGGTTTTGAGGTTGAAGCTGCGCGGCTCGCCATTCGTGATGATCCGCACCTGCTCGGTGCCGGCGAAGCGGGTCACGCCGCCGGCGCGCAGCAGGGCGTCCATCACGGTCATGCCCTCGCGCCAGGCGAAGCTGCCGGCACTCTGCACCTCGCCGAAGACGCGGACCGAGGTGCGGTCCTCCGCCGCGTCGCCGGCGGCGGCGAGCGTGCGCGCGTCGAAGTCGATCTGGACGTTGCCCGTCAGCGGCGAGGCGGGGACGAAGATCTCGTCCAGCGGGCGCAGCACGGGTAGGCCCTCGCGCGCGCCGGTGTCGAGGAAGCGCTTGTAGTCGAAGGTGGTGACGCGGCCGCCGCGGCGAAGCTGCATGCGGTCGAGCTGCGCGCCCTGCACCAGCCCGCCCGCCGCCACGATGGCCTGCTGCACATCGGCGCCGGCGGGCAGTTCCACCGGGCCGGGGTTGCGCACGAAGCCGCCCACGGTCAGCAGCAGCCGGCGCTCACGCAGCGTCAGGTTGAAGCGGCCGAGGTCACGGAAGGATTGCGCCAGCGCGGTGCGCACCCGCTCGCGCGCCTGCGGCACGGTGAGGCCCGCCACTTCAAGCGGGCCGACCTCGGGCAGGTTGAGCCGCCCTTCGCGGTCGATCTGGAAGGGCTGGGCGAAGGCCTCCTCGCCCGGCAGGGTCACCTGGATCACGTCGCCCACGTTCAGCCGCGCGGCACCGTTCTGGGCCTGTGCGGGCAGGGCCAGGAGGAGCAGCGTCAGGACCAGCAGCAGGCGACGGAACATTCAGGTGCACTCCGGCAGGGCGGGCCGCCCCACCACAGGGTGCAGCAGGGCCGCGTCAGCGCCCAGCCGGTCCAATGTCCGGTCGGCGTCGCGCGTAAGACTGCCATGCGCCTCCCGCGTCGCGCGAGTGGCGATCACGCGCAGCAGGGCCGCCTGGCCGGTGCCCCGGCCGGATCGGGCCGCGGCGGCTTCCAGTGCGTCCACGCGGGCCAGGGCGCAGGCCAGGCGCTGCGACAGGTCATCGGGCGCCACGAGGGGGGCGGGCCGCATCTCGGCCAGCCCGCCGCCGCCCTCCGCCGGCCACTGGGCGCAGGCGCCCAGGAGCAGGACCGGCAAGATGAAGGCCGCGCGGGTCACGCCTGGGCCCCCCAGCCGGTGCCGGGCAGCGGGCGGAACAGGCCGGCCCAGAAGGGGCGGCGCGCCTCCTCCAGCCCGAAGACGGCGGCGAGGCCCAGCGTGCGCAGCAGCGCCAGCGGCTGGCCATGCGCGCCCACCACCTCCATCGCCTGGCCGGCGGCCAGCAGGCGCTTGCGCAGGAAGGCGATGGCGCCGATGCCCGAGCCGTCCATCCGCTCGACGCGCGAGAGGTCCAGAACCACCCGCGGCGCACCGGCCAGCGCCAGGGATTCCAGGGTGGGGCGCAGCGCCAGCGCGCCGTCGGCGTCCAGCGCGACACCGGGGGTGAGTTGCAGCGTGTCGGGGGCGATGCGGGCCAGGGTGGTCATGGCGGGGTCTCCGGGGAAGATGATGCGCCCCCTGGGGCAAGCGGCGTGCCGGGGGGTGGTTCGCCTGGTGCCTCGCAGCCTGCGAAAACGGGCGCGGCACGGCGCGTGCCCTGGCAGCGGCATGACCGACGACATCTGGATCCTGCTGGACAGCCGCGGCTTCGGCGGCATCGAAAGCCATGTGGCCGAGCTGGCGCGTGGCCTGCTCGAGGCGGGGCAGCGCGCGCGCGTGCTGCTGCTGGCCGACCACGGGCCGCACCCGCTGCGGGACGTGCTGCCCGTGGAGGCGCTGCCCGGCGGCTTCGGCCCGCTGTGGCGGCGGCTGCGCGCGGGCCGGCCGGCGCTGCTGCACACCCATGGCTACAAGGCCAACATCCTGGGCCGCGCCGCCGCGCGCGCGCTCGGCGTGCCGGTGGTGGCGAGCTTCCATGCCGGCGAACGGCCGGGTGGCACACTGGCGCTCTATGACGCGCTGGACCGCTGGAGCGCATTCCTCGGCGGACGCATCGCCGTCAGCCGGCCCATCCTGGCGCGGCAGCCCTGGGGGGGCGTGCTGGTGCCGAACTTCATCGGTGTGCCGGCGACGGTCCCGGCCGAGGCCCCGCCGGTGGTCGCCTTCGTCGGCCGGCTGGCGCCCGAGAAGGGGCCGGACCTCTTCGTGGCGCTGAGCGAGGCCGCCCCCGGCCCGCGCTACGAGATCTTCGGCGACGGCCCCCTTCGCGCGGCCTGCACGGCACCCGGCGTGGTCCTGCACGGCGCTCGGGCGGGCATGGACGGCGCCTGGGGGGGCGTGGGGCTGCTGGCCATCACCTCGCGCGCCGAGGGCCTGCCGCTGGCTGCGCTGGAGGCGATGGCGCATGGCGTGCCGGTCGCCGCCTTCGCGCTGGGTGGCCTGCCGGAACTGATCACGGAGGGCGTGGACGGCTTCCTGGCCTCGCCGGGCGATGTCGCCGCGCTGGCCGCCGCCGTGCGGCGCTGGCACGCGCTGGCGCCTTCAGCGCGCGCGGCCATGGGCACGGCGGCGCGGGCCACCATCGCAACCCGCTTCGGCCGCACGGCGGGGGTGGGGCGGGTGATGGAGGTCTATCGCGCGGCGGGCTGGGCGGGCTGAGGCCGGGCTAGACCAGCTCCACGCGCCCGGTCGCCAGGTCGTAGACCCCGCCCTTCACCGCCAGGGCACCACGGGAGACGAGGTCGGCCAGGATCGGCGTCGAGGTTTCCAGTGCCCGTACATTGTGCCGGACATTGGCCACGAGGGCGCGGCGCGTCAGGTCGTCGCCGGGCTGCGACATGACCGGCTCAATGGCGGGCTTCATGGCGTTCACCAGGCCGGCGATGCTGCCGGGCAGGGTGTTGCTGCCCTGGCGCAGCGTGTCCACGGTCGCGTTCACCGCCCCGCAGCTGGTGTGGCCGAGCACGAGGATGAGCTTGGTGCCCAGCACGGCCGAGCCGAATTCCAGGCTGCCCAGCCCCTCGGGCGTCACGAAATTGCCGGCCACGCGCACGACGAAGAGGTCACCGGGGTTCTGGTCGAAGGCGAGTTCGGGTGCCACGCGGGAATCGGCGCAGCCCAGCACGGCGGCGAAGGGCGCCTGGCCCTGGGCGAGGGCGGCCCGACGGGCGGAGAAGTCGCGCAGGCGCGGCTGGTTCGCGGCGTAGCGGGCGTTGCCTTCCACCAGGGCCTGCAGGGCGGCCGCGGGGGTCGCGGGCGAGGACGTGCCCTGGGCCCGCGCCGCGGACCCGGTGGCCGTGGCCAGCAACGCCGCGCCGACGGCGAACATGCCGCGCCGACCAAGCGAAAGGCGAGAACAATTGATGCACATCGAAATGACCTCGGCGAATAAACCTTTCATATCATTTTCAAATGACGCAAAATCCACAAGCAGAAAGCGCATAGATTTTCATATAGTTATAATGTATCAGTCAGGGCCTGAGCCGAGCTGGCAACCATCTATTCGGTTCGCGTGACCTGTTGGGCATGTTCCTGCTGCCGCGGAGGCGAAGCCGTCGTGCGCCTCAGCGAAACGCCCAGCGCAGCGTCCGCGCCACGCCGAAGGTGCCGGCGCGCACCAGCGGCCGCGCCAGCAGCGGGTTGGGCAGGCCGTGCAGCCGCCGGGCCCAGCCGGGCAGGAGGTCGATGGCCGCCTGGTTGCCCAGCGCCTGGACGCCGGCGCCCAGGGGGTCCCTCGTGGCGGCGTGCAGCAGCAATTCGCGCACCTCGCGCGTGCGGGCGTCCACGCGAAGCTGCGGGCGGTAGGCCTCGAGCAGGCGGCGCGCGGCGGCCAGGCTCCGCGGCACGGGCGCCGCGCCGAGCGCTTCCGCCACCTGCGCCACCTCGGCGAAGTAGCGGTCCTGGTCGGCGGCGGGCATGTCCGGCTCGGCGTAGCGGCGCCAGGCGGCCAGGAAGCACAGCGTCTCGGTGACATGCACCCAGGCCAGCAGCGCCGGGTCGCGGGCGGCATAGGGCGTGCCGTCGGGCAGGGTGCCCGCCACCCGGTCATGGATGTGGCGGACGCGGGCGATCACGGCCTCCGCCTCCTCCCGCCCGCCATAGGTGGTGAGCGCGATGAAGCGCGCGGTGCGGCGCAGCCTGCCGTGCAGGTCGGTGCGGAAGTTGGAATGATCCCAGACGCCGGCCAGCACCGCCGGGTGCAGCATCTGCAGCAGCAGCGAGGCGATGCCGCCGACCATCATGGAGGTGACGTCGCCGTGCACCCGCCAGGCGACGGCGCCGGGGCCGAACAGCCCGTCCGGCCGGCGCTGCACCGGCGCCTCGCCGCGCGCGCGGTCGTTGAAGAGTGCCACGACGCGGCCGGTGATGACGGCCTTGAGGGGCCGCGCCGGGTCGGGCGGCGAGGTTCGTTTCATGGGCGGGATATGGGGCGCCTCTACCCCCGCGCCAGCATCGCCGCCGCCGCCTCGCGCCACCGCCGCCGGCTGGGCTGGCGCAGCGCGGCGGCGAGGCGCAGCAGGGCGGCGCGGCCGCGCGCGCCCTCGGCGGCGGCGGCCTCGGCGCCGGCCACGAGCAGCCGCGCCGTGCAGGCCCGCACGGCCCCCCGTCCCGCGCCCACGCTGTGCCGCTGCGCCACGTCGCGCAGCGCCGCCAACCGCGCTCGCCGCGCGCCCGAGAGGTTGCCCGGCCGGTGCAGCGTGTAGTCCATCAATTCGCGCGGCAGGCACCCCACGGGGGCGTGGGCGGCGAGGCGCAGCCAGAGGTCCCAGTCCTCCGCCTGGCGCAGCGCCTCGTCGAAGCCGCCCAATTCGCGCAGCAGTTCGGTGCGTGCCATGACGGTGGAGGTGCCGACGACGTTCTCGGCCAGCAGCGCGTCCGCGGCGGCTGGCAGCAGGAAGGGCGCGGTGCGGCCGGCCGCGAGCGCGGCGAAGCGGGGCCAGAAGGCGAAGCAGGGGCCGCGATCCTCGCCCGTGGCGAGGCGGTGGCGGTAGTCGGTGAAGGAGAAGCCCATCTCCGGATGGGCGCGGTGGAAGGCGACCTGCGCCTCCAGCTTGTCCAGCCGCCAGCGATCATCGGCGTCGAGGAAGGCCACGAGGCGCCCGCG
>JBHYDO010000060.1:0-18344 GCA_051860645.1 Roseococcus sp.
GGGCGGCTTCGGCGCGGCGGATGGAGCAGGCCGGCAGGTGGTGGACCTGACCACGCTCACCGCCGCGCAGGGCTTCATCATCCAGGGCGACACGGTCGGTGACTACGCGGGCTTCAGCGTCTCGGCGGCGGGCGACGTGAATGGGGATGGCTTCGCCGATCTCATCGTCGGCGCGTTCCGTGGCGACGACGGCGGGATGGACGCCGGCGAGGCCTATGTGCTGTTCGGCGGCGCCTTCGGCGCCTCCACCGCGCCCGTGACCACCACCGGCCCGGCGGCCGCCGAGAACCGGGCGGGTGGCATCGGCAACCACCCGCTGCCCGGCGGCGGCGGCGCGCAAATCTCCCGGGGCGGCGCCGGCGACGACCGGATCGTGGTGGGCGATGCGGGCTTCCGCAGCATCGATGGCGGCACCGGCACCGACACGCTGGCGCTCGGCGGGAGCGGCATCACGCTCGACCTGCGCGTGGCCTCGGGCGGGATCACGCCGCGCATCACCTCGATCGAGGTCATCGACCTCACCGGCACCGGCGACAACACGCTGTTGCTCGGCGCGCTGGATGCGCTCGGCCTGGCCGGGACCGGCGATGCAGCCTTCGACTTCTCGGCGCTGCCCCAGCGCCTGGTAATCGAGGGCGATGCCGGCGACATGCTCGGGTTGACCGGCCTGCCCGACCCCGACGGCGCCGGGCCGGGGCTGGCGCGCACATGGGCCCGCACCGCGACCGATGTCGGCCTCGATGGCGTGGCCGGCGGCGGCTACGATGTCTGGACGCTGTTGCTCGGCACCACCGGCATCGCGGCGCTCGCGGTGGACCGCGACATCAGCCTGATCTAGCTCTGGCATCCGGCCCTGGCCCCTAGCGCCACGGCCACTGCATGCGGCGCGCTGCCTCCGGGTGCGCCGCCCGATGGGAGACAACCGCATGTCCGCCCCGGCGCCCGCCGAAACCACCGCGCCCGAGGCGCCGCGCTTCGAGCTCACCACCTCCCGCCAGTTCCCCTCCTGGCTGGCCGGCACGGGGGCGAGCCTCGCGCTCAGCACCTACCAGTCCGGTAAGTTGATCCTGCTCGGCACGCAGGACAGCGACGGCAAGCTCTCGATCTTCGAGCGCACCCTGGAACGGCCGATGGGGATCGCCGCCGCCGGGCCGCGTCTCGCGGTCGCGGGACTCCATCAGATCATCACCTTCGTCGACGCGATCGGCCCCAACGACCCGCCCGCCGAGGGCGGCTGGGACGCCTGCTACGTGCCGCAATCGGCGAGCTTCACCGCCGATCTCGACGTGCACGACCTCGCCCATGACGCCGAGGGGCGGCCGGTCTTCGTCAACACGCTGTTCTCCTGCCTGGCCACGACGAGCGAAACGCATTCCTTCCGCCCGCTCTGGCGCCCGCGCTTCATCGACCGCCTGGCGGCGGAGGATCGCTGCCACCTGAACGGGCTGGCCATGCGTGACGGCGCGGCCGCCTATGTGACCGCCGTGGCGCAGACCAACGTCGCCGATGGCTGGCGCGAGCATCGGCGCGAGGGCGGCGTGGTGCTGGACGTGGCCTCGGGCGAGGTGGCCTGCGCGGGGCTGTCGATGCCGCATTCGCCACGCTGGCACCGCGGCACGCTGTGGCTGCTGAATTCCGGCACGGGCGAGTTCGGGCGGGTGGACTTGGCCTCGGGCAGGTTCGAGCCGGTGGCGTTCTGCCCAGGCTATCCGCGCGGGCTGTGCTTCATCGGCAACCATGCGGTGATCGGGCTCTCGGAGCCGCGCGAGAACCGCACCTTCGCCGGGCTCGCGCTGCAGGAGCGACTGGAGCGCGAGGCTGTCGCGCCGCGCTGCGGGCTGTGGGTGATCGACCTCGCAACCGGCGATGCGGTGCATTGGGTGCGGATCGCGGGGGTGGTGACGGAGCTGTATGACGTCGCGGCCTTGCCCAAGCGGCGCCCCTCGCTGATCGGCTTCCGCTCGGCCGAGATACGCCGGGTGGTGTCGATTGATGGATGACCCGAGTCGAACTGTGTTAGGCGAGGCTGCACGATGCTGCCGCACCCAGGGCCATCGTGTCGTCGGTCATCGTGGTGGTTTCCTGGTCAAAGGTTGCAGGTCTCGACAACCCAAACCCTACCAAGGATCAGTACGGTGGCCGCCCAGGGCGCTCGGCTACGCTTCGCCAGGGGCTTCGCTGTGCGCCCCAGGCTCTGTCGCTCCTACACCAACACCTGGGACACGACCGCATGGTGCGGCCGGCCCCATGGGCCGGCCGCCTTGCGAGTCAACTCAGCCGGATATTGCCCGCCCGGATCACCGCGCCCCAGCCGGCGATTTCACGCTCGAGGAATTCCCGGAAGCCCTGCGGCGAGAGGTCGAGCGGCACGGCACCCTGGTCGTGCAGGCGCTGCTGCATGCCGGCCGTGGTGATGAACTCCCGCACTTCGCGGTTCAGGCGCTCCACCATGGGCGCGGGCGTGCCGGCCGGCGCCAGCAGGCAGGACCAGGTGCTGGCCTGGAAGCCCGTGGCACCCTGTTCGGCCAGCGTCGGGATGTCGGGCAAGCTCGCCACGCGCTGGGGCGCGGTGACGCCCAGCGCGCGCAAGCGCCCCTGTCGTACCAGCGGGCTGGAGGATCCGGTGCTGTCGAACAGGAAGTCACAGGTGGCACCCACCGTGTCGGTCAGGGCGGGCGCGCTGCCGCGATGGGGCAGTTGCTCGAAGCGCACGTCGAAGGCGCGGGCGAACATTTCCGCCGCAAGGTGCGAGGGCGAGCCCACACCGATATTGCAGGCGGTCAGCCGGCCCGGCTCCCGCCGCATCCGCGTCACCAGGTCCATCATGGACTGCGAAGGGGAGTTGGTCGGCGTCACCAGCAGCAGCGGCGTGAAGGAAGGCAGCGCCACATGTTCGAAGCTGCGGATGGGGTCGTAGGGCACGGTCTGGAGCTGCGGCAGGATCGACATCGGGCCGCTTGCCGCCATGGCCAGCGTGTAGCCATCGGGGGCTGCGCGCGCGACCATCTCGGTGCCCGTAATGCCGGCGGCGCCGCTGCGGTTCTCGACCGTGAAGGGCTGGCCGAAGCGCGCCTGCAGATGCTGCGCGATCAACCGCGCCGCGACATCGGTGCCCCCGCCCGGCGGAAAGGGCACGATGACGCGCACCGGCCGCTCGGGCCAGGCCGCCTGTGCGTTGGCGGTTCCGATCGCCGCGAGGGCGAGTGCCCCGCCGGCCAGCCCGCGCCTCGTGGTCGTTGTCATGTCAGCCTCCTGTTCTGTGGGTGGTCGGTCATGCAGGCCCGACGGCCGCGGCCTCGGCTTCGCTGCTATCCATCGATGCGATCTCGGCGAGGGTGATCGGCTTCACCGGCGAACGGACGCGCAGCGGCGCGATGCTGCCCGGGTCCACGCCGCGCAGGGCAGCGATGGTCTCGGCCACGGTCAGCGCGCACATGCGGCCTTGGCAGGGGCCCATGCCGCAGCGCAGGAAGGCCTTGGCCTGGTTGGGGCCGGTGGCGCCCAGCCGCACCGCCTCACGCAGTGCTGCGCCCGTCACCTCCTCGCAGCGGCAGGCGATGACCTCGGGTGCGGCGATGCGGAACGCCGGCGCCGGGAGGTAGAGCGCGTCGAGGAAGGCGCGGCCGCGGCGCCAGCGCGCTTGCGCGGCTAGCGGTGCGGCCGCCTGCGCGTCGCGCGCCGCGGCGTCGAGCAGGTCGAGCGCGTGCAGCGCCTTCAGTGCGGCGATGCGCCCGGACGCTTCGGCCGCCTCGGCGCCCGCGACGCCCGCGCCGTCGCCCGCGATGGCGAGGCCGGGCACGCTGCTGTCGCCCCAAGGATCCACCCTCGGCACGAAGCAGGCCTGCGCGGCATCCCATTCCAGCGCGCAGCCCGCGGCCTGCGCGAGGCTCGTCTGCGGCACCACGCCCTGATGCAACAGCACCAGGTCGGCCGGGGCATTCCCGCCCGGCCAGGTGACATGCAGCGCGCCTTCCCGCGATGTAATGGACAGCGCCCCCACGCCCGAGACCACGCGCACCGCCCGCCGCACCCGCGCCATCAGCGCCAGCCCTTTCCGCAGGTAGGGCGAGCCCAGGAAGGCGGCCGCATGCGGCAAGGCGCGGCGCCAATTCGCGCGCGCCGTGGTGTCGAGCAGCAAGGCCGGGCTGTGCCCCGCCGCGATCATCTGCGACGCATAGAGCCACAGCAGCGGCCCGCACCCCGCGATCACCACGCGGCCCTGGGGCAGCATGCCCTGCGCCTTCAGCAGTGTCTGTGCCGCGCCCACACTCATCACGCCGGGCAGTGTCCAGCCCGGCACCGGCATGGGTCGTTCCAGTGCGCCTGTGGCGAGGATGACGCGCCGCGCCGCGATCATGCGCGCAACCCCGCCTGCGGAGACCCCGACCTGCAGCCCCGTATCGAGATGCCAGACCGTGGCACCCGCCAAATGGTCCACATCGGCCCGCCGGGCGGCCTCGGCCAGGGCGCGGCCGGCCTCGGGCACCGCGCGCAGCGCCGGTACGCCGTCAAGCGGCGAGGCCTCCACGCCGCGATGCACCTGCCCGCCCAAGCCTGAATTCTCGTCCAGCAGCAGCACGGTGGCGCCGCGCCCGCCGGCCTCGGCCGCCGCCGCCATGCCGGAAGGGCCGCCGCCAATGATCACGATGTCATAGGCCGCGCGCAGCGAGGTCACGTGGGCGAGGCGCCTCATGCCCCCGCCTCCCGGCGCCCATGCTGGCGGCACACCTCCATGCCCGCGCGCAGCGGCACGAGGCAGGCCTGGCGGTTGCCCACGCCATCGATGCTGACGAGGCAGTCGAAGCACACGCCCATCAGGCACCAGGGGCCGCGCGCCGCGCCGGAGACCGGCGTCTCGCGGAAGGCCTGGTGGCCGAGTGCCAGAAGTGCGGCGGCGACGCTGTCGCCCTCGCGGCCCTCCACCCATTCGCCTTCGAAGCGAAAGGCCAGCGGGGCGTGTGCTGCCTCAGACAGTCGCTGGAACATGGAACCTCCGCGCGCTGAAGGGGGCGAGGGTGGGTTCCAGCGCGCCGCGCGCGATCATCGGCGCCAGCACCTGCGAATGCGCGGCGGCCAGCGTCACGCCGCTGTGGCAGGTGGCGAGGAAGGCGCCGGGGGCGGTCTCGCTTTCGTCGTAGAGCGGGAAGCCGTCGGGTGACATCACGCGCAGCGCGCCCCAGCTGCGCACCACGTTCAGCCCGCCCAGCACGGGGAACATGCGCGCCGCGCGGCGCGCCATGGCGGCGAGCACGCCGGGGGCCGCGGTCTCGTCCAGCGGCGCTTCCTCCTTGCTGTCGCCGATCATCACGCCGCCCTCATCCGTCTGGCGCAGCGTGCCCATGGGGTGGGTAAGGAAGGGCGCGGTCTTCTCCGTGACCATCACCTGGCCGCGCTGCGGGCGCACGGGGGCTTCCAGCCCCACCATGGGTGCCAGGCGCGCATTGCCCAGGCCCGCGGCCAGCACCACGCGCCCGGCCTCGATCACGCCCGCTGGTGTCGCGATGGCGAAGCCGCCGGCAGGCAGCGGCGTGATGTTGTCCACCGGATGGTGCGGCAGGTAGGTGACGCCCTGGGCGAGGCAACTGGTGTGCAGCGCCCGGAACAGCCGCAGCGAATTCACATGGCCATCGAGCGGGCAGTAGATGCCGCCCACCACCTCGCGCCCCAGCGCGGGCATGTCGCGGGCGATGGTCGAGTGGTCGTGCACCTCCCACGGGATGGGCTGCCAATCGGGCTGGTTGTGCATGCGCATCATGGAGGCGCGGCGGGATTCCAGCTCGGCCTCCGACAGGCAGAGCGAATAGCCCCCGGGCTGGCTGAGCGAGACGTCAAGGCCGGTCTCGGCGCCGAGGGCCTCGGAAAGCTTGGGCCACAACGCGGCGCTCTGCGTGGTCCAGGCGCCGTAGCGCGCCATGCCGAGGCCCTTGGACTGCACCCAGACCAGCGCGAAATTGCCGCGGCTGGCGCGGCGGGCGACATCGCCCTCGTCCAGGATCGCGACGCGCGCGGCGGGGCCTGCACCTTCGGTGCGGGACAGCCCGCGGGCGATGGCGAGGCCGACGACACCGCCGCCCACCACGGCGAAGTCAAAGGTTTTGTGCTCCATCATCCCGCCATGGTTCACACCACCGGGTGACGGTTCAATGTCAATCTGCGTCTCAGTCCATCAGGAAATCTTATGGGTGGCGAGTGCCTCGTCGCACAGCGCGATCAGGGCGCGCAGCGGGGCGGCGGGCGGCAGCTCGGCGTCGCGCACGAAGCGCACCTGCATGGCGACCGGTGCATCGAGCAGCCGGACCACACCCCCTTGTGCGTGGTGGACCAGCGCCGTCTGCTCATCCACCACGCCAAGCCCGAGCCCCTGATGCACCAACGCGGAGACCGTGGCAGCGAGCTGCGTGTGCACGGTGATGCGTGGCTCGACACCGTCGCGCTGCATCAGCACCGCAAGCTGCGCGCCGAGCGACGAGGGGCCGGGCGAGAGCGCCACGACGGCTTGGCCGTGCAACTCTGCGAGGCGGGCCGGGCGGCGCGGCAGGCGGCGGCCGCGCGGCGCGATGAGGGCGCCGGGCAGGGCGTGTCGGCGCAGCACCGACAGCCCCGGCCCGGGCCCCGACCCCTCGACGATGCCCAGGTCGCATTCCTGCAACTGCACCAGCCGCACCACCTCCACCGACGACTGCACGGAGAGTTCCAGCGCGATGCCCGGTGCTGCCGCCGCGAACCTGGCCAGCGCGCCCAGCAGGAAGGAGGCGGCGGCAGCCGGCATCACGGCCAGCCGCAATGTGCCGCGCCGGCCCTGGCGGATCTCGGTCGCGACATCGGAAAGGCGTTCAAAGCCCCGGAAGCTGCGCTGCACCTCATCGAAGAAGAGGCGCCCTTCGGGCGTGGGCACCAGGCGGCCCCTCACGCGTTCGAACAGGGCGAAGCCGAGATCGGCCTCCAGCTCCTTCAGCAGCCGGCTGATGGCGGGCTGGGTGCGGCCGAGCAGGGCGGCCGCGTCCGTGACGCTGCCGGCCAGCATGGTCTGGCGAAAGGCGGCCAGCGCGCGCGTCCCGGGCGGCCTGGGCATGCGGGTCGATATCCTGAAGGGCTTGGTCGGCGTGCCAACGGTCGACGTGCCTGCAGCGTGACGCGGTTATGCGGCGAAGCCAACAGCTTTGGCAGACAGGGAAAGGTGTCTCAGACCGCCTTCCTCGCCTTGGCCGACCTGACCTGCCGCCGCCCCTCAGCCGGTGCCGGGCAGCCGGCTTGCGACAAGCGAACCGTCCAGCGCCTCGTGGTCCGAATAGCCGAGCGTCTCGTAGAGCGCGGCGCGGGTCTGGAGCCTTGGCAGCATGGCCTCGATGGAGCCGTCGCGCGCCAGCGTGGCATACACCTCCGTGAGCGTGGCCGCTTCAGCGCGGAAGGCGGTGGCGGGCCAGATCACGATGCGGAATCCCCAGGCCTCAAATTGCGCGGCCGTGAACAGTGGCGTGCGGCCGAACTCCGTCATGTTGGCCAGCAGCGGCACGTCGAGCGCGGCGGCGAAGCGGCGGAACTCGGCCTCGCTGGTGAGCGCCTCGGGGAAGATCGCATCCGCGCCGGCGCGGACATAGAGCTGCGCGCGTGCGATCGCGGCCTCGATCCCTTCCTGCGCCAGGGCGTCGGTCCGCGCCATGATGCGGATGTGCCGGCGCGCGCGCCGGGCGGCGGCGATGCGCTCGGCCATCTCCTCGGCGCTGCAGAGCTTCTTGTCGTTCAGGTGGCCGCATTTCTTGGGCTGGTGCTGGTCCTCGATCTGCACGGCGCCGGCGCCGGCCGCCTCCAGTTCGCGCACCGTGCGCATCACGTTCAGCGGGCCGCCGAAGCCTGTGTCGGCATCCACCAGCACCGGCAGGCCGGTGGCGCGGACGGTTGCGCGGGTGAAGAAGCAGAGTTCCTCCAGCGACACGAGGCCCAGATCCGGCATGCCCAGCAGCGAGGAGGTGGCGCCGCCCGAGATGTACAGCGCCTCGAACCCGGCGCGCTTCGCCAGCAGCCCGCCCATGGGGTGCGGCGCGCCGGGCATGCGCAGGATGCAAGGCCGCGCCCAGAGTTCGGCCATGCGCAACCCGGCCGGCACCTCCGGCTCTGGTGAGAGCAGCCAGGTCATGCCGATGCGGCCTTGCGCTGCCGGCGCCGCGCGAGAAGCGGCGGCAGCACGATGGACAGCACCAGCAGCCCGAACAGCGCCAGGGTGATGGGCCGCTCCAGCACCATGGTGATGTCGCCGCCGGTGATCTGGTAGCTGCGCAGCAGCTCGCCCTCCGTCAGGCGCCCCAGCAGCAGGCCGATGACGGCGGCGGGGATGGAATAGTCGTAGCGCTTGAACAGCCAGCCGATGGCGGAGAACACCAGCAGCGTGATGGGCCCCTGCATGTCGCCCGTCAGGCCGAAGCTGCCGAAGGTGGCCAGCACGAAGACGCAGGGCACCAGCAGGGCGAGCCGCACGCGCACGATCAGCGTCAGCACCTGCAGCAGCAGCAGGCCCACGAACAGCAGCAGCACCGCCTGCGCGATATTGGCCAGGATGATGGTGTAGACGAGGTCCGAATTGTCGGCGAGGAAGCGCGGCCCGCCGGTCACGTTGTGCATGGCGAAGGCCGCCAGCAGCACGGCCGTGCCGCCGCCGCCCGGCAGACCCAGCGCGAAGAGGCTGACCATGGAGCCGCCCTCGGAGCTGCTGTTGGCCGATTCCGCGGCCACGACGCCTGCCGGATTTCCCTGGCCGAAGCTCTCCGGGTCGGGCGCCCGCCGCCGCGCATCCGCATAGGAGACGAGGTTGGACACGGAGGAGCCGATGCCTGGCACCGCGCCCACCAGCACGCCGATGATGGAGCCGCGCAGAAGCGTGACGGGGTGCCGCAGCGCCATGCCCACGCCCACCATCACGCGGCGCAGGCTGACGGTACGCTGTCCGCTGTCCTGCACGAGATACGACCGCTGCGACATGGCGAAGAGTTCGGACGCCGCGAACATGCCGATCATGGCCGGCACCACCGCGATGCCGTCGATCAGGAAGTCCACGCCCATGGTGCCGCGCAGCACGCCGTTGGCGCTCATGCCCACCGTGCCCAGCAGCAGCCCGAACACGCCGGCCAGGATGCCGCGCGCCATCTGCGACCCGCGCAGGCTGGCGATGAGCGTGAGGCCCCACAGCGCCACCATGAACATCTCGGTGGGCCCCATGGCCAGCACCATTCCCGAGAGCGGCTTGATGAGGAACAGCAGCACGACATAGCCGATGGCCGTGCCGATGCAGGAGGCGGCCAGCGCCAGGCCCAGCGCCTCGCTGTGGCGCCCGTCGCGCGCCATGGGGAAGCCGTCGAAGGCCGTCGCCACCGCCGACGACGTGCCCGGGATGTTCATCAATATCGCCGAGACGCCGCCGCCGAACATGCCGCCGGTGAAGATGGCGGTCAGGAAGAACATGGCCGAGGTGAAGTCCATGAACAGCGTCGTCGGCAGGAAGACCGCCATGGCCATGCTGGTCTGCAACCCCGGCACGCAACCGAAGACCAGGCCGATGGCGAGCCCCGGGATCATCAGCAGCCAGGGGTTGAAGGAGGCGAAGAGCAGCCCGAAGGCGCCCGACAGGGCCGCGAGGTCGATCACAGCATCAGCGTCGGGATGGGGTAGGGCACCAGCGCCCGGAAGGCCAGCGTGACGAGGGCAGCGAAGACCACCGGCACCAGCAGCAGCTGCACCGGCCGCCGCTCGCCCTCCACCAGCAGGGCGGCGGCCACGAAGACCGCGCTGCCCACGTCGAAGCCCGCCACCGGCAGAGTCACGATGTAGAGGGCGAAGAGCGCCATGAGCGCCGGCGCGCGGCCGAGCGGCGCATCATCGCCACGCGCCGCCGTCTGCCGCAGGATGCCCGCCGCAATCAGCGCGCACAGCCCGAGCGCCACCACCGCCGCCGGCAGGATGAGGATGAGGTTGTCCGTGGTGGGCGAGGCCTGCACCGCGTCATGCAGGTAGGCGCCGACCACGCCCGCGATGAGTGCGACCAGGGCCAGGTGGCCCCAGTCAAGCCGCCGCGACGTCGCGCCCGCAGGCACCGGCGTCAGCGGCCGACATCCTTGTAGCGCTCGATGATCTCGAGCGTCTGGCGCATGGTGCGCGTCGTGCGCTCCGGCCCGACCCAGTCGGCGCCGATGCGGTTGGTGCGGAAATAGGCCTGCGCCTCGGGCTTGCGCAGCGCGGCCTGGTAGGCGGTGACCAGCTTCTCCCACCGGTCCGGATGGCTGGTGCGGAAGGAGGCGCGGGTGGCCAGACCCCGGATGGAACCCGAGAGGATGGGCACCTCCACGTTCAGCGGGCGCAGCGCCTCGTTCACCGTGGGCACCTGCTCCCACCCTTCCACGCGGGTCTCGTTGATGACGGCGAGCGGCCGAACAAGCTCGCGGATGCCGGCACTGCCGTCGCCGCCCAGGATGGTGAAGTCCACCTGCCCGCCGGCCGCCGCGGCCCGCGCCGCCGCCCCGCTGTCATAGGTGACGATGCGCAGGTTGCGGGCGGGAATCCGCAGCGCGTCCAGCAGGATGTAGACGTTGAGCTGCCCGCCCGAGCTCGGCACCACGCTCACGCTGTGCCGGCCCGGATTGTCGCGGATGGAGGCCATCAGCGCGGCCAGGCTGTCCACCGCGAGGTCGCGCTTGGCGGCGATCAGCTCCCAGTCGGACCATTGCGCGTTCACGAAGGCGAAGTCGTCCAGCGTGTAGGGCGCGCGGGTGTGGACGATGCTGCTCTGCAGGTAGGGTGACATGGCGGTGGCGAGCATGGTGTAGCCGTCATCGGGCTGCGCCTTCACGAAGGTGGCCGCCACCTGCCCGCCGGCGCCGGGGCGATTCACCACGGTGATGGGCTGGCCAAGCTCCGGCGAGAGGAACTGCGCGAGGCCGCGGGCGGTGCGATCGGCGCTGCCGCCCGGGCCGAAGCCGCAGATGAAGGTGATGGGGCGCGCCGGCCAGGCGGCCTGGCCCTGGGCCTGTCCCGTGCCGGCGAGGGCGAGGCCGCCGCCCATGGCCAGCAGGCGGCGCCGGGGCGTTCCGGATGTGTGGACCATAGCTTTCTCCCTCCGGCGATCAGATCGCCTGTTTGTTGACAATCCTGTCCGGACCGGAACATGCCAGCCTCTTGCGGAAAAGGCTAACAGTGGCGGCTTTGCCGTGTCAAACGGCGCAAACTCGCCGAAAGATTGACCTTGGTGCGCAAGCTGCGAATACTTCCACCGTGCCGAGCCCACTGCCTTTCCCCGACGACCCGACCCAGTCCAGGGAGCTGTTGTCGACAGGCAGCCCCAGCGCGCCCCTGTCCGAGCAGGCCTACCGCCGCCTCGCCGAGGCAATCATCCGCGGCGACATCCCCCCCGGTGCCAAGCTCAGCGAGCCCGACCTCGCCCGCCGCCTGGGCATCAGCCGCGGCCCGCTGCGCGAGGCGGTGCGGCAGCTGGAGGAGCGCGGCCTGGTGCGGCGCCGGCCCCGCGCCGGTGTCACCGCCGTGCGCCTCTCGGACGCCGAGATGCTCGACCTGTTCATCGCACGCGAGCCGCTGGAAGGCATGGCCGCGCGCCTCGCCGCCGAGCGCGCCACGGGGGCCGACATCGCCCGCCTGCGCGCCATCCTGCGCGAGGAGGAGCACGAGCCGCAGGGCGCGAACCGCCGCTTCCATGCCGAGGTCGCGCGCATCTCCGGCAGCGCGCGCATCATGGCCATCCTGGAGAGCGACCTCTACCGCCTCATCCGCAACTGGCGGCATGAGCGGCGCATCGGATCGGGGCGCGGCGCGCGCGCGGCCGAGGAACACCGCCGCATCACCGACGCCATCGCCGATGGGGATGGCGAACTGGCGGAGCTGCTGATGCGCCGCCACATCGCCGCCGCCCGCGCGGTGCTGCACGCAAGCCTACTGGCCGAAAGGCCCCACACACGGACGGAGAACGACGCATGAGCGCATCACCCGGCGCGCGGCTGCGCGCGCGATTGGCCCAGGGCCTGCAGACGGTGGCCCCCGGTGCCTTCGACGGCATGTCGGCCCGGCTGGTGGCGGAGGCGAGCTTCCCCGCCGTCTACGCCAGCGGCGGCGCCATCTCGCGCAGCCTAGCCGTGCCGGACCTGGGCCTGCTCAGCATGAACCAGGTGGTCGAGCGCGTGGCCGCGATGTGCGACGCGGTGGACATCCCCGTGATCGCCGATGCCGACACGGGCTACGGCAACGCGCTGAACACCCAGCGCGCCGTGCAGGCCTTCGAGCGCGCGGGCGTGGCCGCCATCTCGAGGACCAGGACTTCCCCAAGCGCTGCGGCCATTACGACGGAAAGAGCCTGGTCTCCACGGCCGAGATGGCACAGAAGCTGCGGGCCGCGCGCGACGCGACGCGCGACCCCGATTTCGTGCTGATTGCGCGCACGGACGCCATCGCCGTCGAGGGGCTGGAGGGTGCGCTGACCCGTGCCGCCGCCTATCGCGAGGCCGGCGCCGACGTCATCTTCGTCGAAGCGCCGACCAGCCTCGAACAGATCGAGCGCATCGGCCGCGAGGTGCCCGGTCCCAAGCTGATGAACATGTTCCATGGCGGAAAGACGCCCATCGTGCCCGCCGAGGAGCTGGCGCGCATGGGCTATGGCATCGTGATCATCCCCTCGGACCTGCAGCGCGCCGCCATCCATGCGATGCGCGCGACGTTGGAGGCCATCACGCGCGACGGCACCAGCATGGCCATGGCCGAGCGCATGGTCTCCTTTACCGAGCGCGAACGCATCATCGGGACCCATGAATGGCTGGAGCGCGACGCGCGCTACGGCGTCTGACGAGAGGAAACGGACATGCCAGCGGAACGCGACAGCCTGGGCGCCAGGCGCGACCTGAGGCTCGGCGACCAGACCTGGCGCGTGATGAGCCTGGAGGCCGCGGAAGCCGCCGGCGCCGGCCCGCTCTCGCGCCTGCCGCGCAGCCTCAAGGTGCTGGCGGAGAACCTGCTGCGCCATGAGGATGGGCTCGTGGTCGGCGCCCCGCAGCTCGCCGCGTTGAAGCAATGGGGCGGTGGCGGCGGGGTGGGGCAGGAGGTGCCCTACCACCCCACCCGCATCGTGCTCAACGACAGCGGCGGCCTGCCCACCATGGCCGACCTCGCCGCGCTGCGCGACGCCATGGCCCGCGCCGGCGCCGACCCGCGCCGTGTCAACCCGCGCGTGCCGGCGGACATGGTGGTGGACCATTCCATCATGGTGGACCATGCCGGCACGCCCGACGCCGCCGCCCGCAATCTCGACCTCGAATACGCCCGCAATGCCGAGCGCTACCGCTTCCTGCGCTGGTGCCAGGGCGCCTTCGACAATTTCCGCGTGGTGCCGCCGGGCAATGGCATCCTTCACCAGGTGAACCTCGAATTCCTGGCCCGCTGCGTCTGGACCGGCGCGCGCGGCAACGACCGCTGGGCCTTCCCCGAGACGCTGCTCGGCACCGACAGCCACACGCCCATGATCAACGGCATCGGCGTCTTCGGCTGGGGGGTGGGCGGCATCGAGGCGGCTGCTGCGATCCTCGGCCAGCCCATCGGCATCGTGCTGCCGCGCGTGGTCGGCTGCCGCCTCACGGGCGAGTTGCGCCGCGGCGTGACGGCGACCGATGCCGCCCTGCTGGTGACGCAGCGCCTGCGCCAAGTGGGCGTGGTGGCCTGCTATGTGGAGTTCTTCGGCCCGGGCCTCGCCGCGCTGAACGTCTTCGACCGCGCGACGCTCGCCAACATGGCGCCCGAGTACGGCGCCACCATGGGCTTCTTCCCGGTGGACGCGCAGACCGTGGCCTTCCTGGAACTCACCGGGCGCGGCGGCGACCACGCGCGCCTGGTCGAAAGCTATTGCCGCATGCAGGGCCTGTGGCACGACCCTGCCGGCGCGCAGCCCGACTACACCGAGGTGGTGGAGATCGACCTCGACGAGGCCGAACCCTCCGCCGCCGGCCCCCGCCGCCCGCAGGACCGCGTGGCGCTGCCCGCCATCCGCCCCAGCTTCGAGCAGGCATTTCCGCCGGCAGCCGATGCGCCGGGGCGGCTGCCCGATGGCGCGGTGGTCATCGCTGCCATCACCAGCTGCACGAACACGTCCAACGCCCAGAACATGCTGGCCGCGGGGCTGCTGGCGCGGAAGGCGGTGGCGCGCGGCCTCACGGCGAAGCCATGGGTGAAGACCTCGCTCGCGCCCGGATCGCGCGTGGTGGCCGACTACCTGGCGGCCACGGGCCTGCAGGACGACCTGGACGCGCTGGGCTTCCACCTCATCGGCTTCGGCTGCACCACCTGCATGGGCAATTCCGGCCCCCTGCCGCCCGACACCGAGGCCGCCATCGAGGCCGGCAACACCACCGCCGTCGCCGTCCTTTCGGGCAACCGCAACTTCGAGGGGCGCATCCACACCCAGGCCCGCGCCAACTACATCATGAGTCCGCCGCTGGTCGTGGCGCATGCGCTGGCCGGCACGGTGCGGCTCGACATGACGCGCGAGCCGCTGGGCACCGGCAACGACGGGCAGCCCGTCCTCCTCGCCGACCTCTGGCCCACGCCGGAGGAGATCACGGCCGCCGCCGCCGTGGCGCTGAACGCACCCCGCTTCACCGACCGCTATGCCGAGGTGTTCCGCGGCGATGCGCGCTGGGAGGCGCTGCCCGCCCCCAAGGGCGACACCTTCCCCTGGGATGCGGACAGCCTCTACCTCAACGAACCCCCCTTCCTGCTGGACGTGCCGCAGGAGGCGCCGCCCATCGCCGACATCACGGGCGCGCGCGCGCTGGCGCTGCTGGGAGATTCCATCACCACCGACCACATCTCGCCCGTGGGCATCATCACGCCCTCGTCGGCGGCGGGGCAGTATCTCATCTCGCTGGGCGTGCAGCCCGCCGCCTTCAACTCCTTCGCCGCGCGGCGCGTGAAGCATGAGGTGATGATCCGCGGGACCTTCGCCAATATCCGCCTGCAGAACCGCCTCGCGGGCGGGCGCACGGGCGGCTGGACGCGGCACGAACCCTCGGGCGAGATCCTGCCCATGCATGAGGCCGCCGCGCGCTACGCGGGCCAGGGCGTGCCGCTGGTGGTGGTCGCGGGGCAGGACTACGGCGCCGGTTCCTCGCGCGACTGGGCGGCGAAGGGCACGCTGCTGCTGGGCGTGCGCGCCGTCATCGCCAACGGGTTCGAGCGCATCCATCGCTCCAACCTCATCTACATGGGCGTGCTGCCGCTGGAACTGCCCGCGGGCGTCACCGGCGAGACGCTGGCGCTGGACGGCAGCGAGACCTGGGACATCACCGGCATCCATCCCGCGCCGGCGCCGGGCACAGCCATCCCAGCCCGGCTGCGGCGCGCCGATGGCCGGGTGGAGGAACTGACGCTGCTCTGCCGCCTCGACACGCCCTTCGAGGCCGAATGCTTCCGCGCCGGCGGCATCCTGCCGCGCGTGCTGCGCGCGGACCTCGCGGAGGCGGCGTCATGAGCCAGGATTTCGTCCGCGCCGTCTTCATGCGCGGCGGGTCGAGCAAGGGCGTGTTCTTCCACGCGGCCGACCTGCCCGCCGACCGCGCCGTGCTCGACCCCATCCTGCTGGCCGTGCTTGGCAGCCCGGACCCTTACGGCCGGCAGATCAACGGCATGGGCGGGGGCATCTCCTCGCTGTCGAAGGCCGTGCTGATCGGCCCGCCCACGCACCCGGACGCCGATGTGGACTACACTTTCGCCCAGGTGGCGGTGGACCGGCCGGAGGTGGATTGGTCGGCCAATTGCGGCAATCTTTCCTCGGCGGTCGGGCCGTTTGCGGTGGATGAGGGCGTGGTGCGCGTGGCCGATGGGCCGGACGCGCTGGTGCGCATCCACCAGGTGAACACGCGGCGCATCATCCATGCGCGCTTCCCGGTGCAGGGCGGCCGCGCGGTGACGCAGGGCGACTACGCCATCGCGGGCGTCTCCGGCACGGGCGCGCGGGTGCGGCTGGATTTCCTGGCCCCCGGCGGCACGCGCGGCCGCGGGTTGCTGCCGAGCGGCGCCGCGGTGGACGTGATCGAGGTGGAGGGCCTGCCGCCCATCCGCGCGAGCCTCATTGACGCCGCCAGCCCCGCCATGTTCATCGCCGCCAGCGACCTCGGCCTGACCGGCGCCGAGACGCCGGACGAGCTTGAAGCGCGTCCCGGCCTCATGGCCCTGCTCGACCGGCTGCGCCGCGCGGGTGGCGTGCGCATGGGCCTGGCCGCCACGACCGAGGCCGTGCCGCTGGCCGGCCCCCGAATTGCGCTGCTGGCCGCGCCCGTGGCGGCGCGCGCGCTGGATGGCAGCACCATCACGCCCGAGGCGCAGGACATCGCGGTGCGGATGCTCTCCATGGAGCGCGTGCATCGTGCGGTGCCGATGACCGGCGCGCTCGCGCTCGGCATCGCCTGCCGTGTGGCGGGCACCCTGGCGCAGGAACTTGTGCGGTCCGCCAGCGCTACCGCCGAGGAGGTGCGCGTGGCTCACCCCTCCGGCCTGGTGAGCGTGGGCGCGGAGCTTGGCACCGGGGCGGATGGCCTGCCGCGCGCGGAGAGCGCCGTGGTGTTCCGCACCGCCCGCCGCCTCATGCAGGGCGAGGTTGCGGTGCCGCACGGCCTGGTTCAGCCCAGCGGCATGTCTGGGTGGTTGTCGGCTACCACCGCGTCGCAATGCGCGCGGTAGGCGGGCGCGCCGCCCTGGTGCATGATGCGGCTGATGTTTCGCCCCGGCGCAATGTGGTTCACGCCGGTGGTTCAGCTTTCCACCTCGGCATGGAGCAGGCCCTCGGCCAGCTCCTCGGCATGGCGGGACCATTCGGCCTCGGCCGTGGCTTCGAAGCGGTGCAGGCTGCGGTCGCGCATCACGCGCATCAGCCCCGTGGCCCATTCCACGTTCTGCTCGATGCAGCGCATGATGTTGCAGCGGGTGGGCGTACGCACCGCCTTCGTCAGGAAAGCGAGCGCGCGGGAGGACGGCCACGTCGAATCCTTCAACGGCCAACTGCGTGACGAGTTGCTGAACGGGGAGGTGTTCGACACGCTGCGGGGTTGAGTCGCAGACCCGAACGCCCGGGGCCGTCAGTATCTCGCCAACCGCATCCGCACCCTTGAGGGCACGCGGGCGGCAGGGTTCGTGCTTGTAACTCCTCCACTCATCGCCGCGCCTCCTGGCTAAGGTTGCGCGTCGGTAGCTGGGAGAGGGTCGCCGCAGAGTGCTTGGGGATCATTCCCCGTGGATGAGATTGGCGCCCTCGCCCGGCGTTCCCGGCTCGGGCGGTATCTCGAGGTGCGGCCTTGCCAGCCTGTATGCTCGCTTCAACAAGTACGAGCATGAACGCCGGCGCCGAAGCTTCCAGCCGCTGTCTGTCGCAGCAGGAGGGATCATGTTCGCAGGTATCGATATCGCATCCGAACGCCACGTCCTTGCTCGCCTGGATGACGCAGGCGCCGCGCTCGGTAAGCCCATCACCATCACCGAGGACCGCGCAGGCTATGACGCCCTGCTGGCGGCACTCGCCCCGCCGCCCGTCCTCATCGTCATGGAGGCGACCGGCCATTACTGGAAAAATCTCTTCGCCGTGCTCACCGCCGCCGGTCACGAGGTGGCCCTGCTCAACCCGCTGATCGCCCGCCGCTTCCAGGAAGCCATCCTCGAGCGCACCAAGACCGACGCCATCGATGCCAACGGCCTCGCCCGTCTGGCCTTCGAAAAGCGTCCGGCACCCCACCCATCTGCATGACGAGGTCGCCGAGGCGATGCGCGAGTTGGTCCGCCATCGCGACCGGCTGCGGCAGGATTTCGACGACCGAGTCCGCCAGCTCCACCGCTTGGTCGATCTCGGCTTCCCCGAATTCAACCGCTACGTGCGGACCCTCGACAGCATGCTCGCCACCTGCCTGCTGGCCGAATACCCCACCGCGCAGGCCTTCGCCCGCGCAACGCCCCGCCGCGTTGCCAAGCTGCGCTACGATGGCCGACACTTCGTCGGGACCGAACTCGCCCAATCCCTGGTCGAGGCCGCCAAACGCTCCGTCGGCCAGCACCACGGCCTAGCCTACAAGCTCCAGGCCCGCCACATCTGCCAGGACCTCGACACCTGGCGTAAACGCTTGGCCGAAATCGAGCATGACATCGAGGATCTGCTCGACACCCACGTCCTCGGCAAGCTGATCACCAGCATCGACGGCATCGGCCCGCAGACCGCCGCCCGCATCATCGCAGCCTCCGGCGATCCCGCCCACTTCAAGAGCGCCGGCGCCTTCGCAGCCTTCGTCGGCGTCGTCCCAGGCCTGCGCCAGTCCGGAAAGCAGACC
>JBHYDO010000061.1:0-18331 GCA_051860645.1 Roseococcus sp.
CGACCTGATCGTAGGTGAGGCCCGTGCCGACCGCTGATGCCTCCAGCGCGCGACGGGCGAAGGCCGCGTGGCTGCCACCACCGGAGGGGTTCACCACCTCGACGCTGCCCATGCCGCGGCGATACAGGATCATCCCGGGCTCGAAGCTCTCCACGGTCCGGCCCTGCGCGTCGCGGAGCAGGCCCGACGCAGAACCAGTCATGGCGTCCTCGCCGTCCTCGGAGACGACCGCGGCGAGGCAGGCCTCGATCTTGGCCTTCATGAGGAGGGCGGCCTCGTAGTCGCCGAGATCGCGCAGGCGCGTCAGCACAGGGGCGAGCCAGGAGACGTCGCGCAGCTGGCCCGGGCGGCGCTTGCGGTAGATGTGCAGCACGTCGCGGGCGGGAACGCGCTGGCTGCTCAACCAGGTCGCACCGCCCGGCAGCACCCAGGACGCGCCAGGATGCACGCGGTGCAGCCAATAGCCGACCGGCTCTCCCGCCTCGCCCAGCCCGATGCCTTGCAGCGTGGGGACGCCCTCAATGACGCCCTGCCGAGCCGTATCCAGGTGATCGCTCTCCAGCACCTGCAGCCGCAGGCCGATCGGATTGGCGGGCGTGATGTCGGCCGGCAGCAGGCGGACGAAGCATTCGCCACTCTCCACGACGGCGCGCATGACGAGGGCCTGCAGGCCGTAGAGGTCGAGCCGGCCCTCGGCATCGCACGCCGTGCTGTCGGACCAGCGGCGCCAGGCCTCGGCGTGGGGCTTGTCCGGCCAGCGGGTGGTGATGCCGGCGCCGACGGCGTTGCCTGTCCAGAGATCGACGATGCGGGCGGCGTAGGGGTCGTTGCGCACGGCGTCGCGGGCGCGGCGTGCGACTGTGGGTGCGGCGGCACCGACCTCGGCCGTGGCGCTGCCGCCCGATGCCGCCCAGCTCGAGGCACGACTATCCTGCGCCGCGGCATAGCCGCGCAGCGCGTGCCAGGCATCGCGGATCCGGCCCATCACCTGGTTCCCCCGCGCGAGAAGCTGGCGAAGGTCACGTTGGGGCGGCGCGCGGCGGTGTTCTCCGCGGCGTGCAGGACGGACAGCGCGCGGCCGAGCTCGTCCAGCGAGCGATATTCCACCGTGCGCCCGTCGAAGGTCACGCGCGTGGTGCCGCCGGTGTACGCGGCGGCCAGGACGGCGGCGCGGGTGCCGGCGGACTGCGCCAGCGCCCAGGCGAGGACGGTCGGGTCCATGATCGTCCTCCCTCAGCGAAGCCAGCCACTGCGTGGCGCGAGCCAGCCCCGCGGGCGCTGGCTGTCGGACGTCGTCGCAGGCGTGGGCGGCGACGGCTCCGATGGATGAGCGACATTCCCGGTGGCGGGAACCTCGCTCGCCCGCAGGGGCGCATCGGCGATCTGGTCGCGCAGTTGCTGCCAGAACCGATCGCCGTAGCGATCGGCACCCAGCAGCCAGAGCGCCGCCCGCGCCAGCACCGCACAGTCCAGCGCCTCGTTCCGCTCCCGCAGCTTGGCCCATTCCTGCCGGGCGAAGCCGCGGCGATCCTTCGTGGTGCGCAGCTGCTCGGCAACCAGCTGCTTGACCCATTCGACATCGATCGCCCGCGGCAGATGCACCCAGCCGGGCGGCAGCTCCTCTGCGTCGCCGCGGCCGAGCCAGAGCCGGCGATAGAGATCGGCCTTCCAGGTGGAGACCGAGACGGTCCAGAGCTTGAGGCCGCGGCGGAGCTTCTGGCCATTGACCAGAGCATCCACCGGCGTCGGGCCCTGGACCGGCTGTGCTCGGTTCCAGCCGTCGATGCCCTTGGTGGGTGCGATCCGCGGATCCCGCAGCCGCCGCAGGTGGCCATAGACTGCCGCGGTGTCGCGACCGCCGGTGTCGACGCAGAGCCGGGCGATACGCATCGCGCCGCCACCGTGGCGCGGCCAGTCTCGCGCCAGCAGCTTCGCCAGCTCATCCCAGGGCTCTCGGTCCCGCGGGCTGCCCTGGATCACCACGTGATCGACCAGCCAGGAGGAGAAGCCTTCCGCCCAGCCCCAGACATCGCATTCCAGGCGATCGTCCTGGACGTCCACGCCGGCGGTGAGCACCAGCGCACCCGTGGGCACCACGCCCATGGCGAAATCCTCGCGGCGTTCGACCAGGCGTTCCCAATCTGGCGCCTCGCCCTGCTCCTGCCAGGTCTCGCCCAGCACGGTGTTCCGAAAAGTCTTGATGTCCTCGGGCTTGCCCTGGGCTGCCTCCCAATCCCGGGCGACCTGCTCCCAAGACAGCCAGCCGACGGGCGAGTACAGCGCCGAGATGTGGAAGCCGATGGTGTGCGGATCCTGGCCTTCCGCCGTCGCGCGCCACTCCCCGCCGCTGAGCATGGCGGTCTTGTCGTGCTCCTGCATCGGGTGGTCGCAGGCGCTGCAGTGATACCGCGCCGTCTCGGGCGCGCCCTTCTCCCAAAGCAGGCGCTCGAAGCGCAGCCACTGCATCTCTCCGCACGCCGTGCACGGCACGAAGAACCGCCGCTGGTCGCTGGCCAGGTATTCCCGCTCGATCCGGCTGCGGCCAGCAATGGTCGGCGTGCTGACCAGGAAGGCCTTGCGGCGCCAGCCAAAGGTGCGGGCACGGGCCTCGGCCAGGGCGATGGGGTCACCCTCGCCGGCGACATCGCCGGGATAGGCGTCCACCTCGTCGAGGAACAGGAACCGCGCCGTCATGGAGCGCAGCCCGACGGCGCTGTTGGCCCCCGTCAGCACCAGGATGCCGCCGGGGAATTCCTTCGACAGCATGGTGTTGCCGCTGTCGCGGGCGCGCGCCGGGGCCACCCGCTCCCGCAGCGCGGGCGTCTCCTCCAGCAGCGGGTCAATGCGCTGACGCGAGAAGCGCTTGGCCAGTTCCACGGTCGGCTGCACCGCGAGGGCCGGTGCCGGCACGTGGTGCATGATGTAGCCGAGCCAGTTGTTTCCGCTCTCGGTCGCGCCGACCTGCGCGCCCTTCATGAACACCACGCGCCGGGCGCGATGCACCGCCGAGAGCGCGTCCATCACGTCCTTGAGGTAGGGCGTGCGGCTGGTGCGCCAGGGCCCCGGCTCCGCAGATGCCCGAGTGCTGAGCATGCGGTGCCGCTCGGCCCATTCTGAGACGGTGAGCTGCGGCGGCGGCCGGAGCATGGCGCCGACGCGGCGACGCACATGCTCACGGCTGCGAAGACCGATCCCCTCCGAGGCCTGCTGGATCGAAGCGATCGGCCGCCTCCGTCAGCAGGTCGTTGATGTGGCTCTGCAGGATGGTCTGCAGAAGGTGTGGATCGACGCTGATCTCGGCAGCGATCAGGCCGGAGACACGGGCGGGCCAGTTCAGCAGCGCGTCGCGCATCGTGCTGCCGATCTCGTCGAGCGCTGCATTGGCCTCCGTGACATCGACCAGGCGACGCTTGGTCTCGTCGAGCGAAAGCCGCTGCGCCTCCACCTTCAGCGCGAGCTGCGCGACCTTCAGCCGGGCGAAGGGCCTGCCCTCCGCACCGGCGCCGCTGGCCAGGGGCGAGCGGGCGGGGTCGGCGGTCTCGGTCAGGCGGCGGCGGGTCTTGTCGATGTCCCACTGGCCGTCCGGCTCGCGGGCGATGCGGCCCGCGCGTTCGGCTTTGTGGATCGTGGTATCGCTGACGCCGAGGCGGCGCGCGGCCTCACGCGTGGAGGCGGTCAGTTCCGGCATGGCGGCGACTCTGCCTCCCATCGCGCAGCCGCGATGGGGGCCCGCAAGCCGCCGCGCGTGATGGCGATGCCGGCCTTGTCAGAGAGAACGAAGGGTGTGCTGGCGGGCGGCTTCAAAGGCGGTGATGGCGGCGGGCCAATCCAGCGTGGCGGCGTCCCCAAGCATCTGCACGGGCGCGAGGACCACGCGGCGGCGCGCCCAGTAGTTCCCGTCCAGCGTGGCGAGCCAACCGGCCAGCCCCTGCGCGGCGAGGGCCGTGGCGGCAGCTTCGACTTCCGCCTCGCTAGGCGGCGCCGCGCGGCCCATGGTCGCGTGCCGACCGTCCTGCGCAAGGATGATCCAGCGTCGCTCGCCGGACTTTGGCTTTTGGCGCATCATCGTCTCCGTTTCGGCGGGGCGTGATGCCATCCGCGTGACGGAGGATTCGCGCTGTGTCGGAGCGCAGCCAAGTCGAATGATCGATGTCCGCTGCTGGTTTTCGATGGTTGCCGCGACGCGCGCTGTGCATCATTGCGCGACGAGCAAGGGACGTCGCCGATGCCACAGCGGAGCGCACAGAAAGACATCGAGAAGATGGTCTATGAGACGGCAAAAGGGTTGGCTCTGGCAGGGAACGGCGTCGGCACGCCACGCGTCGTGAAGCTGTACATCGATGACGCGCGCGAGGTGCTGCTGCGCGTTGCCAACGCAGCGAAGCGTCAAGGGTGGACGGCGGAGGAGATAGTCCTTGCTCTCGATCCCCCGAAGCCGAAGTTGAAGCCTGGAGAACGGCATCAGGGCCCGCCGCTTGCCAGCAGCGAGCCCTGATCAATCCCGCTCGGGCTCAGTCTGCCAAGGCGTAGATGCTGTAGGAGCCCTTGGCGCCCGTCTTGTTCGGGCCGACCTGGCGAATGCGGTCCCGAACCTCGACCGTGTGGCCCTTCTTCTTCAGCCCCGCCATGAAGCCGCGCACCGTGTTGCTGTTCCAGCCCGTGGCCTCGGCGATCTGCGCGACCGTGGCGCCCTCGGGGCGGCGCAGTATGGCGAGCACCTGCTCCTGCTTGGTGCCCTCGCGCGGCTTGCGCGGCGCGCTGCTGTCCCGCGGGGTCCGGGCGGGCTTGCCGGCGAGCAGGGTGCGCAGCGCCTCGATCGCGCGGGAGATGGGATTGTCCGTGGCGTCCTGCGCAGGGCTCGCGTCCCAGGCATCAAGGACCTGCTGGGCGGCGTCGCGCAGGCTGGCCCGCGGCGTGGCGGTGCGCGCCGCGAGGGCCTGGTCGAGCATGGCGATTTCCTCCGTCAGGGGCGCGGGCTGGGCAGGTTCGGCGGTGGTCGGGGGGCTTTCCCCCGGCGCGTCGTCTGCCGCCACCGTGGGCGCCGTGTGGGCCGCCGCGTCGCCCTCGTTCGGGTCGATGCCGATGGCGCGAAGCCCCTCGTCGGTGATGCGGGCCACGATCCATGCGCCGTCGTCATCCTGGCGCCAGCCCAGCCCGACATGCTCGCGCGGGGCGTTGATCTCGGCCAGCAGGTTGTTCTTGATCAGGCTGCGGAAGACCGCGTTGCGCGCGGCGGCCGGCAGGGTCTTGGGTGCGCGGGCGAGGCCCATTTCGTGCTGCGCCGCGGCGCTGAGGATCACGAGCTGGGTGTCGGAAAGCTTGGTCATCCTGGTGGTCTCCGGTTCCGGGTGCCGACCATCGGCCCCTACTGCCGGGAGCCCCGCCGGCGCTGCCGGTCGGGGCGGTGCGGGAGTGGCCCGCGTCAGGCTTCGTATTCGCCGCGGCGGAAATGCTGATCCGCGATGTCTTTCAGCTTCGCCGTGGCATCCGAAAGCCAGGCGGCCTCCCCCCAGAGCACCGTCTCGGGATCCGCGCCGAAATGGTCCTCGCTGGCCTGGGTGAGTTCGGTGAGGAGGGCGTCGAATTCGGCCTTCTTCGCCAGAAAGGCCGCCAGGCTGCGTTCCTGGTTGCGGGCGGTGCGGTCGGTCATGCTGGTCTCCGTCGTGGTGCAGGGCGGGGTGCTCTGCGTGTGACGGACCATTCGCGCTGTGCCGCGCACGAGCCAAGCAAGATGCCGCGGCGCGGAATTGCTATGTTTCGGCGGTCTGGATCACATCATGATCGACGATGCCGCGGGCCGCGGCCACGTCGGCAAAGATGCGATCGTCACCCTCCAGCACCGCGGCTTCGCCCGTCGTCTCCTGCCAGCGCCGCACGATGACGTCGGCATAGGCGGGATCGATCTCCAACAGCACGGCGCGACGTCCGGTGCGTTCGGCCGCGATCATCGTGGTGCCGGAGCCACCGAAGCAGTCCAGCACCGTGTCGCGCGGCTTACTGCTGTTGCGGATGGCGCGCTCGACCAGCGCCACCGGCTTCATGGTGGGATGCAGGTCGTTCCGCGCCGGCTTGTCGAAGTGCCAGACATTCCCCTGGTCGCGCGCGCCGCACCAGTAGTGCTGCGCGCCAGCCTTCCAGCCGTAGAGCATCGCCTCGAACTGCTGGTGGTAGTCGGCACGCCCGAGGGCGAAGGTGTTCTTCGCCCAGATGATGGTGCTGGACCATTTGCCGCCTGCCTCCTGCCAGACGCGATGCAGCGTCGGCCATTCGGAGGAGGACATGCAGACGTAGCAGGCGCCCTTCGTGACCGAGAGCAGGTTGGCGAAGGCGGGCTTCAGGAAGTCACCGAAGCCACCTCCCAGCGCGTCATTGGCGATGGTCATGCGCGCGGCGGTGCCGCCCTCATACGCAACGTTGTACGGAGGGTCTTGCCACGCCATGTCAGCCAGGTAGCCGGTGCCGAGCGCGCGCCGCACGTCCGCCAGCTTCGTCGCGTCGCCGCAGAGCAGCCTGTGTTCCCCACAGCGCCAGAGATCGCCGGTGCGCGTGACGGGCACCACGGGCGGCAGCGGCGCCTCGTCGGCGTCATCGCCGAGGCCGGCCTCGGCGGCGGCCAGCAGCCGGTCGAGCTCCATGCCGGAGAATCCGAGCACGTCCAGGTCGACCACCGCCTCGTCGCGGATGCGGACGATCTCTGCGGCCAGCAGCGCCTCATCCCAGCCGGAGTTCAGCGCGATCTGGTTGTCGGCCAGGCGCAGCGCACGCGCCTGCGCGGGCGAGAGATGGCCGAGCCGCAGCACCGGCACGGAGGCTAGGCCCAGCTGCTTCGCGGCCATGACGCGGCCGTGGCCGGCAATGAGCACGCCCTCGGCGTCGACCAGTACAGGGTTCACGAAGCCGAACTCGGCGATGGACGCGGCGATCTGCGCCACCTGCGAGGACGAATGCGTGCGGGCGTTCTCGGCATACCGGACCAGCCCCGCCACCGGCAGCGAGGAGACGACGAGATCAGGCTGCATTCGCGGTGCCCTCCTGTCGCGCCGCGGCGACGGCGTCGTACTCCGGCCCGATGCCGTGGCCGCTGTCGTCCAGGATCACCGGCAGATCGGGATGCAGCATCCTCCAGCGGGCGATGGCCAGATCGACATAGGCCGGCGCCAGCTCGATGGCGCGTACGCGGCGGCTGGTGCGCTGGCCGGCCAGGATGGTGGTCCCGGAGCCACTGAAGGGCTCGAACACGATGTCCCCCTCGTCGGTGTAGGTGCGCATCAGGAACTCGGGAAGCACCACGGGGAACACCGCGGGGTGTTCGGTCTCGATGCCGCGGCCTTTGTGCCGGGTCAGGCGCAGCACGTTGTCGGGGATCCGAAAGTCCTGCACCGGCAGGCCGGCGTGCTGGTATTCCGAGATGGTCCCGTCCGTCGCACGCAGGCCACTGCCCTTGTTCGGCGTGCCGGCCCATTTGCAGGGGACGATCTTGTTCGCCTGTCGGGCCTGTCGGTTGAAGTGGAAGACGAACTCGAAGGCCGGCGCGAGGCGACCGTTCCAGTCCCCGGGCAGGCCGGGCCCCTGGTCCCACGTGTACAGCCCGAAGCGGCGCCAGCCGCGGGCGCGCATCCAGTCGAGCCATCCGGCCCAATAGGGCTGCCATTCATTGTCGCGGTGGATCAGGCCGAGGTTCACGAGCACCTGACCATCGGGCCGCATGGCGGCGTCGAGATGCTGGAACACGCCCTGCATCAGGGCATCCCAATCGGTGCCACCGCCGGTGGTGTAGTCGCGCTGGTTTCCATAGGGCGGGGAGGTGAACAGCAGGGCCGCGCGGTCCTCACCCATCACCCGCGCCACGGTGGTGGCGTCAGTGCTGTCACCGCAGAGCAGGCGATGCTCGCCCAGCAGCCAGAGATCGCCGGGGCGGGTGACGGCCTGGCGCGGCGGCTCCGGATCGGCATCGGCGGGATCCTCCGCCGGCGCATCCTCGGGTCCTGCCGCGCCATTCGCGCCATTCCCCTCGGCGGGATCCGCGGACAGAGCCTCGGGCGCGTCGCCGTCGGACACGGCATCTCCAGCCGCCGCGAGGATGTCCGCGAGCTCATCCGCCGAGAAGCCCAGCGCGGCGAGGTCGATGTCCGGCACCGACTGCACCGCGGCGAGCGCATCACGCAGCAGCGCCTGGTCCCAGGTCGCATTCTCCGCGATGCGATTATCGGCGAGGCGCAGCGCCTCCTTCTGCGCCGCGGACAGATGCCGCAGCACGATCACCGGCACCTTGGCCATGCCGAGCGCGGACGCGGCCTCGAGCCGGCCGTGGCCGGCGATCAACACGCCCGCCTCGTCCACCAGCAGCGGATTGGTGAACCCGAAGGCCAGCATGCTGGCCTTGATCTGCTCCAGCTGCTCGGCGCTGTGGACGCGCGCGTTGCCGGCATGCGGGCGCAGCTCCGCCACTGGACGCAGCAGGATCTTCGCCGCCATCCAGGGGAGCGTCATGGGACCATCCGGCTTGCAGGAGGTTTGCAGGGCAGCGGCCCGGCGTCAGTTTGCAGCTAACGATTTGAAGCCGCGGGCGAAGGCTGCAAACCGCAACCCATATTTTCGGCCTGGCGCTAGCGACCTTGCGCGCTTCCGCCCCCCGCATACAGCGGGGCCAGGAAGGACCCTGCGGCTCGAGAGCCACAGTGGCTGATCAGCTGGCGAGTGGCTCGGGAGCCGCGGTGCTCGACGCACCTTTTCGACGTGTCACCATCATAGCCAACTCGATTTGCGCGCCGCCACGGGGGGAATTGTAACAGCGTCACCGGTGCTGACAGTGGGTCGCATCGGGATGCGAGCACCTGGACGGCCATGCCTTGTGGCTTAAGCTCAGCATTCCCTGGGGAGTACCGCGGTGACAGCCATCGTTCTCGGCAAGTTGGAGTACCTGGATCCCAAGTCCCTTTGGCCGCTGGAGGCAAAGGACTTCACTCCATGGCTCGCCAACAACCTCCCTCTCCTCGGCGAAGCGCTAGGACTCGATCTCGAACTTGTCGGTATGGAGGCGGCTGTTGGCTCGTTCGCCTGTGATATCGAAGCTCGTGATACGGGAAGTGGCCGTCGCGTCATCATCGAAAATCAGCTGACGCAAACCGATCATGGCCACCTCGGCCAGCTCATCACCTATGCCGCGGGACTTGATGCTGGGGTGATCGTATGGATCGCCCCGAAGGTTCGTGAGGAGCACCGTGAGGCCATCGATTTCCTAAACCGCCACACCCGGGAGACGCTCGACTTTTTCATGATCGCTCTGGAGACCATCCGCATCTCGGGCTCCCCCCCAGCCGTCATCTTCAAATTGGCCGCATCGCCAAACGCCTGGGCGAAGACTGCGGCCGTGTCCGCAAGCAAGACCGTCTCGGACAAGACGGTCGCCTATCAGGAGTTCTTCCAGGGGCTCATGGATGAACTTCGGGAAAAGCATAAATTCACGAACGCGAAGGCTGCCCAGCCGCAGAGCTGGTACGCGTTCGCGAGCGGGACTTCTGGGGTAACTTACAACGCTTCCTTCGCCAGCAGCAGCCGGTTGCGCGCAGAGCTCTACATCGACGTCGGTGACTTCTCGAAAAACAAGGCTATTTACGATCGGCTTAAGATCGACGAGGCGGCGATCGAGGCAGGCATCGGTGAGAAACTGACTTGGGAGCGTCTCGACGAGAAGCGCGCGTGTCGGATCTCGGTCATCCGGGAGAACACCTCAATCGCGAACGTGTCGGCGCAGGAGGATGTAATGCGCGAGTGGCTGATCGCCCGCCTTCTGAAATTCAAGGCTGTGCTGGGTCCGCGCGTGAAGGCGGCGGTAGGTCCGTCGCCTAGCCCGCTGGCCGGCGGCGTCATGCCGACCGGACAGGGGTAGACCTTCAGTATTACGCGGCACGATCCCGCGGCATAAGCCCGAAGTGCATCGCCAAGATGCCAAGGCCCGCGACCGCAATACCGCCCGCGATGGGCTGCGGCACTGGCCTGCCACTCCAGCCTCGGCGTGCCGCCCATTCGCGTACCGACATCTCGAGGCCTACGACGAACCAGATGCAGGAGCCGGCGGGGCTGTCGTGGCCACCCAGCGCGTCCACAGCCTTGGCCACGCGGCGGCGTGCATCGAGCTGCTGGCCCGACATGGTGTCCGCCGTGACGCCGCTGAGGCGCACGAACTGGGTGGTGGCGATGCCATCCAGTGCTGCTGAACGGAACAGCGTGCGGAATATGCACCCCGCCTCGTGCATCTGCGGCGTGATGCTGCCGTGCGCCAGCATCAGCCCGAGCGTGTCCACTGCGCGGCGATGCTGGACCGGACTGCCGGTCTCGGGATCCGCCTCGCGGATCGGTTCCGAGAAGCCACCATGCTGGAGCCGCCACTTCGACGGCTTCCCCAGATCGTCCTGCTTGGGCTTCGCCGCCTTGGTCTTGCGCTTACCGGCCATGATGGTTCTCCCCCAGGCGACGCCCCCAGCGCCGGTTGGCTTCGTTGATGATGGCCTGGCGCAGCCAGTCGTCCGTGATGTCGGCGACCGGCAGGGCGGCGACGCCATGCCGATGCCAGGCAGCCGCACGCATGGCGTTCACCTCGCTGTCGTTGGTCGGGCTGCGTGTGCCGCGGTCTAGGCAGGACCGGGGCGGCAGCGGTGCGCCGTGGATGCTCATGCGCTGCCTCCCGTGGGGTCGGTCGCCCAGAGCAGAAGGGCGATGGCATCCGCCTCGTTGTCGTCGGCCGGCGCAAAGCCGCGGGCTCGGATGACGGCGACCATCTTCGTCTTGTCGGCATTGCCTTTGCCGGTCGCGTAGCGCTTGATCGTGCCGACCGGGACGCCCTCGTAGGGGACCTCATGCTCCTCGCACCAGGCGGTGAGCATGCCGAGGAAACCGCCGTAGATGTGCGCCGCATCGGTGCCGGCATGGGCGCGGACCTCCTCGAACACGATGCGGGCAACGCCGCCGGAAAGGGGCAGCCACCTCAGCCAGCCATCCGCGGAAGCGCAGGAAGCGCATCCCGCCGCCTTCGAAGCGGCTGGGGCGGAACGTCATGGTCCCCGAGGTGATGGTGCCGTCGTGACGTCGCAGGGCCCAGCCGGTGGTGGTGCCGAGATCGAGCGCGAGCACGGTGTGGTGCGTCAGGCTGGTCGCCGGCGGGAGGGCGATGGGCGGGCCGCTTGCGTGCGCGGCGGGCATGGTGAGAGTCGCGGGTGCCATGGTGGTCTCCGAAAGGGGATCGTCCTGGTGAGGGCGGCGACGGCGCGGTTCTTGGCGGAGCTCGCCGTCGCTGCCCGGCTTGGGGTGGGGGACGACCGTCGGCGGCCCAGTGGCGGGCGGACGCTGCCCATGGCCTCTCACGCAGGCGGACCTGAGGCGTTGTCCCATCCGGTGGCCCGACCTGGCCCAACCGAGGGAGGGATCAACGGGATAAATTGTAAGCCTAATCAATGCATTGAGTGTGTGCGTCCCAACGTCCCAACCCGGGGCGACCTCCCCTAAACCTATAAGGAGAATGTATGTCCGGCCCGACCCAGACCTTCCGCATCTAGGTTTCAGACCCGTTGGGACGGTTGGGACGTTGGGACACCCATCAGCAAATGACTGAGTTGCAGTCGATTTCGCCTGACCCAACCTCAGCGCATGGGTTGGGACCTGGCGGGGGCGTTGGGACATGAGCGCGGCAGCCGTCATCACGCACTGCCGTCCCGGCGCGGGGCCCGATATCGCCATTCCCGCGTGCCGCGATCCTTGGCGTGTGTGCTCGACTTGTATCGCTCCCACTTCCTGGCCTTCAGGAAGCTGGAGACGCGCATCTGGTCCGCCCGGGTCCATTTCGCGGGCTCAATGCTGAGCGCCTTCTCCAGCACCTCGCCGACGGAGACGTCGGTCAATGGCGTCGGGCGAGGCACGTGGCGGTCCTGCCAGTCGTCGTAGCCGCCGAAGCCGACGTTCACGCTGCGCCGTTCGGAGACCAGCCAGCGTTCGATCAGCGCGTCCCAGGCATCCGGCTCGTAGCGGGCCTCCTGTTCAGCTGTGGCGGAGGCGATGAGTTCGCGGTCCTCCAGCCACCACGGCGCGCCCGTGTTGAAGCGCGCGACGGCCTCGGCCCAAAGCTGGTCGCGGTCGCGACGGAGCCCGTCGAGATCGATCTCCCTACATCGCAACGGCCAGAAGCGGCGATTGCCGGTTTCATCGCGCAGGTAGGTGTCGGGATTGACGCTGCCGGCGAAGACGGACTGGCGCGGCACCGTGACCACGTAGCGCTCATAGGGCGGCCGGTAGCGATCGGAGGTGCGGGTGAGGAAGGCCTTGATGCGCGACACCTCGGCCCTGCCGATCGCGTCGAGCTCGGCCATCTCGATGATCCACACGCCACGCATCTGCTGCGCGGCATCCTTCGAGCCGATCTCCGCCAGTTCGTCGGTGAACCATGCATCCGAGGCGAGCACCTTCAGCGCCGTCGATTTCCTAATGCCCTGCGGGCCCTCCAGGATCAGCATGTGGTCGGCCTTGCAGCCGGGGCGCAGGATCCGCGCGACCGCGGAGATCATCCACAGCGAGGCCATGGCCCGGTTCAGTGGCGTGTCAGTGGCGCCGAGATAGGTCACGGCCCATGCGTCGAGGCGTAGCGTGCCATCCCAGGCGAGCGCGCTGAGGTAGTCCCGCACCGGGTGGATGCGAATGTTGCGCGCGACCGCCACGACGCTGCGGCCGACCACGACGGGTGGGACGTTGATCTCGTGCCGCTGCAGCCATTCGGCGCAGCGCACGTCGTCCGCATCGCCCCAGGCCCGCGGCAGGGTGCTGGCGGAAGGCTCCCAAGGCAGGGCGCGGGTGACCAGGATCTCCTGCGCGAACTCATCGAACACCAGTGCGCCGGCGAACGCCGCGTCCAGCGACAGTGCGGTGATCACGTTGGCCTCGTTCCGCTCCGGCGTGCCGCTAGGTTCGAGGCGCAGCAGAGCAGCCCAGCGCGGCCGCATCGGCGCCTGGTTCACATCGCCGGTGATGTTGAAGCGGCGCCGCAACTCGCCGAGCTGCTTCTCCAGGATGGAGACGGCGATGCCGGTCGCGGATTTGATGGCGCCGAGGACCCGGCGCTCCGGCAGTGGCTCGAGGCGGAGGGTGACAAGGCGCCCCAGTAGCTGGGACAGCGGCGCCATGTCGGGCGGGTTGGTGAGCGTGGCCGCGGCCGCCAGCAACTCCTCCGCAGTGGTGGGTGGCGAGGCCTGATCAGCAGCGGCCGCTGGCGCGGCATAGTCCGCTGCCGTCACGCCATGCCGCAGGTCGTCGTTGAAGTCGTCACCGTGCAGCGGCGCGAGGATGCGGGAGGGGATGTTGGCGAGATTCAGCTGGTCCGCCAGCGTGGCCGCGGCCTGCATGCCGGGCAGGCCGGCATCGGCGAAGATAGTGACGTGGGTCGTGCCGTCCGGCCACCGCCAACGCCGCAGCCCATCCGCGGAGAGCGCCGCCATGGTCGGCACGGCGAAGATGGCCTGCGCCGAGAGCGCGGTCTCGATCCCCTCGGCGACGCCGATCCGGCCGTCATCAGGGAACGGCGCCAGGCGCACGGCGCCGCCGGCGATGGGCCCAAGCATCTTCTTCCCCGGCGGCGCCTTCGCCGAGCCGTCGTCCAGCAGGTAGGTCCGATGGATACCGCCGGTGGGCTCGCCCGCGCCGTCGCGGACGACCGCCACCATGCCAGCCCAGCCACGCTTCGTCTCGAAGTCAGGAAGGTCCGGGTGGAACAGCAGGTCAGGGCTGTCCGGCACCTCCAGGCCGCGGCTGCGCAGATAGGTCTCTGCCACCGTGCCGGCGAGCGGCAGGCAGCCCTTCAGCAGCCGCGCCACCTCCCGGCTGTGGTCAGGCCGGGGCTCCTGCGGCCGCGGGCTGGGCGCCGGCTGCTCCATCTGGGCCAGCCGCGCGGCCTCCGCGAAGAGCCGCGCCTCCGTCAGCCCCGTCGCGTGATAGACCATGTCGATCGGCCCGGCGCTTTCGCCGGTGGCATGGTCGAAGCCCCATCCCGCAAATCGACCCTCGAGGTGCACGACGCAGGATCCCTCGCCACGGGGGCGGCGCCCCGAAAGGTCGGCACAGCGCAGCGTCTTCCGGTCCTGGGACCGGACCGCTCGCGGGAACAGCGCCGGCAGCCAGTCGCGCGCCGTGTCCGCCAGGCGGCGACGGACCTCGGCAAGGTCGTGGCGTGCTGGCGCCAAGCCGACGTCATTCAGGTCGAGCATGAACCCCATCCCCGCCGGCAGTCGGCGCGTCATTCAGATTGAGGCAGCTCCCGGAGGCAGCATCCAAGCGGTTCGCTCCGATGCCCGGGACAGGCCACGCCGAAAGTTCCCGCCGCCGCTCCAGCGCCCGCGCCTGGTCACGTGTGATGCCGAGCCGCGAAGCAACCTGCGCCAGGACGAGTTGCTCACCCTCGAATAGGTACCAGCGAGTCACGCGTCTGTTTCGTGCCTGGACCTCGGGCGCTGCCCATCGGCAGTTCCCGGGCGCATAGTCGCCGTCTGGGTCAATACGATCCAAGCTGTGCGTCGGGCTCGGCCGCGGACCCATGTCGCGCAGGAAGGCCCGGAAGTCGCGTGCCCAGTCAGCGCACATTGAGATGCCGCGCGCACCATAGTTGCCGAAGGACGCATTGCGCGGGTTCTCGCAGCGTTTCTTCGCGGCCAGCCAAGCGCCGTATTCGGGTGTCGGCGCCGCCCCGGCCGCATGGGCGTGGCGTGTGGTAAGCTCGATTGCCAGGCAACCGCAGCTGCGGCTGCCGCCGCGCGACGAGCGCAATGCCAGGACGAGGCTCTGGGCGAGGACCATCTTCTCACCGCCGCAATCGCAGCGACACAGCCAGCGAGGACGGCGACGCCCCCGCTCGCCCTTCCGCCCCTGGGCTGCGGCGATAATGGTCCACCGACCAACACGCCTACCCGGGCGCAAGTTCGTGGTGGTTGGAGGTCCATAGCTCATGCGATGATCACGAGCCCCCATTCGGCTCTGGTGATCGCCGTGTAGAGCCATCGGTTGCGATCCAGCGCTGTACGGCCGAGCCCATCGTCCCACACCAAGACCGTCGGGAACTGGCTTCCCTGCGCCTTATGTCCGGTGATGGCCCAGCCGTAGGTCGCCTCGGTCAGCCCCTTCTTAAGCTTCCAGTCGCGGTCATGACGCTGCTTGTCGAAGGCGATGTGGTCCTCGAAGTGCCCCTTGTAGATGCGCAGCCGGCCACGGCTGCCATCCTGCTGCGGCGGCCCGATGCGATTGCCGTCCTCATCGGTCACGACGGCCGAGAAGTAGTGGGTTCCCTCGTCGACCACGGCGTCGAGCGAGAGGAACATGCCGTTGATCAGCCCGAGGTCGTTCTGGTTCTTCAGACAGACGATCTTCTCGGCCGGGCCGGTCGGCAGCCAGCCTGGCCCGAAGCCCGCGGCCTGGCGCATGGCGTTGTTTAGCTGCAGGCGCGTTGCGTTCATGCCGCAGATGACCTGACCACCGCGGAGCGCCTGTTCCGGCGTCACGTCGAATTTGCGCATCTTCCAGACGTGGGTGTCATACTGCCCGAAGCCGATCGCCACGCCCTCGCGGGCCATGGTGGCGAGGCGGATGATGGCGCTCTCCGCCGCCTGGCGGTGGATTTCGGTGAGCATGATGTCAGGCGTGTCCTTCGTGAACGCGCCTTCGCCCTGGATGGGTGGCAGCTGGCCGGGATCGCCGAGGACCAGGATCGGCTTGCCGAAGCTCATGAGGTCGCGCGCCATGTCCTCGCCGACCATCGACACCTCATCGAGCACGATGAGCCTCGCATGCGCTGCATCGCTCTTCGGGTTCAGCGCAAAGCGTGGCCGCTTCATCTCGGAGACGGCCTGCCGCATCGCCTCGATCGTCGCCTCGGCGGTGGTGCGATCGAAGCCCGAGAGCTGTCGTGCGCTGGCCATCGCCTCGGTGATCTTCTTCTCGGCGGCCTCGACCTCCTCCTCTGTCGCCTCGATGACGCTGTAGATCAGGCTGTGGATGGTGCGCGCCGGCGTGCCCTTGCGGCGCAGGACCAGCGCGGCCTTGCCGGTGAAGGTGGCGGTGACCACGCCGGGCACGCAGCCCTCGCCATCACCGCCGGCGCGATGCGGTTCGAGGCCGAGCTCCTCCAGCGCAAAGCGAAGCACCGTGGACTTGCCGGTGCCCGCGAAGCCGAACAGGCGGAAGACCTGCTTGCGGTCGACCTCAGTCTGGAACCAGCGCTTGATGGCTTCGATGGCGCGGTGTTGGGCGTCGGAGGGGGTAATGTTGTTCACGCCGGCATCTCCCAGCAGCGGGCCGCGTAGGGGCAAAAGCGGCAGAGGTAGAAATCGGCGTGGGCTGCGATCCGCGGTGGCAATTCGCCGGCGTCAGCAGCGCGGAGGATGTCGACGGCGCGATCGGACAGGCGCTGCGCCTCGGCGGCGTCGAAGGGCACCGCCTCGTGGTGCAGCGCCAGCGTGTCGCGATTCAGCGCGGTGAGCAGCGCCACCTCGAGATCGAGGTAGGCCATGTAGAGCTGCACCTGGGCGAAGTAGATCGGTTTGGACTGCCGCAGACCGTGCTTGACTAGGTCGCTCCAGGACTTCTGGCCGAGCGCCTTGTGCTCCCACAGGGAAGGCCAGCGGATGCCGACGTCGGGACCCGCGACGATGACGCCATCGGCATGGCCGCGCAGCTTTCCGCCCGCTGCGGCAAAGCCGAATTGCTCGCCGTCGGCGCCGCGGTCCCGCAGATCGAAGCCCGCCTGGCGGAGCCACCGGATGGACAGCGTCTCGAACTGGTGTCCGGCATCGAAGACCCGAAGGATGCCGCCGTCGAAGTCCCGGCCCGCATCCTTCGGCGTGTGCGCCACCTCATAGACCAGCTTTCGGGCACAAGCTTCGCCGACGCGGCTGCCGCCGAGATAGTCCCGCGGGCGCTGCCGCTGGTTGCGCGCCACCAGCGCAGCATCGACATGCGCGTTGATGAGCGCGGTGGTGTCGGCCACGCCGTGCGCGGCGCGTCCATAGACCAGGCCGGATTGGTGGTTGAGGTCGAGGAGCATGGTCATCCTCAGAATGGCAAAGGGTCGTCGAGCGGGTCCCGCTCGGCGGCTTGGCGCTGCATGGATGACTGGAAGCCATCGACGCAGGCCTCGATGACGCGGTCGATTTCGGCGGCGCTGCGGTCGTGGAACGGCGCCATGAGGTTCAGTTCCACCAGCACCTCGGCCAGCGGACGGCGCGCGTCCTTCACCGCGCGCTCCTCCATCGGAGTCTTGTCGATCACCCCGCCCTCCCGCTGCGCCAGCGCGCCACCTGCCTCGCAGCAGGCCATCGAGCAGAAGCGGTGGTACGGAAACTCGCCCCACCGAAGCTGGTGGACGTAGCCGAAGCCCTTGGCCTCCCGCCCGCAGAGGGCGCAGGTGAGGCGACGCACCTGATCCTCGGGCGAGCAGCCGCGCGGGCGTGGCTGCGGTTTGGCCGCAGCCGGAAGCGGTGCCGGCCGGGTCCATCGGCGGCGGACCATGTGCGCATCACCCGTTCAGCCAAGAAGGGCCGCCAGCAGCGGGGGGCGGGGCGGGCGGGGACGCGGGTTCCGCCGCGGCGGGGCGTTCCCACATGCGGGGCGCCAGCGCCGCGGGCGCAGCGGCCTGGCCCGACCAGGCAGTCGGCGTGGCGGCTGCGGCAGTGGGCGGACGCGCCGGGCGGTTGCTGGGCGCCGCGGCGACGGCTTCGCCGGCCATGACCTTGGCGTATTCCGGCTCGCCAAGCAGCACGACCCTTTCCAGTCGGTTGCTGTCCGAGTAGCGAGGGTCGTTGGCAGGCTCGACCCGCACCTTGGCCGCGAAGGTGATCCCGTGCAGGTCGGACAGGCCGCGCAGCATGCGCTTGGCCATCGCCGCCTCGCTCATATCCTGGGAGTCCAGGCCGAGCGCGCTGTCGATCATTGCCCGGAAGACCCCCTTCGAGATCTTCCAGCCGATGGAGACGCCCTTCTCGTCCACCTTCCCGCCGACGACGGTGAAGGTCTGCCAGAACTTGCGACGGATGTGCGGGCCGGCCGTGACGGTGAATTCGCAGTCGAGCATCTTCACGTCGCTGCCCGGCGTCTTCGTCGCCTTGAGTAGACCGCGGTCGGCCTCGCCCTGGCCATCCAACCCACCCTTGCGGAGGTGCATGATGACCTTCACGAAGCTGCCGTCCGGGATGAGGTCGGAGCCGCGGGGCAGTTCGGCATCGTTCATGTCATAGGTCATGGCATCACCCCTTTGGCGGCGTTGGTGTTGGTGCTGATGGCGTTGATCTTGCGGAGAAGGGCGGCGAGG
>JBHYDO010000062.1:0-18027 GCA_051860645.1 Roseococcus sp.
CAGCGGCAGGTATTCGGGGTAGGCATTGGCCTTCATGCCGAAGCTGCCGCCCACATTGCCGGTCAGCACGCGCACCTTGTCGCGGGGCAGCTTCAGGATGTCGTCGGCCAGCTGGTTGCGCAGGCCGAAGACGCCCTGGCACCCGACATGGAGCGTGAAGCGGCCGCTCTCGGCGTCGTATTCGCCGATGGCGCTGCGCGGCTCCATGGCCGCCACCACGATGCGGCTGTTGCGGATGGACAGCTTTTGGACATGCGCGGCGGCGGCGAAGGCGTCCGCCACCTTGGCCGCGTCGCCGAAGGCGAAGTCCAGCACGCTGTTGCCGGGGATGTCGTCATAGAGCAGCGGCGCGCCGGGAGCAGCGGCGGCGGACGCCTCCGTCACTGCCGGCAGCGTGTCCACCTCCAGCATGATGAGTTCGGCCGCGTCCTTCGCCTGCGCCTTGGTCTCGGCGACCACGACGGCCACCGGGTCGCCCACGAAGCGCAGGCGGTCGCTGGCCAGCGCCGGGCGGTGGGTGGTGCGCAGCGGGCTGCCATCGGCGTTCTTCAGCGGCATGGCGCAGGTCATGGCGCCGTAGCCCGCGAGGTCGGCGGCGGACAGCACCGCGACCACGCCGGGCGCCTCGCGCGCCGCGCCCACGTCCAGCGACAGCACCTTCGCGTGCGCGTAGGGGCTGCGGAAGACATAGGCGTAAAGCTGCCCGGGCAGCGACACGTCATCCGTGTAGCGCCCCTGCCCTTGCAGCAGCTTCGGGTCCTCCTGCCGCGGCACAGGCTGGCCGATGCCGAACTTCAGGCACGTCGGGTCGAAGGGCAGGTTGGTGTCCGGCATCGCTGTCATCCATGCAGAGGTCGCACAGATGGTAGGCAGGGCGGGGGCTTCCGCAAGGGCTTGGGCCAAGCCACGCTCATCCCGCATGACATCCACACCCCCCACGCCGTGACGCCCACCCTCAAGGGCATGCTCCTCGCCGCCGGGGCTGGGTTCACCTTCGCCGTGCTGAACCTCAACCTCCGCACCCTGGCGAGCGAGCTTCCTCCCTTCCAGGTCCAGTTCCTGCGTTATGGTGCGGGGCTGATGGTGATGATCCCCTGGATCATCCAGGCGGGGCTCGCCGCCTATGTGCCGAAGGCGCTGGGCGGCCAGCTCTGGCGTGGGGTGGTGCACACGGCGGCGCTGTTCTTCTGGTTCTCGGCCCTGCCACACATCCCCTTCGCCACGCTGACGGCCATCGGCTTCACCGGGCCCATCTTCATCATGCTGGGGGCCGTGCTGTTCCTGAAGGAGCACATGTTCTGGCAGCGCTGGGCGGCGGCGCTGCTCGGGTTTCTCGGCGTGCTGGTGGTGGTCGCCCCCAGCTTCACCGGCACGGGCGGGCATCATTCGCTGCTGATGCTGGCCTCGGCGCCCTTGTTCGCCGCCTCCTTCCTCATCGCCAAGGCGCTGACGCGGCACGACACGCCGCAGGTCATCGTCGCCTGGCAGTCACTGACGGTGGCGGTCTTCACCCTGCCCGTCGCTCTCTGGCTCTGGGAATGGCCGAGCCTCGCGCAATGGGGCATTGTGCTGGTGTGCGGGGCGCTGGGCAGCCTCGGGCATTGGATGCTGACCATGGCCTATCGCATCGCCGACATCTCCGCGGCACAGCCGGTGAAATTCCTGGACCTGATCTGGGCGGCCGCGCTGGGCTACCTCGCCTTCGCCGAGATCCCGACCTCGACCACGCTGGCCGGGGCCGCCGTGATCTTCCTCTCCACCAGCTGGATTGCCCGCGTCGAGGCGCGGCGCGGACGGAGTGCCCCTGCATGAACACCGAAATGCTCGAACTCGACCGCGCCGCCACAAGGCACGAAACCCCCTGCGGCGACGGCCATGTGGTCTGGCGCAGCTGGGGCGAGGGCGCACCGCTCGTGCTGCTGCATGGCGGCTCGGGCAGCTGGCGGCACTGGCTGCGCAATGTGGGGCCGCTGTCGCGCCACTACCGCGTGCTGGCGGCCGACATTCCGGGCCTGGGCGAAAGTGCGATGCCGCCGGGCGAGGCCTCGCCGCAGGGTGCGGCCGTGCCGCTGCGTGACGGGCTGGCGCAGTTGCTGGGGCCGGAGCGGCATTACCACCTCACGGGCTTCTCCTTCGGCGCCAATGTCAGCGGGCAGCTGGCCGCGCTGGAGGGCCGGCACATCCGCACGCTGACGCTGGTGGGCGCGGCCTCGCTCGGCTTGGCCCGGCCGCCGCTCGAATTGCTGAAGGTGCGCGAGAAGCATGGGGCCGAGCGGGTGGAGGCGCATCGCGAGAACCTGGCGCGGCTGATGTTCCATGATCGCGCGCTCATCGATGACACGGCGCTGGCCATCCAGGAATTCCACACCAACCACGCGCGGCTGCGCAGCCGCGGCTTTGCCTCCGGCACCTCGCTGAAGGATGCGCTGGACCGGGTGGACGCGCCGCTGAACGGCATCTGGGGCGAGTTCGACGCGGTGGCCTTCCCCAATGTCGCGGCAAGGCTGGCCGTGATCCGCGCGCGCGACACATCGATGCTGGAGGCCGTCATCCCCGGCGCCGGCCACTGGGTGGCCTATGAGGCGGCCGAGGCCTTCAACGCCGCACTGCTGGCGATCCTGGCGCGACGCGAAGGAAGAACAGCGCCATGAAGGCCAGCAATGACAGCCCCGTGGTCAGCCACAGCGCGTGGGCGCCGTAGCCCTCGACCACGAAGCCGAACAGGGCCGGCGCCAGCGCCCCCATGAAGCGGGCCGGAGCCACCACCAGCCCCTGCCGCGCGCCATAGCCGGCAGGGCCGAACACGGCCAGCGGCAGCGTGCCGCGCACGATGGTCTGGATGCCGTTGCCTGCCCCGTGCAGCACCACGAACACCGCGGCCATGGGTCCGCCGAAGGCTAGCAGCAGGCCGGTGCCCATGGGGTGCGTCACCTGCGCGATCTTGGCCGAGAGCAGCGGGTGGGCGCGGCGCAGCAGGGTGAATTCGAACACCCGCGCCGCCACCTGGGCGGGGCCCATCAAGGCACCCGCGGCAATGGCGGCGGCCGGGGTTGCACCCGCCGCCACCAGCAGCCCCGGCAGATGCGCCGCCAGTGCCGCCGCCGAGAAGCCGCCCGAGACGAAGATGAAGGCCATGAGCCAGGCGGCGCGGCGCGTCTCGCGCACGGTCTGCGCGTCGGGCGGCGCGCCGGGGGCGGCGGCCGGCGCCTGCTCGGTGCCGCGCGGCAGCAGCGCGTTGAGCGGCAGGGCGAGCAGAAGCTGGATCACGGCCCAACCCGCGCAGGCCCCGCGCCAGCCGAGCTCGGCCTGCATCACCGCCGTCAGCGGCCAGCCCACCGTGCTGGCGAAGCCCGCGATCAGCGTGATGCCCGTGATGGCGCCGCGCGCATCCTTGCCATAGATGCGCGCCAGCGTGGCGAAGCCGGCGTCATACAGCCCCATCGCCATGCCGACGCCAATGATGCCGAAAGCCGCGAAGAGCAGCACCGGCCCCTGCGCCACGGCCAGCAGCCCCAGCCCCGCCGCCAGCACGAGGTTCGAAGCCATCAGCACGTTTCGCCCGCCATGCAGGTCGATGGCGCGGCCCACGCGGGGACCGAGGAAGGCCGTCAGCAGCAGGGCGCAGGAGAACGCCACGAAGATGGTTGAGTTGTTCACGCCGAGACTTCCCGCCATCTCGGGGGCCAGGATGGCCGGGATGTAGTAGCTGCCCGCCCAGGAGAGCGTCTGCGTCGTGCCCAGCAGCGTGACGACCAGCGCCTTGTTCATGCTGTCTCCGGATAGGCGATGGACACCAGTTCGATCTCCTCTGGCCCAGCCGGCGTGCGCAGCTTCACGAGGTCGCCCACGGTCTTGCCGAGCAGGGCGCGCGCGATGGGCGAGACCCAGGAGATGCGGCCCCGTGTCGCGTCCGCTTCCTCCATGCCCACGATGGTGACGGTGACTTCGCTGTCATCCATCCGGGCATAGGTGACGGTCGCGCCGAAGAAAACCTTGTCGCGCCGGGTCTGGCGGGCGGGGTCCACCACCTCGGCGCGGTCGAGGCGGCGGCGGAGGAACCGCACGCGGCTGTCGATCTGGCGCAGGCGCCGCTTGCCATACTGGTAGTCGGCGTTCTCGCTGCGGTCGCCGAGGCCCGCGGCCCAGGAGACCACCTCGACCACCTTGGGCCGTTCGCCATGCCAGAGATCGTGCACCTCCTGCACCAGGGCGGCGTGGCCGGCGGGCGTCATGTAGAAGGGGGTGCCAGGCGGGAGGCCGGGGGGGCCTTCCTCCTCATCGTCGTCGGGGTCAGCCAAGGGAGGCAAGCGCCTCCGCCACGGCGGCGCGGCCTTCCTCGCTCAGGGGCGATTGCGGCGGCAGCGGGTCGCCCACGGCGAAGCCCTGGTGCTGCAAGGCGCCCTTGATGCAGGCGGCCAGCGCGTATTGCGCGAACAACTCGTTGAAGCGCCACAGGCTGCGTTGCAGCGGCAGCGCCGCCGCCCAGTCACCCGCGCGACAGAGCTCGTACAGGCGCACGCTCTCGCGCGGGATGACGCAGGCCGGACCGGCCATCCAGCCCACGCCGCCGATCAGCATGACGGCGGCGGGGATGTGGGCGGAGGCGCTGAACACATCCATCCGCCCCTCGACGCGGTTCAGGATGGACAGCAGCCGCCCCGTGTTGGTGCTGGCATCCTTGATGGCCACGATGCGCGGGTGGTGGGAGAGCGCGTCGATGGCCGGCAAAGAGAGGTCGCTGCGCTGGAAATTCGGGTTGGTGTAGAGCACCAAGGGCAGGTCGGTCGCGTCCGCCACCGCCGTGAAATAGGCGACGACGCCGGCCTCGGGGATGGGGAAATAGGCCTCCATCAGGGCCAGGATGCCGTCGGCGCCAAGTTCGGCGTAGTCGCGCGCCTGGCCCACCGCGTCCGCCGTGGTGGTGGCCGCGACACCCGCCACCACCGGCACTCGCCCGCGCGCCTGCTCGACCACGATGCGCACGATCTCGCGCCGCTGCGTGTTGTTGAGGTACGCGAATTCGCCAGTGGAACCGAGCGGCGTCAAGCCATGCACGCCGCAGCCGATGAGGTGCTCCACCAGGTCCCGCAGCGGCGCCTCCAGCACCGCCCCATCCGGCCCGATGGGGGAGACCAGGTAGGGAAAGACGCCCGCGAAACGCGTCGTGCTCATGCCAGCAGCATCCCGCCATTGATGTGATAGACCTGCCCCGTGATGAAGCCCGCCTGGGGGCCGGCCAGGAACACCGCGAGATCCGCGATTTCCTCCGGCCGGCCGATGCGGCCCAGCGGGAAGGTGGCGCTGCGCGCCGCGATCTCGTCCTCGGTCATGCCGAAGCGGGGCTGGGCGGTGTCGGTCAGGCCCGGCGCGATGGCGTTCACCCGGATGGCGGGGGCCAGCGCCAGCGCCGTCGCCCGCGTCAGCCCCACCACGCCGTTCTTGCTGGAGGAATAGTGAACCCCGCGCGGATCACCCCGCACGGCCGAGGAGGAGAGGTTGATCACCGCCCCCTCGCGCCCCGCCAGCGCGCGGGCGAAGGCCTGAGTCAGGAAGGCGCCAGCCTTAAGGTTGATGTCCAGCACCGCATCCCACTCGTCCTCCTCCAACTGGAGAAAGTCGCAGCGCGGGAAGATGCCGGCATTGTTCACCAGGATGTCCGGCACGCCGAGGGCAGCAGCCGTGGCCGCGTGGAGCGCCCGCACCTCCGCCACCGTGCCGACGCTGCCCTGGAGCAGCGCGCAGCGCCGGCCGATGGCGCGGATCTCCTCGGCCAGAGTGGCCGGCTCCGCATCCAGCCAGTTCACCGCAACATCCGCGCCGGCCGCGGCCATGGCGCGGGCGATGGCGGCGCCGATGCCCTGCTGCGCGCCCGTCACGAGTGCGATGCGGCCCTTGAGCGTGCTCATTCCGCGGCCAGCTTCAGCGCAATGGGGTCCAGCCGGGCCAGGCGGGCCAGCAGCGCGTCCACCTCGGCGCGCGAGGCATCGGAGAGCTTCGGCCCGGGCGCGCGCAGCGTGGGGTGCGCGATGATGCCGCGCCGCGCCAGCACGTATTTGCGCACGGCGAGGCCCAGCCCCGGCTGCAACTCGGTGCGGATCAGCGGCAGGTGCGCCTCGAACACCTCCATGGCGGCATCGCGCTTGCCCTCCAGCATGAGGGCGCGCACGCGGACCAACATTTCGGGGAAGGCGTAGCCGGTCATCATGCCGTCGGCGCCGCGCAGCGACTCCTCGGGCAGGAACTGGCCGCCATTGCCGCCATAGATGGCGATGCGCGGCATGTCGCCGGCCTGCATCATCGAGACCAGCGCGCTGATCTTGTCGAGGCCGGGATTGTCCTCGGCCTTGAGCATCACGAGGCGCGGGTCGGCCTTGGCGAGCGTGGCGATCATGCGCGCCGTCATCGTCACCTGGGTCAACTGCGGAAAATCCTGCAAGCACCAGGGGGCGGGCGCCACGGCCTCGGCCGCGCCCTGCATCCAGGCGATCACGGCGTCATCGCCGCGCAGGCCCATCGGCGGCGCGATCATGACGCCCGCCGCCCCCGCCTCCATGGAACCCCGCGCCAGCGCACGCATGGGCGCGTAGCCGGGCGCGGAGACGCCCACGATCACCGGCAGCCCCGCCGCGTGCTTCAGCACGATGCGCACCAGGCGCAGCGATTCCTCGGCATCCAGCTTCGGCGCCTCGCCCATGATGCCAAGGATGGTGAGGCCCGTGGCGCCGGCCGCCACATAGGCCTCGGTCATGGTCGCAGCGCTGCGCTCATCGAGCGCGCCCTCGGGCAGGAAGGGCGTGGGGCAGATCACGCAGACGCCTTGGGCCTGGGCGGTGAGCATGGGGGCTTCTCCTGTGCAGGGCGCGAACCTAAACCCGTCCCTCGCCCCTGCGAAGGATGTCCCATGCCCGTTCCCGGTGGAATGCCCCCGACAAGCCGCGACCTTGTCGGCCATGCCGGCCGCCCACCCGACCCGCGATGGCCGGGCGGCGCGCGCCTCGCCCTCTCCTTCGTGGTGAATGTGGAGGAGGGCGCCGAGCTCAGCCTGGCCAGCGGCGATGCGCGCAATGAGAGCGTGCACGAGATCCGCGAGGAGGTGACGGGCGTGCCCGACCCCTGCATGGAGACCCACTACGCCTACGGGGCGCGGGCCGGGTTGTGGCGCATCCTGGACGCCTTCGACCGACACGGCGTGAAGGCCACCTTCTCGGCCTGCGGGCGCGCGGTGGCGGCGAACCCACATCTCGCCGCCGCCCCGCGTGCGGCGGGCCACGAGGTGAGCGCGCATGGCTGGCGCTGGGAGAGCAACGCCAACATGGACGAGGCGACCGAGCGCGCGGTCATCGCCGCCACCGTGGGCGCCATCCGCGCGGCGACCGGCGAGGCGCCGGTCGGCTGGCACACGCGCTCCGCCGCCTCGCCCAACACGCGGCGGCTGCTGCTGGAACATGGCGGCTTCCTCTACGACAGCGACGCCTATGATGACGACCTCCCGCGTCTTCACGCATCCAGCCACGTCATCATGCCCTACGCCTTCGATACCAATGACATGCGCTTTTCGCCAGGCGGCGGCTTCGTCCAGTCGGAGGACTTTTCCAGGTATTGTATCGGTGCGGTGGACTGGCTGCTGGCGGAGGGCGCGCGGGCACCCGCAATGCTCTCCATCGGGTTGCATTTGCGCATCATCGGCCGGCCGGGGCGGATGGCGGGGCTGGAGGCGGTGCTGGCACATGTGGCGGGCAACCCCGCCATCTGGGTGGCCCGGCGGCGCGACATCGCGGCCCACTGGCTTGCGCGCGCGGCCCAGGGATGACGTTTTCCCGCCGCGGAAAAACCATGAAAGCCGGGCATCCCTGTTACCATGCCCGACGCCCTCCCCTTCGAAACCCAACGCCCGGCGCTCTCCGTGGTGGTGCCCTGCTACAATGAGCAGGAGGTGCTGCCGGAATTCCACCGGCGGCTGAGCGCGGTGATGAACGCCCAGGACCTGCCCTGGGAGGTGGTCTATGTGAATGACGGCTCGCGCGATGCCACGCTCGGGCTGATGATGGGCCTCGCCGCCGGCGACCCGCGCGTGGCCGTGGTCAACCTCTCGCGCAACTTCGGCAAGGAGATCGCGCTGACGGCCGGCCTCGACCATGCCCGCGGCAGCGAGGGCGTCGTGGTCATCGACGCCGATTTGCAGGACCCGCCCGAGGTGATCCCGGAGCTGCTGGCCGCCTGGCGGCGCGGCTTCGACGTGGCCTATGCGCAGCGCAGCGCGCGCGAAGGCGAGAGCTGGGCCAAGAAGGCGACAGCCGCGGGCTTCTATCGGCTGATGCAGCGTGTGGGCGGCCGCGTCACCCTGCCGCCCGACACTGGCGATTTCCGCTTCCTCTCCCGCCGCGCGCTGGACGCGCTGCTGCAACTGCGCGAGCAACACCGCTTCATGAAGGGGCTCTTCGCCTGGGTGGGCTTCCCCTCGGTGGCGGTCCCCTATGCGCGGGCGCCAAGGGCGGCGGGCACCACGAAGTGGAACTGGTGGAAGCTGTGGAACCTCTCGCTCGAGGGCATCACCAGCTTCACGCTGGGGCCATTGAAGCTGGCCTCCTATGTTGGGCTGGGGGTCGCGGTCTTCGCCGCCATCTACATGGCGCAGCTGCTGGTCCGCACCCTGCTGTTCGGCAACGAGGTGGCGGGCTACCCCAGCCTGATGGCGACGGTGCTGTTCCTGGGCGGCGTGCAGATGATGATGCTGGGCATCATCGGCGAATACCTCGGGCGCATCTTCAACGAGACCAAGGGAAGGCCGCTCTACATCGTCGAGCGGCACCTCCGCTCCGGCGCCGCCCAGCACTCAGCGGCAGACGGTCAGGTCACCGAGCGGCAGGCAGGCTAGCTCCCGCCCCAGCAGGCCGGCCGCCTGCGGCAGGGCCACACGCACCTCGCCCGGGGCGAGCGGCGTCGCCGCCACCTCGGCATCGGTGCAGCGCGGCGGCTCGCGCCAGCGGGCGGCATACATGGTGTTAACGGGGCGCGGCGTCTCGCTCGCCAGCAGCAGCAGTTCCAGGATGCGCACCCGCGCCGCGCCGTCCGCCTGCGCGATGCAGGGCCAGGAGGGCAGCAGGGTGACGCGCTCGGCCGCGCGGAACACCGGCCGCAGCGCCTCGGCCTCCACCGTCCATGGCGCCCGCTGCCCCGCCCAGTCGCGCAAGGCCTGGCGCATGGGCGCCGCATCGGCGAATTGCAGCAGCGCGCAGGCACCCAGCACCCACAGCCCGCGCCGCCCGGTCCCTGCGAGCACCACCGCGGCGCCGATCAGCAGCGCATAGGCCACCGGCCAGAAGAAGCGGCCCGAGGCGCGGAACTGTTCCAGCGCGGCCGGCACAGGGCCAAGGTCGAGCAGGATCACCCCACCGAGCCCGATGCGCGACGAGACGGCCAGTGCCGTCAGCCCCGCCAGCGCCAGCACCAGGCCCGGATGGGCGCGCAGCCCCGCGACGACCCGGCGCCACCCGAGCAAAAGCGCGCCCGACAGGGCCGCCCATAGGCCAAGCCCCAGCCAGTTGTAGCCCTCCCAGCCGCCATGCCCGGTGGCGTCCACTTCGATGGTGACGAGGCCAGCCAGGAACCAGGAGCGATAGGGCCAGAAGGGCGAGAGCAGGTTCATGGCGTATTGCCCAAAGCCGCCATCGCCCGCCGCGCCGAAGTAGCCAAGGCCCGCCATCGCCCCCAGCATGGCGGCCAGCGCCGCCCCCGCCCCAAGCCCGGCAGCGACGAAGCGCCCGTCCCGCCGCAGCAGCAGCGTCAGCGGCACGGCCGCCAGCAGGGCCAGCGCCATCAGCGCGAGATAGGGATGCACCAGCAGGGCCAGCACCTGGAACGGCACCGCCAGCGCCCACCAGCGCGCATCGCGCAGCAGCCGGAAATACAGACCGAGTGCCGCGAGGATCACGAAATGGCCGGTCAGCGCCGCATGGCCGAAGCGCATAAGGAAAGCCGGCATGGACAACGCCAGCACCGCCACCGCAATGGCTGGCCAGAAGCCCCGCACCCCCGCCCCGCGCAGCGCCCAGACCGCGGCAAAGGGCTGCAGGAGCCAGGCCAGCGCATAGAAGATGCCGATGGCGTGGAAGCCCTCGGGCAATTGTGGCACGAATGCCTTGATCGGCAGGGCCAGCGCCGGAATTCCGTCGAGAAACGCCAGATTGAGCCCGAGCAGCGTGCCCACTTCCAGCGGTGACGCCCGCCAGACATCGGCCAGGAAGTGTCGCTGGGCAATGGCGTGCTGCGCGGCATCGCCCGCCAGATGCCAGTCGCGGCCATTTCCTGGTGCAATGAAGTCCACGGGGAACAGGAGGATGGCGAGCATTCCTCCCAGCAAAGCTGAAATCAGATAGGCCAAGCGCCCGGTCATTCGTCGCATCCCCGCCCCTGCCTTCGCCTGCCACCCCTGTCGCACGGGGGCAAGTCCGGGAATTCGTGCGCCGCCACAATGTTGCCTTGGGCGGGTCCAAAAGCCGCCTGCGATCAACCGGATAAGGCCAGCGTGGTCAGGGAGGGATGATCTCTTCCCCCGCCACGGCAACCCGACGGGCCCCCCCGCCCCGTCACGGAAGGCTCAAGATGCCCGGCCTGGACGCATTCTCGTCCCTGCAACGCGACCCCTCCGCCCGCGAGAGCATGATGGGCGCGGGCTATGGTGCACCCTCGATGGTGCTGGCCCCTCCGCACGCCGCCTGGCGCAGCGGGGCGCGGCCCCTTCTCAAGCGCGCCCTGGACGTGCTTGGCGCGGGCACGCTGCTGCTGCTGCTGGCGCCGGTCATGCTGGTGCTGTCCTTCCTGGTGCGCGGCGATGGCGGGCCGGCCCTCTACGCGCACCGCCGCGTGGGCCGCGGCGGCCATGCCTTCGGCTGCCTGAAGTTTCGTTCCATGGTGGTGGACAGCCAGGCGCAGCTCGACGCGCTCCTGGCGAGCGACGCTGACGCCCGCGCCGAATGGGAGACCACCCGCAAGCTTCGCCGCGACCCCCGCGTGACTCGTATCGGCCGCTTCCTGCGCGCCACCTCGCTCGACGAATTGCCGCAGCTCATTAACGTGCTGCGTGGCGAAATGAGCCTCGTCGGCCCCCGCCCGGTGCTCCAGGCCGAACTGGACCAGTTCTACGGCGCCGCCGCCGCGCACTACATGAGCGTGCGGCCCGGCATCACCGGGCTGTGGCAGATCTCCGGCCGCTCGGACACCAGCTATGCCCAGCGCGTGGCGCTCGACGTGGCCTATGTGGCGCGGCCCTCGCTGTGGCAGGATATTCGCATCCTGCTGCGCACGCCCATGGCCGTCCTGTCGCGCCGCGGCGCCTGCTGAGCTACCTTCCCCCGTCGTCACTTCCGGGTCCCCTGCAATGAGCGAGACCGCGCGCGACCGCGCCGGCGCGGGCCGGCTGCTGTCCGGCATGGTCTGGAACGGGCTGGGCCGGGGCCTGCCCCTACTGCTGGCCCTGACGTTGACACCCCTGCTGGTTTCCCAGATGGGGCTGGAGCGGTGGGGGTTGTTCACGCTCGCCTTGGCCCTGGTCGGCGTCTTCGGCATCTTCGACCTGGGGGTGGGTCCGGCTCTGACCCGCGCGCTCTCCGAACGCATGACGGCCGACACCCCGCACGAGGACGCGGCCACCGGCCGGCTGGTCGGCACCGCCATGGCGGCGCTGGCGGGATTTGCCGCGCTCGGTGCCGGCGTGCTCTGGACGGTGCTGCCATGGCTCATGGGCTCGGCGCTGAACGTGCCCGAGGCGTTGCAGGCCGAGGCGCTGTCGGCCTTCCGGATTCTCGCCGTGGCGGCACCGCTGGTGGTGCTGAACGCCGCACTCTGGGGCGTGCTGGCCGCGCATCAGCGGTTCCGGGCGGCCAACCTCGTCACCATCCCGGTGGCGGCGATGTACTATCTGGGCCCCGTCATCGTGCTGGTGTTCTGGCAGAGCCTGGTGGGGGTGATGCTGGCGCTGGTGGCCTGCCGCTTGGCCAACACGCTTTCCTATGCCTGGTTGTGCCGGGGGCTGCTGCCGCGGCTCAGCCTGGGTTCGCCGCTGCTGGTGCTGCCTCTGCTGCGCATCGGCGGGTGGATGACGGCGTCCTCCATGATGAACCAGGCGCTGATCTACACCGACCGCTTCCTCATCGGCGCGGTGCTGACGCTGGCGGCGGTGGCCTATTACGCGACGCCGCTCGACCTCGTGCTGCGGATGTGGATCATCCCCGTGGCGGTGGCGCAGGCGCTGCTGCCGGCCATGGCCTCCGCCTTCCGCCTGCTGCCCGAGGCGACGGCGGGGCTGCTGCGGCGCGGCGCGCTGCTGATCATGCTGCTGACGCTGCCGCCCTGCCTGCTCCTGGCGGGCTTTGGCGAGACGGCGCTCTGGCTCTGGCTCGGCGCCGGCTTCGCGGCCGAGAGTGCCATGGTGCTGCGGATTCTGGCCGGCGGCATCTTTTTCTCCTGCCTCGCCTATGCGCCGAACGCGCTGCTCGACGCCATCGGCCGGCCGGACGTGACGGCCAAGTTCATGGTGGCGCAATTGGTCGTGTTCCTGCCGCTGTCGGTGGCACTGCTCTGGGCCTTCGGCATCCAGGGTGCCGCGCTGGCCTGGGCGCTGCGCGCCGCGGCCGATGCGGGGGGCAAGCTGTATTTCGCGGCCAGGCTCTATCCCGCTGCCGCCGCCGCGCCGCGTGCGTTGCTGCCCGCACTGGGGGCCGCCGCGCTTGCGCTGGCCGCGACCGCGCTCGTCCCGGAGGGCGCATGGTCGGCCGGGGTGGCTCTGCTGGGCTTCGCGCTGGCGGCGGGCCTCGCCATCGCGGGCCTCCCGGCCGAGGAACGCCGTGCCCTGGCCCCCCTGTTGCGCCGCCCCTGGGCCGCGCGCCAGTTGCTCCGCCCATGATCACGCTGAACGGGCGCTTCCTCACCCAGGGCGTGACCGGCGTGCAGCGCTATGCGCGCGAGATGGCCTTGGCCCTCGATGCGCTGGCCGCGCGCGGCGAGGCGCCGCCCATCACCCTGCTCGCCCCGCCCGGGACGGCGGAGCTGGACGCCTTTCCGCACCTCGCGCCGCGCCACCTCGGCACGCGCGGCGGCCAGGGCTGGGAGCAGTGGGCCTTGCCGCGCGCCGCGCAGGGCACGCTGCTGAACCTCGGCAACACGGGCCCGCTGCTGGCCGGGCGGCGGCAGGCGGTGGTGATCCATGATGCCGGCGTGTTCGACACACCCGAGAGCTACGGCTGGAAGTTCCGCCTCTGGTACCGCGTGATGCAGCGCGGGCTGGCGGCGCGGGGGGCGCGGATCCTCAGCGTGTCCGAGTTTTCCGCGGGGCGCATCGCCGCCGCGCTGTGCATCCCGCGCGCCGGCATCGGGGTGACGCTGGAGGGCGGCGAGCACATCCTCCGCGCACCCGCCGACACGGCTGTGCTGGCACGCCACGGGCTGGCGCCGGGCGGCTACGCGCTGGTGATCGGCACCGGGGCCGCGCACAAGAACCTCGGCATCGTGCGCCGCGCCATGGCCGCGCAGGGCCTCGTGCTGGCGGTGGCGGGTGCGAAGGATTCGGCCGTGTTCCGCGCGGGCGAAGCGGATTCGGGCGGCGAGGTCCGCGCGCTCGGCCGCGTCAGCGATGCCGAACTCCGCGCGCTCTACGAAGGCGCGCTGACGCTGCTGTTCCCCTCCCGCTACGAGGGCTTCGGCCTGCCGCCGCTGGAGGCCATGTGGTGCGGCTGCCCCGTCATCGCCGCGCGCGCCGGTGCCGTGCCCGAGGTCTGCGGCGAGGCCGCGCTGTGGTTCGACCCCGACGCCCCCGAGGCGCTGGGCGAGGCCATCGCAACACTCGCCGCGGGTCCCGCCCAACGCAACGCGCTCATCACCGCCGGCCGCGCCCGCGCCGCGGGCTTCTCCTGGGAGGCGGCCGCGCGGCGGCTGCTGGGGTTCATCACCACATGAAGACCGCCATCATCCACGAATGGCTGGACAACTACGCCGGCAGCGAGCGCGTGCTGGAGCAGATGATCGCCTGCCATCCGGACGCCGACCTCTTCGCCCTGGTGGACTTCCTGCCCGAGGCCGAGCGCGGCTTCCTCCAGGGCAAGGTGCCGCGCACCAGCTTCCTCCAGCGTATGCCCTTCGCCCGCAAACGCTTCCGCAACTATCTCCAGCTGATGCCCATCGCCGTGGAGCAGTTCGACCTGCGCGGCTACGACTTGGTGCTTTCGTCGTCGCACGCGGTGGCCAAGGGCGTGATCACGGGGCCGGGCACCACGCACATCAGCTACGTCCATTCGCCGCTGCGCTATGCCTGGGACCTGCAGGCGCAATACCTGGAGCAATCGGGCCTGACGCGCGGCGCGAAGTCGCTCTACACGCGCTGGCTGCTGCACCGGCTGCGCCTGTGGGACCAGGCGAGTGCGGCGCGGCCCGACGTGATCCTGGCCAATTCCCGCTACATCCAGGCGCGCATCGGCAAGGTGTGGCGGCGCGAGGCGGAGGTGCTGCACCCGCCCGTGGACATCGAGGCCTTTCCCCTCGCCAACGGCCCGCGCCCGCATTTCGTCGTTGCGGGCCGGCAGGTGGCCTACAAGCGGGTGGAGCTGGTGGCCGAGGCCTTCCGCGCCCTGCCCGACCTGCGCCTGGTCATTGCCGGCGATGGGCCATCGGCCGAACGCGTGCGCGCGGCGGCCGCGGGCGCCCCCAACATCGAGATCCGTGGCCGGGTGCCGCAGGCGGAGCTTGTGGCCCTGCTGCAATCGGCCCGCGCCTTCGTCTTTCCGGCCGAGGAGGATTTCGGCATCGGCATGGTGGAGGCGCAGGCCTGCGGCGCGCCGCTCATCGTCTTCGGGCGGGGCGGAGCGGGCGACATCGTGACAGAGGGCGGCGGCCTCACCTTCGCGGAGCAGACGGTGGAAAGCCTCACCGCCGCCATCCGCCGCTTCGTGGCGGAGGAGGCGCGCTTCACCCCCGCCGCCTGCCGCGCCAATGCCGAGCGCTTCGGCATTCCGCAATTCCGCGCCGGGCTGCGCGAAGTGGTGGCGAGGTACGCGGCATGATCTCGCTCGTGGTGGCGACGCTGGGCCGTGTCGCCGAGATCGGCGCGCTGTTCGACAGCCTGACCGCGCAGGACACCCCGTTCGAGGTCATCCTGGTGGACCAGAACGCCGATGCGCGGCTGGAGGCGCTGGTGGCGGAATGGGCGCCCCGGCTGCCCCTGCGCCACCTGCGTGCGCCCCGGCCGCACGCCAATGCGTCCCGCAACCTCGGGCTGCGCCATGCGCGCGGCGACCTCGTGGCCTTTCCCGATGATGACTGCCTGCTGCCGCCCGGCACGCTGGCCCGCGTGCGCGCGGCTTTCGACGCCGAGCCCGCGCTGGTGGCGCTGAGCGGGCCGGCGGCCACGCCGGAGGGTGGCCTGGGTTCCGGCCGCTGGAACACCCAGGCCGGGCCGCTCACGCTGGGAAATGTCTGGACCAGCGTCATCGAGTTCAACCTTTGGCTGCGGCGCGACGTGGCGCTTTCGCTGGGTGGGCTGGACGAGGCCATGGGGCCGGGCGCGCGCTTCGGCAGCGCCGAGGGCAACGACCTCGTCTGCCGCGCGCTCCATGCCGGCCACGCCGCGCGCTATGACCCCGCGCTGCGCGTCATCCACCCCGACAAGCGCCTCACGCCCGAAGCCGTCGCGCGGGCCGGGCGCTATGGGCTGGGCCTGGGCTTCGCGCTGCGCCGGCACCCGGTGCCGATGGGCGTTCGCGCGGCCTTTCTCTACCGGCCGCTGGGCGGGGCGCTGCTGTCGCTCGCGCGGGGGCGGGTGCTGCATGCGCGCTACTACCTGGCGAGCCTGGTCGGCCGCACCCAGGGCATGGCCGCCCGCCCCCTGCCCTGGCCCGCGCCGCTGGAGCCTCTTGCGTGAAGATCGCCATCGGCATCGCGACGCGCGGGCGGCCCGCCATATTGGGCGAGGTGCTGGCCGAACTCGACCGGCAGGCCCGCGCGCCCGACCGCGTCCTGGTCTGCCATGTGACGCCGGAGGATGTGGCCGACCTGCCCGTCCGCTTCCCCGGCGTGGAGTTCCTGACGCAGAACCCCGGCGGCCTGCCGCGCCAACGCAACCGCATTCTGGACGCCGTGCCGGGTTGCGACCTGCTGCTCTATCTCGACGACGACTTCCTGCCCGCGCCGGAATGGCTGGCCATGCTGGAGGCGGTGATGCTGGCCCACCCCGGTTGCGCGGTCGCCACCGGCACCGTCATCGCCGATGGCGCGAAGGGGCCGGGCCTTTCCGTGGCGGAGGGGCGGGCGATCCTGGCGGGCGACGTGCCGCCCGCGGATCCGCTCGCGGCCGCGCCGCACTTCAACGGCTATGGCTGCAACATGGCCGTCCGGCTGGCCCCGATGCGCGCGCATGGCCTGCGCTTCGACGAACGCCTGCCGCTCTATGCCTGGTATGAGGACATCGACCTCACCCGACGCCTGCTGCCGCACGGCGAGATCCTGCGGCTGGCGGGGGCGCGGGGCGTGCATCTGGGCGTGAAGTCGGGCCGAGTGCCGGGGGTGCGGCTGGGCTACAGCCAGGTGGTGAACCCGATCTACCTGGCGCGGAAGGGCAGCTTTCCGTGGAACCACGCCATCCCGTCGGCCGCGCGGCATTGCCTGATCAACCTGCTGCGCAGCGCCCGACCGGAGCCCGAGGTGGACCGCTGGGGCCGCTTCCGAGGCAACATGCGCGGCCTGTGGGACCTGTTGCGCGGCCGCGCCGCGCCGGAGCGCATCCTGGAGCTGTAGTGCGCGCCGGATGCCGAGGAAGGAGGCCACCATGCCCTCCACCGCCACGGCCGCCAGGATAGGCCCGTCAAGCGCGAGAGGGTGCTGATGCCAGCGCGGCGCAGCAGGTGCACGAGCGGCGTGGCGAAGCGCATCACGAGGTAGACCAGGACGAGGACCAGCAGCAGCGCCAGCGCGGTGCCGCCCTGCTCGGCCCGGTTGAAGCGGTTCGTGTCGCCGAGCACCACCACGGTGAGCATGGTGCCCGGCCCTGCGATGGAGGGCATGGCCAGCGGGAAGACGGCGCGCTCCATGGGCGAGACGCCGGGCTTGGTGGGCGGCAGGGTCTGCACCGTGTCGAAGCTCATGGACAGAGCGAAAAGCAGCAGCACGAGCGGGCCCGCCCTGCGGATGGCATCGAGACCCACCCCCAGCGTCCCCAGCAGCATCTGCCCGGGCGCCCGGAACAACACCAGGACACGCCAGGAGATCACCGTCGCCCAGCGCGGCATGCGGTTTGCGCGCCGCGCTCGCCAGCCCCGCCGTGTTCGCCAGGAAGCTGAGCAGCTTTGCCACGCGGTCGAGGAGACCAGCAGGATGGTGAACTCGGTCAGGAAGTCCGCCGCGAAGGGGGAGAACCCCCGGGCACCCCGAGCCTGCCTGCCGCGACATCCCGGACCCTGGGTTGCCCCGCGTCACCCGCGGTCGGCTCACGGGGCGGGAAACGGCGCGCTGGTCCGGCCCAGCAGCCAATAGGCCAGCAGCCCCACATATTCGCGCGCCGCCCATTCCGCCTGGCCGAGGCGGAACGAGAAGGGAGGGTCGAACCAGCCCTCGCCACCCGGGCGGGTGGAGTAGTTCACCGGCCAGGCGACCACATCCCAGCCCGCCCGGCGGAAGGCACCGATCGAGCGCGGCATGTGGCTCGCGGAGGTGACCAGCAGCCAGGTTCCGCCCGGCGCGGGGTTCACCATCTCCCGCGTCAGCCGCGCATTCTCCCAGGTGTTGCGGGAGCGGTCCTCGTAGAGCACGCGCTCGCCCTCCAGCCCCAGCGCGGCGAAGAGGCGCCGCGCCACATCGGCCTCGCTCATCTGGCCGGGAGCGAGGGCGGCGGAGCCGCCGGTGAAGACGATGCGCGCCTCGGGGCGCAGCCGGGCCAGCGCCACTGCCTCGGTCATGCGCTCGGCGGCGCCGTTCAGCGCAGGGATGCCGCGGCCCTCGGTCAGCGCCTGCTCGACCGCGCCGCCCAGGATGATGACGCCGTCCACG
>JBHYDO010000063.1:0-17926 GCA_051860645.1 Roseococcus sp.
CGAGGCCGACATCGCCATCACGGGCGACCGGATCGCCGCCGTGGAGCGCCACATCCAGGCCCCGCGCGGCACGCCCGAGATCGACGCGCGCGGCAAGCTGGTCACGCCCGGCTTCGTGGACATCCATACCCATTACGACGCCCAGGCGACCTGGACCTCGGAAATCCTGTCCTCCTCGCTGCATGGCGTGACGACGGCGCTGCTGGGCAATTGCGGCGTGGGCTTCGCGCCCTGCCGGCCCGAGGCGCGCGACATGCTGGTGAAGCTCATGGAAGGTGTGGAAGACCTCCCGGAAGTGGTTCTGACGGAAGGACTTCCCTGGAACTGGGAGAGCTTCCCCGAATACCTGAACGCGCTGGACAGCCGCCCCTACGACATGGACATCGCGACCCAGGTGCCGCATGCCGCGCTTCGCGTGCACGTCATGGGCCGGCGCGGCTTCGAGCGCGAACCCGCCACCGAAGCCGATCGCGCCGAGATGGCGCGCCTCGCGCGCGAGGGGATCGCGGCCGGGGCGCTGGGCTTCTCCACCTCGCGCGCCATCGCCCACAAGACGCTGGCGGGCGAGCCCACCCCCACCCTGGGTGCGGCCGAGATCGAACTGGCCGAGATCGCCCGCGGCCTGGGCGGCGGCTGGATGCAGTTGATCTCCGACTTCGACGAACCCGCCGAGGAGGAATGGGACCGCCTTATGCGCGTCCTGCGCCTGTCCGGCCGCTCCATGACCTTCTCGCTGCTGCAGCGCGAGTCCAAGCCGGATTTCTGGCGCTGGATCCTGCAGCAGGTGGACAAGGCGAACGCCGAGGGCCTGAAGATCACCGGCCAGGTGATGGGCCGCCCCGTCGGGCTGATGTTCGGCTGGGAGCTGTCGCAGCACCCCTTCCTCACGCGCGCCGGCTACCGCGAGGTGGCCCACCTGCCCATCGATGCCCGCGCCGCCGCCCTGCGCGACCCGGCGCGCCGCGCCCGCATCCTGGCGGAACCCACCGACCCGGCGCTGAAGGCCCGCCTGAACAACTACGCCCGCATCTACAAGCTGACGATGGACTACGAGCCGGCGCCCGAGACCTCCGTGCTGGAACAGGCCCGCGCCATGGGCCGCGACCCCGAGGACCTCTGCTACGACTGGATGCTGGAGGAAGGCGGCCGCGCCATCCTGAACCGGCCTTTGCTGAACTACGCCGACGGCAATCTGGACGCCATCCGCGAGATGGTGACGCACCCCCACACCCTCATGGGCCTGGGCGATGGCGGGGCGCATGTCGGATATATCTGCGACGCCTCCGCACCCACCCACATGCTGACCCATTGGGCGCGCGACCGCGCCCGCGGCGCCAAGCTGCCGGTGGAGTTCGTGGTCAAGCGGCTCACGTCCGACAATGCCACCGCACTCGGGCTGCATGACCGTGGGCGGCTCGCGCCCGGTCTCAAGGCCGACGTGAACGTCATTGATTTCGAACGACTCGCGATCGAACGCCCCAACATGCGCTACGACCTGCCCGCCGGCGGCAAGCGCCTGGTGCAGGGGGCGCGCGGCTATGCCGCGACACTGGTTTCGGGCCAGGTGGTCCATCAGAACGGCGAGGCCACGGGCGCCCTGCCCGGCCGCCTGATCCGGGGAGGAAAGTCATGAGCCACGACCTCGTCATCCGCAACGGCTGGGTGCTGGACGGCACCGGCGCCCCCGGCTTCCAGGCCGACATCGCCATTGACGGCGAGACCATCACCGCTGTCGGCACCATCCCCGGCACCGGCCGCGAGGAGATCGACGCCCAGGGCCTGCTGGTCACCCCCGGCTTCGTGGACATCCACACCCATTACGACGGCCAGGCGGTGTGGGATTCGCACCTCGCCCCCTCCTCCCTGCACGGCGTCACCACGGCGCTGATGGGCAATTGCGGCGTGGGCTTCGCGCCCTGCCGCGAAGAGGACCGCGGCACCCTGATCGAACTCATGGAGGGCGTGGAGGACATCCCCGGCCCCGTGCTGCATGAGGGGCTGAACTGGTCCTGGGAGAGCTTTCCCGAGTATCTCGACGCGCTGGACCGCAAGCCGCGCGACATCGACATCGCGGCCCTGCTGCCGCATGGCGCGGTGCGCGTCCATGTCATGGGCCAGCGGGCGCTGCGGCTTGAGAACGCCACCGCCGACGACATCGCCCGCATGCGCGCCATCACGGCCGAGGCGGTCGCCGCCGGTGCCTTCGGCGCCAGCACCTCGCGCACCATCAGCCACAAGACCCTGGCCGGCGACCCGACGCCGACCCTGAAGGCGCAGGAGGAGGAACTCATCGGCCTGGCCGCCGGGATGGCGGAGGGCGGGGGCGGGTTGCTTGAACTCGTCTCCGACTGGAACACGCCGGACCCGGCGACGGAATTCGCGATCGTGCGCCGCGTGGCTGCCGCCTCGGGCCAGGCCATCGTGTTCAGCCTGACCGCCCGCCATGACCGCACCGAGGCGTGGAAGGAACTCCTGGCGCTCTCCGAGGACGCGGCCGAGGGCGGCCTCGACATCCGCCCGGTCTTCCCGCCGCGACCCATCGGCATCCTGATGGGGCTGGTGGGGTCGCAAAACCCCTTCTCCGGCTGCCCCTCCTACCGCGCCATCGCCCACCTGCCGCCGGCCGAGCGCGCCGCCGCCATGCGTGAGCCCGCGACCCGCGCCGCCATCCTCTCCGAGGACCGCATCGCCGGCTCCAACTTTCCCCTCATCACCCGGCTGCACTGGGCACGCATGTTCCCCTTCGGCGACCCGCCGGACTACGCTCCGCCCCGCGAAGCCAGCCTCGAAGCCCAGGCCGAACGCGAGGGCCGCAAGCCGGAAGAAGTGGCCTACGACCTCCTCAGCACCGGCGACGGGAGCGCCTTCATCTTCGCACCGCTGACAAACTTCGCCGACTACACGCTTGATGCATCAGCGGAATGCCTGCGCCACCCGCACGCCATCGTGGGCCTCTCCGATGGCGGCGCGCATGTCGGCTTCGTCTCCGACGGCAGCTTCCCCACCTTCACCCTCATGCACTGGTCCAAGCGCGGCTTCCCCATGGAAGAACTCGTCCGGCGCCAGACGAGCGACACCGCGCGCGCCATGGGCCTGACCGACCGCGGCGTCCTCGCCCCCGGCATGCTGGCCGACCTCAACCTCATCGCCGAAGACGAACTGGCCCTGCCCCAGCCGCAGATGATCCACGACCTGCCGGCCGGTGGGCGGCGCCTGTTGCAAGGTGCGAAGGGCTACCGTGCCACCCTCAAGCGCGGCATCATAACCCACCGCGACGGCCGCCCCACCGGGGCGCTGCCAGGCAAGCTGCTGCGCCGGCATTGAATGGCGATCCGCCAAGGCGGAAACGCCGCAGCGGTAAGGCACCCTCCCGACAAGGGCTGGCCCGACAAGGGCTGGCCCGACAAGGGCTGGCTCAACAAGGGCTGGCTCAACAAGGGCTGGACGGTGACCCGTTTTTGCGGATCCTGGTCCGGCATGGGCGCCCGGGGCCGGCGCGGAGCGACCTCCCCGCGCGGCCCCCTTCAGGCGGCCCCGGCGGGGACCGCGCTGCCGCCCCGGCGCACGACCGCCACGAAGGCGAGCGCGGTCACGAACATCAGCAGGCTGTAGATCGCCGCGGGCACGCTGTAGCTCGGCCCGAGCCCGAGTGCCGCCACGACGGCGAGCGCGAGCGTGCCGTTCTGCAAGCCGCATTCGAGCGACAATGCGATCCGCTGCGGCCGCCGACAGCCAAGCAGGATGGCGCCCCAGAAGGCCAGCGCCATCATGGTGCCGTTGAGCGCCAGGGCGGCGAGGCCCGCGGCCGCGAAATAGGCCAGGATGTTCTCCCGCTCGACCCAGAACGCCGCCGCGAGCACGAGGGCGAAGAGGCCCCCCGAAACCCTTGCCGCGACCGGCTCCCAGCGCGTGGCGAGCGCCGGCCGGACCTCCCGCAGCGCCATCCCGAGCCCGACCGGCACGGCCACGATGGTGAACATCCGCAGCGCGATGCCGCTGGTGGACATGTCCGCCGTGGCCGTGGCGCCGACGAAATGCTCGAGCGAGAAGACGACGACGAGCGGCACCGTGACCACGGCCGCGAGGCTCGCCACCGCCGTCATCGTCACCGACAGCGCCGTATCGCCGCCAGCATAGCGGGTCAGCAGGTTGGAGGCGACGCCACCTGGCGCGGCGGCGATGATCATCAGGCCAACGGCCAGGGCGGGCTCCGGAGCCCAGAGCAGGGCGATGGCAAAGGCCACGGCCGGCAGCAGCAACAATTGCGCGACCATGCCCACCAGGAACTCGCGCGGCTGCGCCGCAATCCGCCGGAAGTCCGCCCAGCGCAGCCCGAGGCCGAGGGAGAACATGATCGCGAAGAGCACGACCGGCAGCAGGATGTCGGTGGTGATGCCCATGGAGCCGCCCCTGTGCGTGCCCCCGCCCGGGCCATCGCCTCAACATGCTACACGAGGTTGTCGGGCGCCGCTTCCGGAAACCCGCGGCCCGCCTCCCCGCGCCCGTGCGTCAGAGTGCCGGCGTGATCCCTGCCTGGCGCAGTTCCGCATCCAGGCGGCCCGTCGCCATCAGCCACGCCATCCGCAGATCTGCGAGGAGAGACCAGGTCGGGTAGGTGAAGGTGGCGGGGCGGTTACGCTCGATGAACATGTGCGACAGCCATGCGAAGGCATACCCCGCCACCACGCCCAGCAGGATGAGCCACCAGGGGCCTGCCAGGATGCCGAGCAGGACCAGCACGAGCCCGATCGCGGTGCCCGCCGCATGCACCCTGCGCGTGGTCGGATGGGCGTGCTCGCGCAGGTAGTGCGGCCAGAATTCCGCAAAGCTCCGATGTGTCGCGGCCATGGTAAAAACCTGCCACGGCTGTTCCCCCACTGTCACGCGGCATGTGGGGCGGGCGAGGCAGGACGACGGCGGGCGGCCTGCCGCACGGAGATGATGGCGGAGGTTGCGCCGTCCAACGCGCCGAGGGTGTGGCCCGGCGGGGCGGCCGCCGCCCTATCCGGGCACCGCCATCTCCGGCGGGCGCACGGTGAGGCGATCGATACGCAGGCCGCGGCGTTCGAGGACGCGGATGTTGTAGCCGTCCAGGGTCAGGTCCAGCCCCACGGGCGGAACCCCGCGCTGGCGTGCGACGACGAGGCCGCCGAGGGTGGCCGCTTCTGTTTCCGGCAATTGCCAGCCCAGTTCGCGGTTGAGGTCGCGCACCCGCACATCGCCGCGAACTTCGACGGTGCCGCTTCCGGCCAGGTCCGAGAGGATGGCCTCGCCGCGTTCCGCGATCTGGCCCACGACCACTTCCAGGATGTCCTCCAGGGTGACGATGCCCTTCATGGTCCCGTATTCGTCCACGACGATGGCCAGGCGGTTGGGCGTCTTGCGGAAGTCCTGGAGTTGCGCGCGGATGGGCCGGGTTTCGCTGATCACCATGGCCGGCGTGGCGATGGCCGCGAGGTCGAGGCGCGTGGCGTCACCCCCGGCCGCGTGCAGGGCGCGCAGCACGTCGCGCGCGTTGATGATGCCGACCAGTTCCTCGCCATTGCGCCGCCACAGCGGCAGGCGGGCATGCGGCTGTTCGAGCAGCTGGGTGAGCAGTTCGGCGGGCGACCGGTCGGCATCGAGCGCCACCACGCGCGAGCGGTGGGTCATCACGTCGCGCACGCTCATGTCATCGAGGGCCAGCACGCCGCGCAGCATGCGGCGCTCCTCCATGGCGGCGAGGTCGGCCTCGCCCTTCTGGCCCATGCCGTGCAGCTCGATGGCGCCGAGCAGCTCATCCTCGGTGATGCCGGGGCTTTCGGCACCGGGCGCCTGCACGCCGAACAGCGCGAGCGTGCGGCGCACGATCCAGTTCACCCCGCGCGCCACCGGGCCCAGCACGGTCATCACGATGGCCAACAGCGGCGTCAGGCGCAGGGCCGCGTTGTCCGGCCCGCGCAGGGCCACCGTCTTGGGCAGCACCTCTGAGAAAATGACCAGCAGCGCCGTCATCGCCAGCGAGGCGTAGACCACGCCGCCCTCGCCGAACCAGGTGATCAGCAGGGCCGAGGCCAGGGCGGTGGCGGTGGTGTTGACCAGGTTGTTGCCGACGAGGATAGCGGCGACCACCTGCTCCTTGCGGTCGGTCAGGGCGGAAAGGCGGGTGGCGCGGCGGTCGCCCTCGCGCGCCCGGCGCAAGACGAAGGCGCGGCTTGCCGCGGTGAACGCCGTCTCGGTGCCGGAGAACAGGGCCGATGCCATGAGCAGCAGCACGATGATCCCGAGGGTCACCAAACTTCCGACGTCCATTTCTTCCTCTCAGGCGGACCGCTTTTGGCGGAGCCCGCATCCAGCGGCAAACATTGCCTTCGGGATATTATGGTGCCCTGCGGGTGCAGCAAGCAACTCGGTCACTCTCATCCCGCGAGGCACGCCTCCCTCATTCCGCGAGGCACGCCTCCCTCATCCCGCGAGGCACGCCTCGACCCTCAGCGCCGCGTCCAACGCCGCCCGGCCGGCCGCGCCATCGGCCTCGTGCGGGGCGCCGTCGCGAATGGCGGCCACGAAGGCCGCGTGCTGCGCCTCCAGGCTGTCATGGTCGGTCCAGGAATGGCGCTCCACCCCCCAGCCGGGCATGTGCTCGACGGGGTTCGCACCGCCCGGCGCCAGGGCTTCCAGGCTGCGCGCCAGGAAGTCCACCCTCAACTCGCCCTCCGGCCCCATGGCCCGCAAACGCCGCTCCAGCCCTACGGCGACGCGGCTGGCCGTCACCTGCGCCTGGGTGCCGTCGGCGAATCGCAGTTGCGCCACCGCCCAGTCGGGCAGCGCGGTCATCACCGCACCGCCCACGGCACGCACCTCGGTGAGCGGCGCCGGCACGAGGGAGAGAATGAGGTCGAGGTCATGGATCATCAGGTCCAGCACCACCGAGACATCCAGGCTGCGCGGCCGGAACGGCGCCACCCGAACCGCCTCGATGGCGTTCAGCCGCCGCGTGCCGAGGCTGGCGCGCAGGGTGCGGATGGCGGCGGAATGGCGCTCGATATGCCCCACCATCAGCTTCAGGCCCCGCGCGGCGGCCAGCGCCACCAGCGCCTCGGCCTCGGCCGTGCTGGCGGCGATGGGCTTTTCCACGAAGACATGCCGCCCCGCCTCCAGCGCCCATGTCGCCAGGGCGGCATGGAAGCGGGTGGGGGTGGCGATGACCACGGCGTCGCTGGCGGCGATCAGCGCCTCGGGCCCCAGCACCGTGCAGCCCGCCTCGGCGGCCACCAGCGAGGCCCGGGCTGGGTCCGCGTCGTGCAGCCCCACAAGGCGCACGCCAGGCGCGCGGGCCAGCTTGAGGAGGTGGAAGCGGCCGAAATAGCCCGCGCCAAGGACGCCGATGCGAAGGGACATGGTGCAGGCTGCCTAGCCTGACCCGCGCAGGCTCGCAGCCCCCCCTCCCCCCACACTTGCAACCCCCCCTCCCACTCGTCAAGTTCCCGCCGCGCACACGGGGCGCGCACACGGGGCTGCACGGGCACATGATGTATTTTTCGCGTTGGAAGACGATCTCGATCCTGGCGGTCTGCCTGGCCGGGCTGCTGGTCAGCCTGCCCAACCTGTTCCCGCGCGCCTCCGCCCCCGAATGGTTCCCCATGCGCCAGGTGAATTTGGGCCTCGATCTGCGCGGCGGCTCCTACCTGCTGCTGGAGGTGGACACCTCCGTCCTGCTGCGCGAGCGGCTGGAGGCGGTGGTGGAGGGCACCAGGCGTGGGATGGGTCAGGCCACGCCGCGCATCGCCTACACCGGCCTTACCGCCCAGGCCGAGCAGCGCCGCGTGCAGCTTCGCATCACCGACGCGAACCAGCGCGACGCCGCGCTGCGCATCATCCGCGAACTGGCCAACCCCATCACCGTCAGCGCCGGCAACCAGCAGCCGGACATGGAGGTCTCGGCCGCGGCCGATGGCACCATCACCGCCACCATCACCGAGGCGGGGCTGCGCGCCAAGGCCACCAACGCGGTGGAACAATCCATCGAGATCGTCCGCCGGCGCATCGACGAGACGGGCGTGGCCGAGGCGCTCATCGCCCGCCAGGGCCAGAACCGCATCCTCGTGCAATTGCCCGGCGTGGAAGACCCCCAGCGCATCAAGGACCTGCTCGGCCGCACAGCGCGGATGACCTTCCATCTGCTGGACGAGACGGCCAACCTCCAAGCCCTCGTGGCGCCCCCGGGCGTCATGTTCCTGGCCGGCGAGACGACGGGCGAGCGCTTCGCCGTGCGCCGCCGCATCGAGGTGGATGGCGCCAACCTGAACGACGCCCGCGCGGCGCAGGACAACCGCACCGGCGAATGGGTGGTGAATTTCAGCTTCGACAGCCTGGGCACCCGCCGCTTCGCCGACATCACCCGGGCCAATGTGGGCCGGCCCTTCGCCATCGTGCTCGACGACAAGGTCATCACGGCCCCCGTGATCCGCGAGCCCATCACCGGCGGCCGCGGGCAGATCAGCGGCAGCTTCACCGTCCGCACCGCCAATGACCTGGCCGTGCTGCTGCGCGCCGGCGCCCTGCCCGCGCCCCTGACCGTGGTGGAGGAACGCACCGTGGGGCCGGAGCTGGGCGAGGACGCGATCCGCGCGGGGCTGCTCAGCCTCGCCGCCGGCTTCGTCTTCGTCTTCCTCTACATGGGCTTCGCCTACGGGCTGTTCGGCTGGATCGCCAACATCGCGCTCGGCGTGAACATCCTGCTGCTCATCGCGGCCATGTCGCTGCTGGAAGCCACCCTCACCCTGCCCGGCATCGCGGGCATCGTGCTGACGCTGGGCACCGCGCTCGACGCCAATATCCTGATCAATGAGCGCATCCGCGAGGAGGTGAAGAACGGCCGTTCGCCGCTCTCGGCGCTGGAGACGGGCTACACCAAGGCATCGGGCACCATCCTGGACGCCAACCTCACGAACCTCATCGCCATGGGCTTCCTCTACGCCTTCGGCTCCGGCCCGGTGAAGGGCTTCGCGGTGACGGTGGCCATCGGCACGCTGGCGCAGATGTGGACGGCGACGGTGCTGACCCGCCTGTTCACCGTGTGGTGGTATCGCTCGACCCGCCCGAAGGACCTGCCGGTGGTGGAGAAGCGCGGCGCGGGGCTGGCGGAACGCCTGCGCCGCCCGCTGTTCCGCATCGTGCCCGACCTCACGCGCATTCCCTTCATGAAGGGTGCCACGGTGGGGCTGATCGTCTCGGCGGTGCTGTCGGTCGCCTCGGTGGGCGGCGCCTTCTACCCGGGGCTGGAGCGCGGCATCGACTTCAAGGGCGGGATCATCATGGAGGTCCGCACGCCCGAAGCCGCCAACCTGCCCGCGATGCGCGCCGCGGTGGCGGGCCTCGGCGCCGGCGACATCGGCCTGCAGCGCTTCGGCGACGAGAACACCGTGCTGGTCCGCGTGCCCGCGCCGGCCCAGGAGGCGCAGACCCAGGCCGTGGTCAACCAGGTGCGCGCGGCGCTCGAGGGCGCGCAGGCCGGCCTGCGGGTGCTGCGGGTGGAGGCGGTGGGCAACCGCATCTCGGCCGAGCTGTTTCAGGGCGGTCTGATCGCGCTTGGCCTCTCGCTGCTGGCGATGATGGTCTACATCTGGATCCGCTTCGACTGGGAGTTCGGCTTCGCCGCCGTCATCACGCTGATATTGGACACCACCAAGACCATCGGTTTCATGGTGCTGTTCCAGATCGAGTTCAACCTGACCACCATCGCCGCGGTGCTGACCATCATCGGCTTCTCGGTGAACGACAAGGTCGTCATCTACGACCGCATGCGCGAGAACTTGCGGCGCTACAAGGTGATGCCGCTGAACGAGGTGGTGGACCTCTCCATCAACGAGACGCTGAACCGCACGCTCGGCACCTCCATGACGCTGATGCTGGCGGTGCTGCCGCTCGCGCTGTTCGGCGGCGCGACGCTCGCCGGCTTCGCCTGGGTGATGCTGTTCGGCGTGGTGCTCTCCACCTCCTCCTCGGTGTTCATCGCGGCGCCCATCGTGCTCTACACCGGCCGGCAGCGGCTGCGGCCCGGCATGGCCGCGGAGGCGCCCGAGGCAAAAAAAGAGATTGCCACATCGTAGGGTTGCATCCGGCCCCGCGGCGGTGCGGGTGACAGCAGCGGGCGCCTGTGCTATGCGACTTTTCTTTCATCCAGGTCGCTTTGCCAGAATTTGAGACATTTCCGCCCGGGGCGGGCCTCTCCGGCGCCAGCCGCCGACGCGGCTGGCAGCCCGTCGGCGCGGCGGCGCGGCCCGGTGCCAGCGCCGGCAAGATCGCCATCGTCGCGCAGGAGGCCGGGATGATCGCCGCCATTCTCGCCGCGGCCAGGGCCGTCGAGGGCACCCCGCAGGCGCCCGCGAACGATCTCGCTCCGCTCCGGCCCATCGTGCTGGACAGCCCCGCCGCGCTGCTGGAAGCGGTGCTCTCCGGCGTCGGCGGCTTCCGGCACATCTTCTTCCAGGAAGGGACCGCGGGGGTGGACCTCTCCCTGCTGGACGCGCTGGCCGAGGCCTCGCCCGCCGCCACCATCTCGCCCTTCCCCGCCGCCAGCTCCCACGCCGAACTGGAGGGCCGGGTCCGTGCCGTGCTGCTGGGCTGCCACCCCACCCCACCCATCCCGCATGGCGGCTTGGCGCCCGGCATGCGGGATGGCGGGCTGCAGGATGGCGGGCTGCTGCTGCGCTACCAGCCCATCGTTCGCCTGCGCGACCGGCGGCTGGTCATGGTGGAGGCCCTCGCCCGTTGGCGGAGCGACCCGGTGGCGCTCGGCCCAGGCAGTTTCGTGCCTGCGCTCGAGCGTGCGGGCCTGGCGCGGCTGCTGGCGGGTGCGGTGGCCCGCATCGCCGCCCACGACATGATGCGTGGCGGCGCGCGGCTGCGCCTCGTTGTGTCGGTGAACCTGCCGGTGGAGGAGCTGGAGAAGCGCGACACCCTCTCCTGGATCGCCCAACAGCTGCGTGCCTCGCGCCTGCCGCGGCATCGCCTCGCCATCGAGCTGACCGAGACCTCGCCCGTGCGGGACTACACCCGCCTCGCCCGCTCGGTGCGGCGGCTGCGGGCGCGCGGACACCAGGTGCTGATCGACGATTTCGAGGTGGATGACCGGCGGCGCCGCCTGCTGCGCCTGCCCTTCTCCGGCGTGAAGCTGGACAAGGGCTTCGTCGAGAAGCTTGCCAGCTGCGCCCGCGCGCGGCAGCAGGTGCGTGCGCTGGCGCGGCAGGGGCTGAGCATGACGGCGGAGGGCGTCTCCTCGGCCGCCATCTGGCGCTCGCTGCGGCATCTGGGCGTCGAGCGCGCGCAGGGCTTCTGGCTGGCGCGGCCGCTGCCGATCGCGGCCCTGCCGGCCTGGGCGGAGCGGTGGCGGGCATCGCAGGCGGGGTAGTGGCGCGGGGGGCGGTTCTCAGCCGCCCCGATAGGCCTGCGCGTAGAGCGCCATGATCTGCTCCGCATCGGGCACGCGCGGGTTGTTGTTGGGGCTGCCCGAGGCCAGCGCCTGCGCCGCCATGGTGGGCAGCAGCCCGTTCCAGCGATCCTCCGCGATGCCCCAGGCGGCGGGGGTGGGCACCTCCAGCTCCGCGTTCAGGGCGCGCAATTCGGCCAGCAGCTTGGACCCCGCCACCTGGTCGGCGTCTGAAGCGGCGGCGCAGCCGATGCAGCGCGCGGCCTCGGCATAGCGCGGCAGGGCGGCGGAGAGGCTGAACCCCGTCACCGCGGGCAGCAGCATGGCGTTGGACAGCCCGTGCGGCACGTGGAAATGCGCGCCGATGGGCCGCGACATGCCATGGATCAGCGCCACCGAGGCGTTGGAGAAGGCAAGCCCCGCCAGCGTCGCCCCCAGCATCATCGCCTCGCGCGCCGCCGTGTCGTCAGGGCGCGTGTAGACGGTGCGCAGGTTCGGCCCGATGAGGCGCATCGCCTCGCGCGCATACATGTCCGAGACGGGGTTGGCGCGCTGGCTGACGAAGGCCTCCAGCGCGTGGGTCAGGCTGTCGATGCCGGTGTCGGCGGTGGTGCGCTTCGGCAGCGTCGTGGTCAGCTCATGGTCCACGATGGCGGCGAGCGGCAGGGCGCCCAGCCCCGCGATGAGCATCTTCTCGTCGCTCGCCACATCGGTGATGACGGTGAAGCGCGTGGCCTCGCTGCCCGTGCCGGCCGTGGTGGGCACGCAGATGATGGGAAGGGCGGCGCGGTCGGCCGCCACGGGCACCTTGAAGTCGCGCATGCGCGCACCTTCGGGGGCGGCGGCGAGGATGGCCATGGCCTTGGCCGTGTCCATCGGGCTGCCGCCGCCGAAGCCCACCAGCACGTCGTAGTCGCCGGCCCGCAGGACCGCCACGCCGGCCTCGATCACGGTGTCGGTGGGATCGGGCACGGTGTCGTGGAAGACGGCCGGCGTCAGGCCCGCCGCGCGCAGCGGGGCCAGGCATTTCTCGACGGTGCCCGAGGAGACCATCCAGGGGTCCGTCACCACCAGCGGGCGGGAGAAGCCGAACTGGCGCAGCATGTCGCCGAGCTTCGCCACACTGCCCGCCCCCACCAGCATCTGACGGGGGGCGACGATCGCCTGGACCATGAAGGAGCTTCCTCGTGCCGCGTTAGGTTCGCGCGGCCGCCTCGGCGTAGAGGGCGAGCCGCTTGGCCGCATTGGGGGCCAGGCCGCCGGCGAAGTCCACCCCTGCCGGCGGCAACTCGTCGGCCAAATGGCAGGCGACGCCGTTGGTCAGCACCGGGTCCTTCTGCCGGCAGACGTCCTGCACGAAGGGGCAGCGCGTGTGGAAGCGGCAGCCGGGCGGGATGTTCATGGGGCTGGGCACGTCGCCGCCCAGTGGCGTCACGCGCCCCTTGCGCGACGGATCGGGGTGCGGGATCGCGGCCAGCAGCGCGCGCGTATAGGGATGGCGCGGGTTGGAGAAGAGCGCGCGCTTCTCGCCGATCTCCACGATGCGGCCGAGATACATCACGGCGATGCGGTCGGCCACGTGCTTCACCACAGCCAGGTCATGCGCGATGAACAAATAGGCGAGGCCGAGGCGCCTTTGCAGGTCGCGCAGCAGGTTCACCACCTGCGCCTGGATGGAGACGTCGAGCGCGGACACCGGTTCGTCGCACACCACGAGGTCCGGCTCCACGGCCAGCGCGCGGGCGATGCCGATGCGCTGGCGCTGCCCGCCGCTGAACTCATGCGCATAGCGCTGCGCGTGGTAGGGGGCGAGGCCCACCAGCTTCAGCAACTCGTCGACGCGGGCCTTTCGCGAGGCGGCGTCGCCGATGTTGTGCACCTCCATCGGCTCCACGATGGTCTGGCCCACCGTGTAGCGCGGGTTGAGCGAGGCGTAGGGGTCCTGGAAGACGATCTGCGCGTTGCGGCGGAAGGCCTTGAGCGTGGCGCCGTCCAGCGTGGTGATGTCGGTGCCGTTGAAGCGCACGGCGCCCGTCGTGGGCTCGATGAGGCGCAGCACCAGCCGCGCGGTGGTGGACTTGCCGCAGCCGCTCTCGCCCACCAGGGCCAGCGTCTCGCCACGGTTGAGGCTGAAGGACACGCCGTCGACGGCGCGCACCAGCCCCACCTGCCGCGCCAGGATGGCGCCCTTGCGGACGGGGTAGTGCTTGGCAAGGTTTTCCACTTCAAGAAGGGCACTCATGCCGCCACACTCGCTTCCACCGGCGCGCGGATGCACGCCACCTCATGCCCGGGGATGATGGTCCGCAGCGGCGGCACCTCGGCCCGGCAGGCGCCGATGGCGAAGGGGCAGCGCGGGTTGAAGCGGCAGCCGGGCGGCAGGTTGAAGGGCGGCGGCACCGTGCCCTGGATGGCCAGCAGGTTCTCGCGGTCCTCGTCCAGGCGCGGAATGCTGCCCAGCAGGCCCAGCGTGTAGGGGTGCTGCGGGTCCTCGAAGAGGGCGCGGGCGTTGGTGCGCTCCACGACCTTGCCGGCATACATCACCGCCACCTCGTCGGCCATCTCGGCGATGACGCCGAGGTCGTGGGTGATGAGGATGATGGCCATGCCCGTCTCGGCCTGCAGCAGGCGCAGCAGGTCCAGGATCTGCGCCTGGACGGTGACGTCGAGTGCGGTGGTGGGTTCGTCGGCGATGAGCAGCTTGGGCTCGCAGGCCAGCGCCATCGCAATCATCACGCGCTGGCGCATGCCGCCCGAGAGCTGGTGCGGGTATTCGTCGAAGCGGCGTTCCGGCGAGGGGATGCGCACGCGCTTCAGCGCCTCGATGCCGCGCTCGCGCAGTTCGGCATTGCCCGCGCGCGGATTGTGCGCGCGGATGCCCTCGGTGATCTGGAAGCCCACCGTGTGCACGGGGTTGAGCGAGGTCATCGGCTCCTGGAAGATCATCGCGATCTCGCGCCCACGCACCTCGCGCATCTGCGCGGTGGAGAGCGAGGCGAGGTCCCGCCCCTCCAGCAGCACGCGCCCCGCCGCGATGCGCCCCGGATGCGCGACAAGCCGCATGACGGAGAGCGACAGCACGGACTTCCCGCAGCCGCTCTCGCCCACGATGCCCATGGTCTGGCCGCGCTTCACCTCGAGCGAGACACCATCCACCGCCGGCACGTCGCCGCCGGAGTTGCGAAAGACGGTGCGCAGCCCCTCGATGCGCAGCAGCGGTTCAGTGCTCATCAAAGCCACTTGAAGGTGGGGGCCGCGATCTTGTCCACCGGCCGGTGCGCCCAGTCCTGCGAGGTCGCCTTGGCGGTGATGCGCTTCTGCGCTTCCGCCAGGTGCGCGGCGGCGGCGCGGAAATCCATGGTCAGCACCTCGCCATCTCCCACCACCTTCTCGCCATCCACGAAGACGTCCTTCACCGCGCGGTCGCCGGCCGCGTAGATCAGGGAACGCACGGGATCGTGGCGCGGCTGCATGCGCGGGTGGGTGGCGTCCACCAGCACGATGTCGGCGCGGGCACCCACCGCGAGGCGCCCGATATCGTCGCGCCCCAGCGCGCGGGCGCCGCCGATGGTGGCGGCGTTGAAGATGTCGGTGGTGGTGGTGGTGCGCGGGTTGGTGGCCTGGGTGCGAGCGAGATAGGCCACCAGGCGCATCTCATCGAGCATGTTGTGCGGGTAGGTGTCGGTGCCCACGCCGAGGTTCACGCCGCGGCGGTGATAGCGCCCGAAATCCTTCATGGTGATGCCGCGGCGGGCAAACACCGTCGGGCAATGCGCCACGGTGGTGCCCGTCTCAGCCAGGATGTCCAGGTCGCGCTCGGTGTGCCAGGGCGTGCTCGGGTGGTCGTCCAGGAAGATGCCGTGGCCGATCACCGCCTGCTGGTCCAGCAGCCCCATCTCGTGCAGCCACTGGATGGGCGTGAAGCCGTGGCGCCGCGTGATCTCGTGGAATTCCACCACGGATTGCGCCGCGTGGATCTGCCAGGAGATGCCGCGCGCGCGCGCCTCGGCGCGGCTGTCGCGCAGCAATTCCGGCGTGCAGGTGTCAATTTGCGCGGGGCAAGCCATGCCGAAGAGGCGGCCCGACGGGTGCTGCTCCGCACGCTGAATGAGCGAAAAGGCTTCGTCCATCGCCTTCACGCCGGCCTTCTCGTCCCACTCGTATTCGACGACATGGCCGTTCTTGGTGAACCAGCGCGCTGACTTGAACATGGGCGCGATGCAGACCCGCATGCCCGCTTCCGCCAGCAGGTCGAGCCAGCCCGGATGCGCCATGGAGAGGTCGCACAGGGTGGTCACGCCCGAGAGCAGCAGTTCGGACAGGGCCACGCGCACGCAGTCCGGCACCGCCTCCGCGTCGCTGCGGAAAATCGGCATGAACTCATAGAGCGAGGAATTGTACAGGCCGGGGCTGCCGATCTCATCCAGCAGCCCCTTGTTCATCGGCTCGCTGGTCGGGTGCGAGTGGATGTTCACGAGGCCGGGCATGACCAGCATGCCCGTGCCGTCCACCACCCTGTCCGCCACGCCTTCGTAGCCGCGTCCGACGAAGCGGATCACCCCCCCTTCGAAGGCGAGGTCCGCGTCGGGCATGTAGACATGCCGCTTCTCGGAGGCGTCCCAGGCGACGATGAGTTCGGCGCCCTTGATCAGCGTGGTGGCCATGGCGGTGCTTCCTTGCTTCTTCTTCAGCGAACCCTGAGGTCCAGCCCCTTGTAGATGGTGATGCCGTAGAGGCCGTGCGCGCGGGCACCCTCCACCCTCCGGGTGCTGAACAGGTTCAGGTTGTTGTGCGCGATGTTCATCCAGGCCGAGGCCTCGTTGAGCTGGCGCTGCAGATTGGCCATCGCTTCCGCCCGCACGGCGGGGTCGGTGGCCGCGCGGCCATCCTCCAGCCAGCGGTCGGTCTGCGGGTCGGCCCACATCATGCGGTTGGGCGTGGGGCGCGAGCGGCTGTGCCAGTAGAGGTTCAGCGCGTCATTGGCCGAGAGGTAGGGGTAGCTCAGGAACAGCACGTCGAAATCCTGCGTGGCGAGCCGCCCCCAGGCCACCGTGGCGTCGAAGAGCTGGATGCGCAGCTCGATCCCCACCTGGCGCACCGCCTGCTGGATGATCTCGCCCAGCCGCTGGTTCACGAGGTTGTTGATGGCGAACAGCGTCAGCGTGGCGCGCTGCCCGTCCTTCACCCGCACGCCGTCGGCGCCCATCGTCCAGCCGGCCTCGTCCAGCATCCGCCGCGCGGCGGCGGGGTCATAGGCGGGCACGAGTTCATCGGCCGCGGGGCTGTGGTCCTGCGCGGTCGGGTTGATCAGGCCGCGCGCGGGCGTCGCATTGCCCGACCAGACGGCGCGCACCATGGCCGGCCGGTTGACCGCCATGTGGAAGGCGCGGCGGATGGCGATATCATTGGCGACGGGGCGCGTCACCTTGAAGCCCAGATAGGTGTCCCAGAGGTAGTTGGGCTGGTTCGAGATGGTGATGGTGGGCACGCGGCGCAGCGTCTCGATGAAGGCGTCGGGGATGAACTGCGTCAAATCCGCCTGGTTGGACTGCAGCGCGGCCACGCGCGAGGCGGCCTCCGGGATCACGCGCCAGACGATGCGCTCGACATGCGCCGGCCCCTGGTTCTGCAGCACGGGCGGGCCCCAGTTGTAGGTGGGGTGGCGCGTCAGCACCATCTGGTTGCGCGGCGTCCAGCTGTCCCAGCAGAAGGGGCCGGTGCCGTTGAAGCCCTGCACGCCGAAATTGTCGCCCAGCCGCTCCACCGCGGCCGGGTCCACGGCGGAGCCGAAGAACATCGCGAGGTTGGGCAGCAGTTCCGAGAAGGGCCGGTTCAGCTCATAGACCAGCGTGTGCGGGCCGCTCGCGCGGATCTCCTTCACGTCGCCGGCGCGCCAGGCGACGGGCGAGGTCACGCGCGGCGTGGTGCGGCCGATCCAGCGGTTGAGGCTGAAGGCCATGTCCTCGGCGGTGAAGGGCTTGCCATCGCAGAAGGTGACGCCCTGGCGCAGGTGGAAGGTGTAGGTCAGCCCATCGGCCGAGACGTCCCACCGCTCGGCGAGGCCGGGGCGGATGGTGCGCATGTCGAAGTCCATGCTGACCAGCGTGTCGGAGAGCATGGTGATGACCTCGCCGGCCGCGAGCGCCGTCGAGCGGTGCGGGTCATAGCGGTCGGCGTCGATCTCGCGCATGACCGTGATCTGGTTGCGCGGCTGCGCCACCGCCTGCCCGGCCACGAGGGCGAGGCCCATCGCGGCCAGCCCCCCCAGCGTCGCGCGTTGCCAGAAATGCCTCATGTTCTTGTTCTCCCTGTTTTCGCTAGATGCGCAGCCGGGGGTCGAGCGCGTCGCGCAGCGCATCCCCCAGCAGGTTGAAGGCCAGCACGATCACGAAGATCCCCAAGGACGGGATCACGCTGATGTGCGGGGCAATGAACAGAAAATTGCGGCCCTGCGCGGCCATCGCCCCAAGCTCCGCCGTCGGCGGCTGCGCGCCGAGGCCGAGGAAGGACAACGCC
>JBHYDO010000064.1:0-17860 GCA_051860645.1 Roseococcus sp.
CGGCGCGGCCGGCAATACCTACCGTGCGCCGCTCCACCTGCCCGCCTGTCGGCTCCAGCCGGCCGTTGCGGATCACATAGGCGCGCGCAGGGACCACCCGCTGGCGCCGCGCGAGCGCTTGGCGGCGCATCTCCCCCACGCTCGCCGGATAGAGGAAGACCTGCGCGAAGGCGCCGCCATCCACGTGCAGTTCCTGGTGCGTCCGCCCGTCCACCGTGACGTCGAAGAGCACGGGCGAAAAGGCGCCCGGAATGGCGGAAGAGGCGAGCAGCACGCGCCGCACCGTGTCCAGCGCGCGCGGATGGCCGCTCTTCGCAATGGCGCCGATGTTCCAGATCACCGGGCGCTCGGCGTCGAGATTGGTGGTGCCGATCAGCAGCAGCCGCCCCGCGTCGTAGCCGCGGGCGATCTCGGCCAGCATGGCCTCGTCGAGGTGGCGGGAGATGGTGCGGAACAACGGCGTGTTGTCTGCCATGCCGTCGCTCGTCAGCGCGGCGGTGAAGAAGCGCTGCGCGGCGACATCGGCCAAGGTGATCTCGGTGAAGACACTGCGCAGCGCCGCGTCCCAGCGGCTGCCGAGGAAGGCGAAGGGCGCCGTCAGCGCGCCGGTGCTGACGCCGGTGACGAGGAAGAACTCCGGCCGGTCCCCGCGCTCGGTCCAGCCGTTCAGCAGCCCCGCGCCGAAGGCGCCGTCATCGCCGCCGCCGGAGACGCCGAGCAGGTCCAGATCCGGCAGTTCCTGCGCGCCGGGGCGCACGCCGAGGGTGCGCAGACGGCGCTGCGCGGCTTCCACGAACTCGCGCTGCAGGCCGGCCTGGCCCTGGGCGGAGACGGGCAGGAATCGCTCATTGGGAAGGCCGAGCACGCTGGCCTGGGCGTGCTGCGCCTGGGGCACGGCCGGCAGGCGCTCGAGGGGCGCGCAGGCGGAAAGGCCCAGGGCCGCGCCGCCGGCAAAAAGGCCGCGTCGACCGACAGGGGGGGGGAACGTCATGGCTCGCGCCTTTTCACTCAAACACGCAGTAGTTGAGCAGGATGGCGCGGAAACGGGAAGGGCCAGGCCGACCCTTCCCGGAAGCGTCACATCAGGCGGCCTGGCCGGTCTTCAGCCCGCCCTGCTCCATCAGGCTCTCGACCACGGCCCAGTCCACCAGCTTGTTCAGGAAGTTGTCGAGGTAGTTCGGGCGGACGTTGCGGAAGTCCAGGTAGTAGGCGTGCTCCCAAACGTCGCAGCCGAGGATGGGCGTGCCCTCACCGGTCGAGACGGGGTTGGCGCCATTGGGCGTCTTGGTCACGGCCAGCTTGCCGTCGGCCTTCATGATCAGCCAGGCCCAGCCCGAGCCGAACTGCGTGACGCCGGCCTGCTTGAAGGCCTCCTTGAAGGGCGCCAGGCCACCGAAGGCGCCGTCGATGGCGGCGGCGAGCTTGGCGGGCAGCTTGTCGCCGCCGCCATTGGGGCTCATGACCTGCCAGAACAGCACGTGGTTCCAATGCTGGCCGGCCTGGTTCAGCACGGGCAGACCGTCGGCGCCGGCGCTGCCAGCCTCGGCCACGATGGTCTCGAGCGACTTGCCGGCGAGGCCCTTGCTCTCGACCAGCCCGTTCAGGGCCGTGACATAGGCATTGTGGTGCTTGCCGTGATGGAGTTCGAGGGTTTCCTGGCACATGCCCTGGCCGGCGAGGGCGCTGGTGCTGTAGGGCAGGGGGGGAAGGCTGAAGGCCATGGGGCTTCTCCGAGTGTGGCTGCGGGGACTGGCGCGCAGCTAAGGGGCGCGCCCCCGAAGCGTCAACCGCTTGCGAAGCCGGGGGTTCGCCCCCATGGAGGTGCGGCCCATGCCCGAACTCAGCCCCTGCGCCGCGCTGGCCCGCCGCCACGACCCGGACCGCTTCCTTTGTGCCCTCTTCGCGCCTCCCGACCGGCGCGAGGCGCTCTTCGCCCTCATCGCCTTCAACCACGAACTGGCCCGCGCCCGCGAGGTGGCGAGCAACCCCCTGATGGCGCTGATCCGCCTCACCTGGTGGCGCGAGGTGGTGGAGGGGGCGCAAGCCGGCCAGCCGCCGCGCGCGCATGAGGTGGCCGCGCCGCTGCATGCGGCCATCGCCGCCGGCGTGCTGTCCGCGGCCGACCTCATCGCCATGGCCGAGGCGCGCGAGGCCGAGACGGAGGAGGAGGGCATGGCCTCCACCGCCGCCCTGCACGCCTATCTGCGCGGCACGGCGGGGGGCTTCGCCGTGGCGGCCGGGCGGCTGCTGGGCGCGCCGCCCGCGATGCTGCCCGCGCTGCAGCAGACGGGGATGCTCTATGGGCTGGCCGGGATGCTGCGCGCGGTGCCGGCGCTGGCCGCCCAGGGCCGCTGCCTGCTGCCGCTGGAAGTGGTGGCGCCGGAGGCCGTGCTGGCCAACCCGGAGGCGGCCGCACCCGCCATCCGCCGCCTCGCCGCCGAGGCGCCGCCCGCGCCGGACCTGTCGGCGCTGCCCCGCCCGGCCATCGCCGCCGGCCTGCCGCTGGTGCTGGCGCGGCGCGACCTGCGGCGCCTTGCCCGCGGGCGCCCGGTTCACCGCGGTGCGCTGGACCGCCTGGCCGTGGCCTTGGCCGGGCTTCGCGCCAAATCCTGACGCAACCGGGCCACATTCGGCGGGTATGCATGGACGCTTGAAGGGAAGAATTGGGTGATGCGGTATCTGGTTTCCGGCGGAGCGGGCTATGTGGGCAGCCATCTGGTGTTGGCCCTGCTCGATGCCGGGCACGAGGTGGTGGTGCTGGACGACCTCAGCGCGGGCCATCGCGCGGCCGTGCCCGCCGCCGCGGAGTTCGTGCAGGCCACGCTCGCCGAGCGCCGTCGCGTGGAGGACGTCTTCGCCGCCTGGCCGTTCGACGCGGTGTTCCACATGGCCGCCCTCTCGCTGGTCGGCGACAGCATGCGCGAGCCGCTGCGCTACTGCCGCGAGAACCTGTCCAACAGCCTCTTCCTGGCCGAGACGGCGGCCCGCGCCGGCTGCACGAAATTCGTGCTGTCCTCCACCGCCGCCGTGTTCGGCGTGCCGCAATCCGTCCCGATCACCGAGGATGCGCCGACCACCCCGGTCAACCCCTACGGCCTGTCCAAGCTGATGGTCGAGCAGGCGCTCGCCTGGGCCGAGGGCGCACATGGCCTGCGTTCGGCCGCGCTGCGCTATTTCAACGCGGCCGGCGGCGCCCCCCCCGGCCCGGCCGGCGAGGACCACGATCCGGAAACCCACCGGATTCCGAGGGGCATCCTGGCGACGCTGGGCGAGTTGCCGCCCCTGCACGTCTTCGGCACGGACTACGACACGCCCGACGGCACGGCGGTGCGCGACTACGTGCATGTGTCGGACCTCGCCGCCGCGCACATCGCGGTGCTGCCGCGGCTCGACCAGGGCTCGGTGCGCTACAACATCGGCAACGGCGCGGGACATTCGGTGCGCGAGGTGATGGCGGCCATCGAGCGCGTGGCCGGCCGCCCGGTGCCGCATGAGAACGGTCCGCGCCGCGCGGGTGACCCGCCGGCGCTGGTCGCGTCCTCGGCCCGGTTGCGGGCGGAGACAGGCTGGCGGCCGCGCTTCGCCGCCCTCGACCAGATCGTGCGCTCCGCCTGGGATTGGCATGCTGCGCGGCCGAAGGGCTACCGCGCGCGCGCGGCGGCCTGACGCGCGCAGAGCCTGAACCGGGACGGGCGCCGCCGTTCGACGCTGCCCTGACGGAAATGCCGTCCAGAGCAGGAAATCAGACCGGATGATCCCATCCGGTCGTCGATGGCCCCAGAGCGGCTCCCGATCAGGTGGAACCGCCTGATCGGGCGAAGATGCTCGTGAAAACCAAGGTGCTGGAGGCGTTGCCGTGAGCCGAGGCGAACGGAACCGACTCTGGCCCATGATCCGCAAACACGGAACATGGCCCAGCCTTTGCTGAGAGAATGATTTGCCGCTCCGGCGATTCCGCCTTCGCGGATCATGCTCTAGCCGCGCGGGTCGAAGCCCAGGAAGCCGATCGAGGGGATGGGCTGGCCGCCATCGGCCCGCACCGCGGGCGCCACGCGGGCGGGCGGAGGGGTGCGGACCGGGCGAACCGGCGGCTGCGGGCGGCCCCGCGCAACCGGCGCCGCCTCGGGCGGCGGGCCGGAGGAGGCCATGCCCGCCCCGCCCCGCACCGAGAGCAGGTAGAAGGTGATCTCCGGCCGGGCCCGGTCCACCGCGGCCTCGACCGGCGTGAGGCCGAGCGGGCTGCGCGCGCGCAGGTCGGCGCCACGGTTCACCGCGTCGCGCACCGCGGCCAGGTCGCCGCGCTCAATGCCGTCGAACAGCGCGTCGTTGGGGTTCATGGCGGAGGGCGGCACCTCGGCGGGGGCAACGGCGCCGCGTTGGCCCTGCAAACCGGGCAGGGCGGGCGGCGCCTCGCGCTGGGTCGTGGGCACGGCGGGCTGGGCGCCGGGCTGCCGCGGCTGGGCCTGAGCTTGCGCCGGCAGGGCGAAAAACAGGGCGGCCAGGGCCGCGCGGGGCAGGGAGAAGGTCATGCGCCTGGATGCCACGGCGGGCCGCGGGAAGAAAGGCCCCGTTGGATGCGCGGGTGCCTCGCTGCCTCGTGGCTGCCGGCCGGACACTCCTGCGCGGTCCGGCAGGGGGTCGGATGACGGGGCATCGTCCTGCCCTGGCCAGTGCTCGGCTGGGGCTCACGGCTCGGTGAAGGCGCGGCGCATGCTCTCGCGCAGCGGCTGCGTCATGTAGCGCCAGAAGCTGCGGCTGCCGATCATCACATGCGCCTCCACCGGCATGCCCGGCGCCAGGAACACGCCCGGCAGCTTGGCCAGCGCCTCGGCGTCCAGGGCGATGCGCGCGCGGTAGTGGCTCATCCGCGTCTGCGGGTCGGTGGTGACGTCCGCGGCGACGAAGACCACCTCGCCCGAAAGATAAGGCACGAGGTTCTGGCGGAAGGCGGGCAGGCGGACCTCCGCCGTCAGGCCCGTGCGCACCGCGTCGATGTCGGTGGGCTGGATGTTCACCTCCGCCACAAGGCGGTCATTGGTCGGGACGATCTCCATCACCGGGTCGCCCGGGCGCAGGACACCCCCCAGGGTGAAGACACGCAGATTGACCACCGTGCCATCCTCGGGCGCCAGAATGTCGCGGCGCGTGGCCACATCGTCCGCGGCGAGGAGGCGTTCCTCGACCTCGGCCAGCCGCGCGGCCACCTCCTGCGCCTCGGTCCCCACCTCCTGCCGGCGCTGGTCGAGCAGGGATTGCGCCTGGCCCTGCGCCTCTTCGATGGCGGAGCGGGCGCGGCTGAGCTGGCCCTGCAACTCCTCGATGCTGGCCTCGACGGCGGCCTGGCCGCGCTGGACGGCCAGCAGTTCGGGCAGGCGCGAGAGGCCCTGCCGCACGAGCCCGCGGCGCATCTCCTCTTCCTGCACGATCAACTCGCGCTGGCGCTCGGTGGCGCGCAGCTGCCCCTGGGCGGATTCGATGGTGCCCCGCGCCTGGTTCTCCCGCGTGGCGATGACGGCCAGCTGGCTGTCGAGGGCCGCGCGCCGGGCGGTGAACAGGGCGATCTGCCCGGCCATCGCCTCGCGCGCGCGGGGGTTGTTGGAATTCTGCAACGCGGCGGGGAAGGTGAGCGCGCCGGTGCCCGAGGCCTCGGCGGCCAGGCGCGCGGCATGCGCGGTCAGCGAGGCATGCTGCGCCCGCAGCGCCTCGCGCGTCGCGCCGGCCTGCACGTCGTCCAGCCGCACCACCACCTGGCCGGCCTGCACCCGGTCGCCGTCGCGGACCAGGATGGCGCGCACCACGCCGCCCTCCAGGTGCTGCACGGTGCGGCGGGTGCCCTCCACCGTGATGATCCCGGGCGCCACCGTGGCCTCGGCGAGCGGGGCCAGGGTGGCCCAGGCCATGAAGCCGCCGAAGCAGCCCAGCATGACGATCATCCCGCACAGGATCGCGCCACGCGTGGCCGGGCGCGGCGCATCGAGCAGCGCGAGGCCGGGGTTGCGCGGGGCGGGGCGGTTGGCGGCGGACAGTTGGACGGACATGTCAGACGGTTCCGGTCAGGGCGGGCTTGGCCGCGGGGGGCGGCACCTCGGCGGGGCGGGGCGCCCCCATCAGCTTCTTCATGACCTCGGCGCGGGGGCCGAACAGCTCGGCCGCGCCGTCACGCAGCACCAGCACCTTGTCCACGCCCTGGACCAGGGCGGGCCGGTGCGAGACCAGCACCAGCGTGGCGCCCCCCTCCTTCACCCGCGCCAGCGACTGGATCAGCACCGCCTCGCTCTCGCCGTCGAGGTTGGAGTTGGGCTCGTCCAGCACGATGAGGCGGGGCGTGCCGAACAGCGCGCGCGCGAGGCCGATCATCTGCCGCTGCCCCCCCGAGAGGTGCTGGCCCGCATCGCCGATCTCGGTGTCGTAGCCGCGCGGCAGGCGCAGGATCATCTCGTGGCAGCCGGCCAGGCGCGCGGCCTGGAACACCTGCTCGGGCGAGGCCTCGGCCATGCGGGCGATGTTCTGGAACACCGTGCCGTCGAACAGCTCCACCGCCTGGGGCAGGTAGCCCACATGGCGGCCGAAATCCTCGCGCGGCCAGAGGAAGACGTCGGCGCCGTCCAGCCGCACCGCGCCGGTGCTGGCCGGCAGCGTGCCGATGATGAGGCGGATCAGCGTGGTCTTGCCCGCCGCCGAGGGGCCGATGATGGCGAGCGACTCCCCCGGGTCGAGATGGAAGGTCACGCCCTTGATCATGGCGGCCTGCTGGCCCGGGAAGCCGTAGGTCACGCGTTCGAGCGCGAGGCGGCCCTTGGGCGCGGGCGGGGCGGTGGTGGTCGGGCGCATAGGCGGCATGCGCAGGAAGGCCTGGAGCCGCTGGTAGCTCTGCCGTGCCTGCACCAGCTGCCGCCAGCCGCCGATGAGCTGCTCCACCGGGGCCAGGGCGCGGCCCATGATGATGGAGGCGGCGATGGAGGCGCCGGGCGTCAGTTGCTGCTGCAGCACCAGCCAGGCGCCGGCGCCCAGCACGCCCAGCTGCACCGCGAGGCGGGTGAACTTGGTGGCGGCCAGGATCAGCGCCGCGCGGTCGCCGGCGCGCGTCTGGGCGGGCAGGGCCTTGCCGACACCCTCGCGCCAATGCGCCAGCACGGCGGAGCCCATGCCCATGCTGTCGATCACCTCGGCGTTGCGCGACATGGCCTCGGTGCGCGCCTGCGTGCGCTGGGCGGCCGTGTTGGCCTCGCGCAGCAGGCGGGAGGTGATCAGCTCGCTCACCAGGGTCAGCGCGAACAGCAGCAGGGCGCCGCCCAGCGCGAGCCAGCCCAGCATCGGGTGCAGCAGGAAGATCACGGCGATGTAGACCGGCACCCAGGGCACGTCGTACAGCGCGAGCGCGCCGCCGGAGCCGAGATAGCCGCGGCAGACCGAGAGGTCGCGCAGGGCCTCCATCCGGTAGGGCATGCCCCGCAGCTGGGCGTCCAGGCCGCGGTTGAAGCTCTCCGGCGCGGCGCGCAGCTCCACCCAGCTCGCCACACGCTGCATCACGATGCTCCGCACGCCCTCCATCACCGCCAGCACCAGCAGCGCGAAGATGGCGATGGCGGTGAGGTAGACCAGCGTGTCCGTGCTGCGCGATGACAGCACGCGGTCGAACACCAGCATCATGTAGAGCGGGACGGTGAGCTGGAGCAGGTTCGCGACGCCCGAGAAGGCACCCACGCTGACGAAATGCCACCGGCAACCGGCCAGCGCCTGGCCGAGGGGGGTTGTTGCCGTCCGATGTGCCGCCATGCCGTGCCTGTCCCTTCCCATGTTGGGAAAACCACCCTCGCGGGCGAAGTCGCTAAGTCAATGGGGCCGCAACCTGGCGCGGGCGCGCATGGAGGCGCGTCCTGGCCGTCGGGTTCGGGCCCACGGGTCCCATGCTGGGCCAGCCGGGTTTCATAAACCTTGCCGCCGTCGGGCAGAACCGCCGACAGGCGTTTGTCGCCCGCCCTGGGCACTTACCACAAAAACTTCTTCATCTCGCCGGTTCAATTCCCACGGAAAACCAGTTGCCGGTTGAGAACGAAGTTGATGGTCATGCCGGCGAGTGAACCTGCCGCCACGCCCAGGACCAGGTGCCGGGCGCCGACATCGGTCCAGGCGGTGATGGCCGCGTAGGTGGCGTAGTTCACCGCGAAGCCCGCCAGGTTCAACAGGAGGTAGAGGCCCCACTGGCGGCCTGTTCCGCCCGCCGCGCCACCCCGCCGGTCGCGGAAGGTCCAGGCGCGGTTCAGCGCATAGACGCCGGTCGCCGCCACAAGGTAGGACAGCACCCGCCCCCAATAGGGGCCGGTGCCGAGTGCCACCGCGGCGCTGAGCACGGCGAAGTCCAGCAGGAAGCCAAGCGTTCCCACCACGCCGAACCGGAAAAACTGGATGGAGAGCGCCCGCACGCGGCCCGGCTAGGCCCCCCGGATGGCGCAATTGCGGCGCCGACCTATGCTGCGGCCGCAATGCAGGAGGGCCCTCAGTGGTCGGCTTGCGGGTGGCCGGCTTGCGGGTGATCGGCTTGGGGGTGATCGGATTGGAGATGATCGGTTTGGGCGGGATCGGGCTGGTGGGGCTGGGCCGCATGGGCGGCGCGATGCTGGGGCGGCTGCGCGCCCAGGGCCGGGCGGTGGCGGCGCATGACCAGGATGCGGCGCTCTGCGCCAGCCGGGGCGGCGTGGCGGCGGTGCCGGGCTGCGCCGCACCGGTGGTGGTGCTCTCCCTGCCGCATGAGGCGGCGGTGGCCGCGGTCCTGGCCGAGCTTCTGCCCGCCATGCCGGCGGGCGGCGTCGTGGCGGACACCTCCACCATCGCCCCCGGGGCTGCCCGCCGGTTTGCGGCGGAGGCCGCGGCGCGCGGGCTGGCCTACCTGGACGCGCCCGTCTCCGGCGGGCCGGCCGGCGCCGCCGCGGGCAGCCTCGCCATGATGCTGGGAGGCGAGGCATCGGCGATCGAGGCCGCGCGGCCCGTGCTCGCCTTGCTGGCCACCCGCATCAGCCATGTGGGCGGGCCGGGGGCGGGGCAGGTCGCCAAGCTCGCCAACAACCTGCTGGTGGCCACGCATCTGATGGCGGCGGCCGAGGCGCTGCGCATGGCCTCCGCGGCCGGGGTCGAGCCCGAGGCGCTGCTGCCGGTCCTGAATGCCGCCTCGGGGCGATCGGCCGCCACCGAGGTGAACTGGCCGCGCTGGATCCTGCCTGGCGGCTTCGACAGCGGCTTCGCGGCGGGGCTGATGCGCAAGGATGTGCGCCTGGCGCTTGACCTGGCCGGGGCGGAGGGCACGCCGCTCTCCGTCTGTGCCGCCGCGGCCGCCCTTTGGGAGGCAAGCACCGTGCCCGACGACGCCGAGTTCAACCGTGTCCCCGCCTCGCTGTTCGAGGATCGCGCCCATGGCTGACCCCTCCCGCGCCGCCGCCGAGGCGGCCGGCCACATCCAGGCCTGGTTTGGCGGAACCGTGCCGGGCGTCCTGATCGACGGCCAGGCGCGGCCTGGTGCGGGCGAAACCCTGGCCCTGACCGATCCCGTCACCGCCAAGCCACTGTTTTCCTACGCCGTGGGGGATGCGGCCCAGGCCCAGGCCGCCGCCGCGGCCGCCGCGCCCGCCGCCGCCCGATGGGCCGCCCTGCCGGGCGCCGAACGCGGGCGCCGGCTCTGGGCCCTGGGGACCGCGCTGCGCGGTGAGGCCGAGGCGCTGGCCCGCGCCGAAAGCGCGAACACCGGCAAGCCGCTGCGCGACGCCCGGGCCGAGGTGGCCCGGGTGGCCGAGATGGCCGAGTACTTCGCCGGCTGGTGCGACAAGATCGAGGGGCGCGTCATCGCCGTGCCCTCCGGCCATTTCGTGACGGTGCGGCCCGAGCCCTATGGCGTGATCCTGGCGGTCACTCCCTGGAACGCGCCGCTCTTCACCGCCGGCTGGAACGCCTTTCCGGCGCTCGCCGCGGGCAATGCCGTGGTGCTCAAGCCCAGCGAGATGACGCCGTTGACGTCCATGCGGCTGGGGCAGCTGGCACATGGGCTGGGCGTGCCGGTGCAGGTGGTGGCCGGCGGGCCGGAGGCGGTGGCGGCGCTGGTGGCCGCGCCCGAGGTCGGCAAGCTGTGTTTCGTGGGCAGCCCGGCCGTGGGCGCGCGGGTGGCGGGGCTTTGCGCCGCGCGCACCCTGCCGCATGTGCTGGAGCTGGGCGGCAAGAGCGCCAACATCGTCTTCGCCGACGCCGACCTCGACGCCGCCTTGCTGGGCGCGCAGCAGGCGATCTTCGCGGGTGCGGGGCAGTCCTGCGTGGCGGGTTCGCGGCTGCTGCTGGAGGCCTCCATCGCCGATGCCTTCCTGGAGCGGCTGCGGGCCGGCATGGCGCGCATCCGGCTTGGCGACCCGCTGGACGAGGCCACCGAGATGGGCCCCGTGGCCCACCCGCGCCAGCACGCCCATGTGCTGGCCATGCTGGCCGCGGCCGAGGCGGAGGGCGCGCGGGTGCTGGCCTCGGCCCCTTCTCCAGGCGCCTGCTTCGTGGCCCCCACGGTGCTGGATGGGCTGGGTGCCGGGGCACGCGCGGTGCAGGAGGAAATCTTCGGCCCCGTCGTCGCGGTGCAGCGCTTCGCGGGCGAGGCGCAGGCCATCTCGCTCGCCAACGGCACCCGCTTCGGCCTGGCCGGCGCGGTCTGGACGGGTGATCTCGGCCGTGCCCACCGCGTGGCGGCCGGGCTGCGGGCGGGCACCGTCTGGGTGAACGGCTACCGCACCATCCATGTCAGCGTGCCCTTCGGCGGCTTCGGCGCCTCGGGCCATGGGCGTTCCTCCGGGGCGGAGGTGCTGGCGGAGTATGTGCAGTCCAAGGCGGTGTGGGTGGAGACGCGGCTGGCCCCGGCGCCGGGCTTCGGGCACCTGCCTTGATGGCCGGGGCAGGGCGCCTCCCGGCATCGTGGCACGCCCTGTGCATTGGTTCGCATGCGCGGAGTGATCGGGCTGTCTGTGCTGGTGGTTTGCCCATACGTGTTGCACGCTTCGCCCAAGCCGGAAGCAACCGGCCTGGAACAGGGAGAGAGTAGATGGATCGCAGAAGTTTCCTTCAATCCGGTGCGGTGGTCGCCGCCAGCGGGGCCTTGGCCGCGCCTGCGCTGAGCCAGGGCGCCGCCGCCCGCACCCTGCGCTTCGTGCCGCAGGCGAACCTCGCCAATTATGACCCGATCTGGGGCACCCAGTTCGTCGTCCGCAACGCCTCGATGCTGGTGTGGGACACGCTCTATGGCATCGACAACACCTTCACGCCGCGCCGGCAGATGGTGGAGAGCGAGGAGGTCAGCCAGGACGGCCTGACCTGGACCTTCCGCCTCCGTCCCAGCCTGCGCTGGCATGACGGCGAGCCCGTCCGCGCCGCCGACTGCGTGGCGAGCCTCGAGCGCTGGATGGTGCGCGACGGCATGGGCCAGATGATCCGCGCGCTGAAGCAGGAACTGGTGGCGGTGGACGACCGCAGCTTCCGCCTGCGCCTGTCCGCGCCCTATCCGAAGATGTTGCTGGCGCTGGGCAAGAACAACACGCCCATCGCCTTCATGATGCCCGAGCGCCTGGCCAAGACCGACCCGTTCCAGCAGATCACGGAATATGTCGGCTCCGGCCCCATGCGGTTCAACCGCAACGAGTGGGTGCCGGGGGCGCGCGCCACCTGGACGAAGTTCGACCAGTATGTGGCGCGCGACGAGGCGCCAAGCTGGCTCGCCGGTGGCAAGCGCATGCTGGTGGACCGCGTCGAGTGGATCATCCAGCCCGACGCCGCGACCGGGGCGGCCGCCCTGCAGTCGGGCGAGGTGGACTGGCTGGAACTGCCGCTGAACGACCTCATCCCCGTGCTGCGCCGCAACCGCAACATCCGCGTGGACGTGGCCGACCCGCTGGGCAATGTGGGCTGCCTGCGCTTCAACCACCTGCACCCCCCCTTCAATGACCCGCGCGCCCGCCAGGCCGTGGCCTGGGTGGTGAACCAGCCCGACTTCATGGGCGCGGTGGTGGGTGGTGACCCGGCGCTGTGGAAGCAGATGAATGGCTTCTTCACGCCCGAGACGCCCAACTACACCGAGGCCGGCGGCGAAATCCTCTCCGCCCCGCGCAATGCGGCCGAGGCGCGCCGCCTGCTGGCCGCCAGCGGCTACAACGGCCAGCCGGTGACCATGCTGGTGGCGCAGGACCTGGCCGCGCTCTCGGCCATGGGCCAGGTGGCCAATGCCGCGCTCGCGTCCATCGGGCTGAACATGGACTTCGTGGCGACCGACTGGGGCACCGTCGGTGCCCGCCGCGCGAGCAAGGAGCCGCGCGAGCGGGGCGGGTGGAACATCTTCTTCACCTGGTTCGCGGGTGCGGACTGCACCAACCCCGCCAGCTACCTGGGCCTGCGCGCCCATGGTGACGGCGCCTGGTTCGGCTGGCCCAACGACCCGGCGATCGAGGGCGGGCGCGACAAGTGGTTCGCCGCCGCCAACGCCGCCGAGGAGAAGGCCGCCTGCGAGGAGATCAACCGCGCCGCCTGCACGAGCCTGCCCTTCGTGCCGACCGGCTTCTACCGCGCCTACCAGGCCTGGCGGGGCAATGTCTCGGGCATCGTCTCCGGCCCGCTGCCCTGGTTCTGGGGCGTCTCCAAGTCGTGACCGCCTGCGCCTCCCGCCGCGGCCCATCCAGCGCGGGCGGCGCATCTTCTGATCTGGCGCGGCCGTCGCGTCGCCGCCGGGCCCCCCGGGCGGCGCCCCCCCCGGGCCGGGGGGGGGGGGGGCCGGGCGCCCCCCGGGGGGGGGGGGCCGGGGGGGGGGGTGTAGGCGGGGGCGGCCGCACCGAGGGACTTCTAGCCATGTGGGCCTATATCCTGCGGCGCGTGCTCGCGACCATTCCGGTCATGGCCGTCGTCGCGCTGTTCGTCTTCTCCCTGCTCTATCTCGCCCCGGGTGACCCGGCGGCGGTGATCGCGGGCGACCAGGCCTCGCCCGACGACGTGGAGCGCATCCGCGCCTCGCTTGGGCTCGACCGGCCCTATCTGGTACGCTTCGGCGAGTGGGTGTTCAACATCATCCGCGGCGACCTCGGCGTCTCGATCTTCACCAACCTGCCGGTCAGCCACATGATCATGCAGCGCGTGGAACCCACGCTGTCGCTGATGGTGGTGACGCTGCTGCTCTCGGTCACGATCGCCGTGCCGATGGGCGTGGTGGCGGCCTGGAAGCAGGGCACGCATGCGGACCGCGCCGTGATGGCCTTCGCCGTGCTGGGCTTCTCGGTGCCGGTCTTCGTGGTGGGCTATGTGCTGGCCTACATCTTCGCGCTCGAACTCGACTGGCTGCCGGTGCAGGGCTACACCCCGCTGAGCGAGGGTCTCTGGCCGTGGCTCGAGAACCTGATCCTGCCGGCCATAGCACTCGGCACCGTCTACATCGCGCTGATCGCGCGCATCACCCGCGCCACCATGCTGGAGGTGCTGAGCCAGGACTACATCCGCACCGCCCGCGCCAAGGGCGTGGGGCAGCGGGCCATCCTGTTCCTGCATGCGCTGAAGAACGCGGCCGTGCCCATCGTCACCGTCATCGGCATCGGCATCGCGCTGCTGATCGGCGGCGCGGTGGTGACGGAGAGCGTCTTCGCCATCCCGGGCCTGGGGCGGCTGACGGTGGATGCCATCCTGCGGCGCGACTACCCGGTGATCCAGGGCGTCGTGCTGCTGTTCAGCTTCGTCTACGTGCTGGTCAACCTCGTGATTGACCTCCTCTACACCCTCTTCGACCCGAGGATCCGGTATTGAGCGCCACCTCACTCCCTTCCGGCCTTCCCCCCGGCGTGGTGATCCCGCCCGGCCTGGCCATCGCCAAGCTCCCGGGCGACATCCTTTCGGATGTGAAGCCGCGCCGCGGCGTCCGGGCCTTCCTCGGGCGCTACCCGGCCATCGCGATCGGCGGCACGCTGCTGTTCATCATGGTGTTCGTGGCCGTCTTCGCGCCCTTCCTCATGACCAAGGACCCGACGGCGCTCGCACCCGCGCTTCGCACGCGCGAGCCGTCGGCGCAGTTCTGGTTCGGCTCCGACATGCTGGGGCGCGACATCTATTCGCGCGTGCTCTACGGCGCGCGGGTGTCGCTGCTGGTGGGCTTCTCGGTGGCCTTCTTCGCCTCGCTGATCGGGCTGATCATCGGCCTGCTCTCGGGCTTCAACCGCTTCGCCGACAGCATCATCATGCGCGTCATGGACGGCATGATGAGCATCCCGCCCATCCTGCTCGCCATCGCGCTGATGGCGCTGACGCGGGGCTCGGTGCAGAACGTGATCCTGGCCATCACGGTGGCCGAGATCCCGCGCGTCTCGCGCCTGGTGCGCGGCGTGGTGCTGAGTTTGCGCGAGCAGCCCTATGTGGAGGCGGCCGTCGCGTCCGGCACGCGCACCTGGAAGATCATCTTCAAGCACATCCTGCCCAATACGCTGGCGCCACTGACGGTGCAGGCGACCTACATCTGCGCCGCGGCCATGATCACGGAGGCCATCCTCTCCTTCATCGGCGCGGGCACGCCGCCCATCATCCCCTCCTGGGGGAACATCATGGCGGAGGGCCGCGCGCTGTGGCAGGTGAAGCCCTACATCGTCTTCTTCCCGGCGGTGTTCCTCTCCATCACGGTGCTCGCCGTCAACCTGCTCGGCGACGGGCTGCGCGACGCGATCGACCCGCGCCTCGCCAAGAGGATCTGAGCCGATGACCCAACTGGACAACCGGCCCATGCTGCTGGAGGTGGAAAACCTCCAGACGCATTTCCGCACCATGGACGGCGTGAACCGCGCGGTGGACGGCGTCTCCTTCCACGTGCGCTCCGGCGAGACGCTGGCCATCGTGGGCGAGAGCGGCTGCGGGAAATCCGTCACCGCCATGTCCATCCTGCGCCTGATCCCCGAGCCTCCGGGCAAGATCGCGGGCGCCATCAAGTTCCAGGGGCGCGACCTGCTGAAGCTGAGCGACCGCGAGATGCGCGACATCCGCGGCAACGACATCAGCATGATCTTCCAGGAGCCGATGACCTCGCTGAACCCGGTTCTGACCAACGGCCAGCAGATCGGCGAGACGCTGCGCCTGCACCAGGGCCTGAACGCGGCCCAGGCGGAAGCGCGCGCCATCGAGATGCTCAAGCTCGTCGGCATCCCCGAGCCCGAGCGGCGCGTGCGCGAATACCCGCACCAGCTTTCGGGGGGCATGCGCCAGCGCGTGATGATCGCCATCGCGCTGGCCTGCAACCCGAAGCTGCTCATCGCCGACGAGCCGACCACCGCGCTCGACGTCACCATCCAGGCGCAGATCCTGGACCTGATGAAGGACCTCAAGACCACCGTGGGCGCGGCCATCGTGCTCATCACCCATGACCTTGGCGTGGTGGCCGAGGTGGCCGAGCGCGTGGTGGTCATGTATGCCGGCCGCAAGGTCGAGGAGGCCGCGGTGGGCGACCTGTTCCGCACGCCGCGCCACCCCTACACCCAGGGTCTGCTGGGCTCCGTGCCCAAGCTCGGCTCCTCGCTGACCGGGGACACCGTGCGGCTCGCGGAAATCCCGGGTCTGGTGCCCAGCCTCAAGCAGCGCATCCCGGGCTGCGTCTTCGCGACCCGCTGCCCGAAGGTGACGGAACTGTGCCGCGCGGTGCCGCCCGCGCTGCAGGAAAAGGCGCCCGGCCATGCCGCCGCCTGCCACTACGCCGAAGTCGAAGGGGTCGCCGCGGCATGAGCAAGCGCATTCTCGAAGTCACGGACCTCAAGAAGCATTTCCCCATCCGCGGCGGCCTGCTCGGCACCACGGTGGGACATGTCTATGCGGTGGATGGCGTTTCCTTCCACATCAACCAGGGCGAGACGCTCTCCCTCGTGGGCGAAAGCGGCTGCGGCAAGTCCACGGTGGGCAAGTCGGTGCTGCGGCTGTTTCCGCTCACCTCCGGCCAGGTGGTGCTAAACGGCCAGCGCATCGACGACATGTCCACCGGCAACCTGCGCCCGCTGCGCCGGCAGATCCAGGTGGTGTTCCAGGACCCCTTCTCCTCGCTCAACCCGCGGCTGCGGGTGCGCGAGATCCTGGCCGAGCCCATTCGCAACTTCGGCCTCGCGAAGAACGAGGCCGAGATCGACGAGAAGGTCGGCCTGCTGATGGACAAGGTGCGGCTGCCGCGGGATGCCGTGGGCCGCTGGCCGCATGAGTTCTCGGGCGGCCAGCGCCAGCGCATCTGCATCGCGCGTGCGCTGGCGGCCGAGCCCGACATCATCGTCTGCGACGAGGCGGTCTCGGCGCTGGACGTGTCGGTAAAGGCGCAGATCGTGAACCTGCTGCAGGATCTGCAGGCGGAACTGGGTCTCGCGATGCTCTTCATCAGCCACGACCTCGCCATCGTGGAGCACATGACGCATCGCGTCGCGGTCATGTATCTCGGCCAGATCGTGGAGGTTGCGGACCGCAAGTCGCTGTTCGGCACGCCGCGCCACCCCTACACCGAGGCGCTGCTCTCCGCCGTGCCGGTGCCCGTGCCCGGCGCCCTGCGCGAACGCATCGTGCTGCAGGGCGACGTGCCGAGCCCCATCAAGCCGCCGCCGGGTTGCCGCTTCCACACGCGCTGCCCCTATGCCTTCGACCGCTGCCGCAAGGACGTGCCGACGCTGCGCGACGACGGCACGGGGCACCTCGCCGCCTGCCACCTGCACGACCTGCCGGCGGCGCAGAACCCGCTGCTGAACAAGGCGCCGCCCACCGCGTTCCGGGCGGCGTAGCGCGCCTGCGCGCTCGGGGCGGCGTATCGCGCCTGCGCGCTCGGGGTGGGGTAGCGCCCTACGCCACGGGCGGCCGCAGCGGTCGCCCGCGCTGCGTGTAGTTCACCGTGTCCGGCGCGTTGGAACCGCCGGTCACGATGAAGGCCATGGCCTCGTCGAAGGTCCAGTCGGTCCAGGTCAGTGCCGTCATCGGCACGATCTCGATGTAGCCCGAGGTCGGGTTGGGCGAGGTGGGCACATAGACCACCGCCAGCTCCTCGCCCGTCGTGCTGTCCGTCAGCACGCGCGTGACCAGGCCCACCGCCTTCATCTCGGGCGAGGGGAAGTCGATCAGCACCACGCGCTGCCCGCCGCCCTGCTGCGTGCCGGCCACGTTGAGGAAGCGCTTGGTGGCGCTATAGATCTTCTCGACGAAGGGGATGCGGCCGATCATCCATTCCATCAGCCCGATCAGCCGCTGGCCGACCATGCGGCTCGCCATCCAGCCCAGCAGCCACAGCAGCGCCAGCACCGCGATGGTGGCCACGATGGAGACCACCGTCTCGTTGGCCATGGCGCGCGCGGCGGCGGGATTGTCCGGGTTCAGCGCCAGCGCGGCCGCGCGCACCAGCGGCCGGCCGAGGGCGGAAAGCTGCCGGAACAGGAAGTCCACGATCAACCAGGTGATGGTGAGCGGGGCGGCCGTCAGCACGCCCACCAGGAGGTAGCGCCCGGCCGAGCGCAGGCCCTGTCGCGGGTCGGGCGCGCTCACGCTGGCGTCGTCTCGTGACGCATGTGGTTCATCTCCAAGGGTGATTCACCTCGACAGGCATGATAGTTAACGCCCCGGGGCCGGCCCCGCCAGCGTCAATGCCAGGACCAACGAGGGAGTGCCCATGCACATCGCCGTCTTCAGCACCAAGCCCTATGACCGGCATTTCCTCGAAGCCGCCAATGCCGCGGCGGACACGCCGCACCGCTTCACCTTCCTCGAGCCGCGCCTGTCGGCCGAGACCGCCGTGCTGGCCGCCGGCGCCGAGGCGGTCTGCGTCTTCGTGAACGACCTCGCACCGGCGCCGGTCCTGGAGGCGCTGCACGCCCAGGGC
>JBHYDO010000065.1:0-17681 GCA_051860645.1 Roseococcus sp.
CCCAGGACGGGTCCGAGCGGCTGATGAAGCACCTCTTCCTGACGGCGCGCGACGTGGTGCGCTTCACCCGCGTGCTGGAGCCCGCGATCGAACGCGCGGCGCTCGGACCGCCGGCGACGCGGCGCGAGGGCGATGAGGGGCTAGCCACCCTCGGCCTCGCATTTGCCGATGGCAAGCTGGTGGCCGCCCCGCCGGACCGTGACTTCTCACGCGAACCCATCCTGATGCTGCGCATCGTCAAGGCGGCGCGGGATCGCTGCCTGGACATCCACCCGCTGGCCATCCGCGCCCTCATCCGCCACGCCCGCCAGGCCGAGCGGCTGCGCGGCGATGCAGAGGCAAACCGCCTTTTCCTTGACCTGCTGATGGGCAAGCACGCCGCCAAATGGCTGCGCCTGTTGAACGAGGCGGGCTTCCTCGGCCGCTTCATCCCCGAATGGCAGCGCATCACCGGGCTGATGCAGTTCGACACCTACCACGTGTTCACGGTGGACGAGCACACCATCGAGGCGATCGGGGTGCTGCAACAGATCGAGAGTGGCGCGCTGGCCGAGATCGCGCCGGTCGCCAGCGAACTCGCCGGACAGTTGCAGTCCCGCCGGGCGTTGTATGTCGCGGCCCTGCTGCACGACATCGCGAAAGGCCGCGGCGGTGACCACAGCGAAATCGGCGCGCGGCTTGCTCAGGACATCTGCCCTCGCCTGGGCATGACGGCCGAGGAGACCGAGACCGTCTCCTGGCTGGTGCTGCACCACCTCCTCGTGAGCCAAACCGCCTTCAAGCGTGACATCGAGGACCCGAAGACCATCCTCGACATCGCCGATCAGGTGCAATCGCCTGAACGGCTGCGCCTGCTGCTCGTGCTGACGGTGGCCGACATGCGCGCGGTGGGCCCGCGCGTGTGGAACGCCTGGAAAGCCACCCTCCTGCGCGAGGTGTATTGGCGCGTCAGCGAGGTGCTGGCCGGCGGCATGACCGTGCCCGAGCGCGACGTGCGTGTTGCCCGCGCCAAGGAAGCCGCCATCGCGGCCCTGCCCGCCTTCACCCAGGCCGAGGCGGGGCATTTTCTCACCCTCGGCTATCCTGGCTACTGGCTCTCCTTCGACGCCGAGACCCATGCCCGCCATGCCTCCATGATCCGCGACGCGGAGGCCGGGCGCGCGCCGCTGACCGTCCGCACCCGCGTGCTGCCCGAGCGCGGCGTCACCGAGGTCACGGTCTATTGCACGGACCACCCCGGCCTGTTCAGCCGCATTTCGGGCGCCCTGGCCGTGGCTGGCGCCTCCATCGTGGATGCGCGCATCCACACGCTGACCAATGGCATGGCGCTGGACACCTTCTGGGTGCAGGACAGCTCCGACGACGCCTTCGACGCGCCGCACCGCCTGGCGCGCCTCTCGGTGCTGATCGAGCAGGCGCTTTCGGGCCGCCTCCAGCTCGACGCCGAAATCCGCAAGGTGCGGCGCGAACCTGCGCGGCTCGCCGCCGTCACGGTGCCGCCGCGGGTGGTGTTCGACAATTTCGCCTCCAACACCCACACCGTCATCGAGGTGAATGGCCGCGACCGGCCGGGCCTGCTGCACGACGTGACGGCCGCGATCAGCGAGCAGGGGCTGCAGATCGCCTCGGCGCACATCACCACCTACGGCGTGCGGGCGGTGGACGTGTTCTATGTGAAGGACGTCTTCGGCCTAAAGATCGAGAACGAGCGCAAGCTCGCCCCGCTGCGCGAGGCCCTACTCGATGCGCTGGCGCCACCGGGCGCGCCGGGCGGCGGGGCGGTGGCGGCCCTCCAGCGCGAGGCCGCCCAGCGCGCCTGATGTGGCGCTCCATCGCCACGGTGGGCAGCTGGACCATGGCCAGCCGCGTCCTGGGCTTCGCGCGCGACATGCTCATCGCGTCGCGGCTCGGCGCCGGGCCAATGGCCGACGCATTCTTCGTGGCGCTGAAGTTGCCCAACCTGTTCCGCCGCCTGTTCGGGGAGGGCGCCTTCAACGCCGCCTTCGTGCCCGCCTTTGCCGCCACCCTGACGCGCGAGGGATTTTACGAGGCGCAGCGCCTCGCGGAACGCATGGCCGGGCTGATGGCACTGTGGCTCTCCCTCCTGACAGTGCTCGGCATGGTGTTCATGCCGCAGGTGCTGTCGGTTCTGGCGCCGGGTTTCTCCGCGCGCCCCGACCAGTTCGCGCTGGCGGTCGAACTCACGCGCATCGTGTTTCCGTACCTGCTGCTCATCTGCCTCACGGCGCTGGTCTCGGGCGTGCTGAACGGGCTGTCGCGCTTCGGCGCGGCGGCGGGCGCGCCGGTGCTGTTCAATGTGACGGCCATGGCGGCGCTGCTGGGCCTCACTCCCTTCGTGGCCACGCCGGCGCACGCGCTCGCCTGGGGCGTCGTGGCTTCGGGCGTGCTGCAACTCGCCCTGGTCTGGTGGGCCGCGCGCCAGGCCGGCATGGCACTGAACCCCGTGCGGCGCATCAAGCTCGGCGTCAATGAACGCGCGGTGCTGCGGCGGATGGGCCCGGGCATCATCGGCGCAGGTGTGACGCAGCTGAACCTGGCGGTGGACGTGATCATCGCCTCGCTGCTGCCGGCAGGAGCGGTGTCCTTTCTCTACTACGCCGACCGGGTGGCGCAGTTGCCGCTCGGCGTGGTGGGGGCGGCGATCGGCACGGCGCTGCTGCCACTGCTGGCGGCACAGATTGCGGCAAGCCAACCCCTCTCGGCGCATCGCAGCCAGAACCGCGCCCTCGAGATTTCGCTGGCCCTCGCCCTGCCGGCGGCGGTGGCGCTGGCCGTGCTGGCCGAGCCCATCGTCGCGGTGCTGTTCGAGCGCGGCGTCTTCGGTCGCGCCGCCGCGGCCGAGACCTCGCGCGTGCTTGTGGCCTATTCAGCGGGGCTGGTCGCCTTCGTGCTGGTCAAGGCGCTGATCCCGGCCTTCTTCGCGCGCGGGGACACCACCACCCCCGTGCTGGTCGGCATCGGCGTGGTGGCGCTGAACCTGGGGCTGAACCTGCTGTTTCTCTGGGCCACGCCGCTGGGGGCGGCAGGCATCGCGCTCGCCACCGGGCTGGCCGCCTGGACCAATGTGGCTGTCCTGGTCTTCCTGCTGCATCGCGCCCGGCATCTCCGCGCCGACCGCCGCCTGCGCCGCAACGCGCCGCGGCTGTTGGGCGCGGCGCTGGCCATGGGGGCGGTGCTGTGGCTGGCCGATGCCTGGGCGGCGCCTGGCGCGGGCTGGCTGGGTGCCGCACTGCTGGCCCTGCTCTGCGCGGCGGGGATCGTGGTCTATTTCGGCCTGGCGCACGCGCTGGGCGGGCTGGACCTGCAGGAGCTGCGACGGATGCTGCAGCGCCGGCGATAGAGCGGGATGCGTTGAGATCGGCTCACCGAAAGCGCTGAACTCCGCGACCAAGACAGGCTGGCGCACGCGGCTTGAACCCATGTGAGGGCGGTGTGGGTCGGGCAGGCGGTCTTGACCGGCGGCCCGGCGCGCGCGAACGATCCGCCGGCCAGCACCAGCACTCACGGGATTTTCCATGCACCGCGTCTTCTCCGGCATCCAGCCCTCCGGCGTGCCCACCCTGGGCAACTATCTCGGCGCCATCCGCAACTGGGTGCCGATGCAGGACCGGCATCAGAGCCTGTTCTGCATCGTGGACCTGCATGCCATCACGCAGTTCCAGGAACCCGCACAACTGCTGGCGCAAACCCGCGAGATGGCGGCTGCCCTGCTGGCCTGCGGCTTGGACCCTGCCCGCTGCACCCTGTTCGTGCAGAGCCATGTCACCGCACATGCCGAGCTTGCCTGGATCTTCAACTGCGTGGCGCGGCTGGGCTGGCTGAACCGCATGACGCAGTTCAAGGACAAGGCCGGCAAGGACCGCGAGGCGGCCTCGGCCGGCCTCTACGTCTATCCGAACCTCATGGCGGCCGACATCCTGGCCTACAAGGCGACCAGCGTGCCGGTGGGCGACGACCAGCGCCAGCACCTGGAACTGGCCAACGACATCGGCCAGAAGTTCAACCACGACTACGGGGTGGAATTCTTCCCGCGCATCGAGCCCTTCATCCAGGGCGTCGCCGCCCGCGTGATGAGCCTGCGCGACGGCAGCAAGAAGATGTCCAAGTCCGACCCCTCGGACCAGTCGCGCATCAACCTCAACGACGACGCCGACACCATCGCGCAAAAAATTCGCCGTGCCCGCACCGATGCGGACCCCCTCCCCGGTCATCTCGCGGGGCTGGAAGGCCGGGCAGAGGCGCGCAACCTGGTGGGCATCCTCGCCGCCATCACCGGCACCCTGCCCGAGAACGTGCTGCGCGAGCACGAGGGCCAGGGCTTCGGCGCCTTCAAGGAGGTGCTGACCGAGGCGCTGGTGGCGCATCTCGCCCCCATCCGCACGGAAATGCTGCGCCTGCTGGAGGATGAGCCGGCGCTGGACGCAGCCCTGCGCCGAGGGGCGGAGCAGGCCGACGCCATCGCCGCCCCCATCCTGGCCGAGGCCAAGCGGCTGGTGGGCTTCCTGCCGCGACGGTAGCGCACATCACCCGCGGCCGGCCCTGGCGCGGGCGGCGAGGGGCGCGCCAGGTCGAGCGCCGGGCGTTCTATCCGCCGATGGCGCGCACCACGACCTCCTCCAGCAGCGGCCCGTCATCCACCGCCTCCAGCGCGCGTTCGGCGAAGATCGCATAGCCGTCGCCGCCGCGTCGCAGGAAGTTGTTGGTGGCGATGCGATAGGCCCGGGCGGGGTCGAGCGGCCGCCATTCGCCCGGCGCCTCCTCGACCTCCACGTCCAGCGCACGCTCGCCCACGGGGCGGCTCGCATCGACCCGGTAGCGAAGCCCGGCCAGTTGCGGGTAGCGGCCATTGGGCTCCGGCAGGCGCGACAGGCCGTTCTCCAGCGCCACGCGCACCGCCTCGCCGCGCAGGGTCAGCCGCGCCACCGTGTTGCCGAAGGGGAAAGCCGCCAAGGTGTCGCCGCGCGTCACGTCACCCGCGGGCAGCCCGGCACGCAGCCCGCCGCCGTTCATCCAGCCGATTTCGGCGCCCACGGTGCGGCGCAGCGTCTCGGCCACGAAGCCGCCCATCGGGCAGGGACCGAGCCGGCAACCCTCCAGGCTGAATTCCTGAGACAGGCGGCCCACCACGGCGCGGCGCACCGCCTCCAGCGGCGCGCCGTATTCGGCGACGATGGCTGCCACGGCCAGATCCTCGGGCACAGAGACGTCCAGCTCGCGCATCGCCTGCACGTGGTGCAGCACCGTGCCGTCAGCGGCGAGGTCGAGGTCAAGCCGCCCCAGCCAACGCCCCAACGCCCCCGCCTGCACGATCAGCACCGGCCGGTCCGGCCCATCGACCCGCATCGGCGGGGCGATACGCGTATGGCTGTGCCCCCCCAGGATGGTGTCCACCCCGGGCACCTGCGCGGCCAGTTGCATGTCGGCCGTCACGCCGAGATGTGACAGCAGCACCACCGTCGCCGGGCCCTCGCGCCTGGCCGCCCAGACGGCGCGCTCGGCCGCCTCGGCTGGATCTGTGAACCTGAGGTTGGGTCCAGGCGAGGAAATGTTGGGCGTGTCCGTGGTCACCAGCCCCACCACCACCAGCCGCGCCTGGCCGTTGCGGAAGGTGACGGTTGGCAGCACCCGCCCGGCCAAGGTGGGCTCGGCCGTCGCATCGAGATTGGCGCAGAGCACGGGAAAACCCGTCGCCTCGATGTAGCGGGCGAGAACGGCCGGGCCCTTATCGAACTCATGGTTGCCGAGCGCGAAGCCCTGCACGCCCCAGGCACGCTGCACGGCGGCTTCCGCCAAGCCCTCGTGATGGGCGAAGTAGAGGCTGCCCATGAAGCTGTCGCCCGCCTCCAGCAGCAGGGCGGGGCGCTGGTCGGCGCGGGCGGCCTCGCGCGCCTCGGCCACCGCGGCGGCGATGCGGGCCGCGCCGCCGAAACAGGGCTGGCCCGGCTGGCAGGCGGCGCCGCTGGCTGCCGCGGGCTCATGCCGGCTATGGAAATCATTGAGATGCAGCAGGGCGACACGGCTGGCGGATTGCGCCCGCGCCGCGCGCAGCACGGGTGCAGCGAGCACGGCCGAAAGGGGAAGCCCGGCAAGGGCGCGGCGTTGGATCATCACGCAGCCTGGGGGGAAATTCCGCACCAAGTCCAGTGATGTTGCGTGAGGTTGCAAGGGCGAAAGCCCTGCCGGACAGGCCTTGCCACGCGTGGGCGATGGGTGAACCCTGGCCTCTCACGACATCGGGCGCGGCCTTTGCAGATCTACCTGCCGATCGCGGAAATGAACGTCGATGCCCTGCTGCTGGTGGGCATCGGCTTCGGCGTGGGCTGGCTGTCCGGGCTGTTCGGGGTGGGCGGCGGTTTCCTGCTGACCCCGCTGCTGATCCTGATCGGCATTCCCTCCTTCGTCGCCGTCGCCTCGGGCGCCAACCAGACGCTGGGCGCCTCGGTCTCGGGCCTCATCGCCCAGGCGCGGCGCGGCAATGTGGATTGGCGCATGGGCGCCGTGCTCGTGGCGGGCGGCCTAGCGGGCAGTGTGGCCGGCGTGCAACTCTTCGCCCTGCTGCGCCAGAAGGGCCAGGTGGATGCGGCCGTCGCACTGTTCTACGTGGTGGTGCTGGGCGTGGTCGGCCTGCTGATGGTGATGGAGAGCGTCCGCGCCATCTTCCGCCGCGTCCGCTCGCGCCCGCAGCGGCTGCACCAGCATTCCTGGGCGCACGGCCTGCCGCTGAAGATGCGCTTCCGGCAGAGCCGCCTCTACATCTCGGTGTTGCCGCCATTGGCGGTGGGCTTCGCCATCGGCGTGCTGTCCGCCGTGATGGGCGTGGGTGGCGGCTTCATGCTGGTGCCGGCCATGATCTACATCCTGGGAATGCCCACATCGGTCGTCATCGGAACCTCGCTGTTTCATGTGGTGTGCATCACCGCCTCGGTCACCTTCCTGCAGGCGGTGCAGGTGGGAGGCGTGGATATCGTGCTGACCATGCTGCTGCTGATGGGTGGCGTGGCTGGCGCGCAGTTCGGCGCGGCCATGGGCAGCAAGCTGCGTGGCGAGGAAACCCGGGCCCTGCTGGGCCTGCTGGTGCTGGGGGTGGCGCTGATGCTCATGTGGGACCTCGTCCGTCCGCCCGAACAGATTTTTTCGGTGACGCGGGCACCATGAAGCGGGTGCTGGTTCTGCTGCTTCTGCTGACGCCGGGGCTGAGCGCCGCACAACCGCTGGTAGCGCGACTCTCCACCGATAGGGTGGATGTCACCACCGCCTTCGTAGGCGAGAGCGTGCTCGTGTTCGGCAGCACCGAGGAGCCGCTCGGTCCCGGCGGCGACGAAATCGTCATTGTGGCGCGCGGCCCCGCCGGCCCCTTCGTTGTGCGCCGCAAGGTGAATGTGCTGGGCATGTGGCTGAACGGTCCCTCGGCCCGCTTCGAGAACGTGCCGAGCTTCTACGCCATTGCCGGCACCCGCCCCGCCTGGCGGCTGCTGCCCGAGACGGTGCGCCAGGCGCGCGGCCTGGGGCTGGACGCGCTGCCGCTGACGCCCGCCGCCGGCGCGCGCTCGCCGAACTTCCGCGCCGCACTGCTGGACCTCAAGCGCGGCGAGGGGCTGTGGCTGGAGGATGTGGCGCGGGTGCAGATCGCGGGCAACCGGCTGTTCCAGCTGCGCCTGCCGCTGCCCGCCACGGTCCGCCCTGGCTCCTACAACATCGAGGTGCATCTCATCCGCTCGCGCCAAGTCATCGCGACCGAGCAGATGGGGTTCGTGGTCGCCCGCACCGGCACGGCCGCCGACATTGAGCACTTGGCGCGGGTGCAACCGGCGCTCTATGCCCTCATGTGCATCATCCTCGCGGCCCTGGCCGGTTGGCTGGGCAGCGTCCTCTTCCGGAGAAACTGATGACCGAAGACGGAGCGGAAAAGGCCAGGCGGGACAGGGTCTTCCTGGTGGTCGTGGATGACAGCCCCGAGCGCGCTGTGGCCCTGCGCTACGCCTGCCTGCGCGCGGCCAAGGGGGGCGGGCGCGTGACGCTGCTGCGCGTGGTGGAGCCGGTGGAGCAGTCCGAGTGGGCCGGGATCGGCTCCATGATGCAGCAGGAGCGCCGCGAGGAGGCCGAGGCGCTGCTGGCCGGCCTTGCCGCGCAGGTGCGGGAATTGAGCGGGGGCATGCCCATGCTGGTCATCCGCGAGGGGCGGGTCGCCGATGAGCTCCTGGCGCTCCTGGAGGAGGACCCACGCATCTCCATCCTGGTGCTGGCCATGGCGGCCGGCGGGAAGGGGCCGGGCCCGCTGATCACGGCGCTGACCGGGCGGCTGGCCGGGAAGATGACGGTGCCGATGACGATCGTGCCCGGCGAGATGAGCGAGGCAGAACTGGACAGGGTGACATGATTCCGGCCTTCGAATGCCGGGCGCTGCCCTCGGTGGTTGGGGAAGCGGCCTTGGTGCGCCGGCCGCGTGGCGGCCACTAGCCGCGGGAAGGAATGGAAAGGTCCGTCCGCACGCGCCGGGCTGGCATGGCGCGGGCCGGAGGCGCCCGCTTCAATCCGGGAGCATGTGCCCGAAGCGCTGCGCCTTCGTGGCCAGGTAGCCATCGTTGACGCCATTGCCCGCGAAGGCGTGCTCCTCGCGCGCCGAGACCTGGATGCCGCAGGCAGCCAACCCGCTGATCTTGTCCGGGTTGTTGGTCAGCAGCCGCACGCGCGGGATGCCCAGCGCGCGCAACATGGTGGCCGCCACCAGGAAGTTGCGTTCATCGGCGCCGTAGCCCAGCGCGCGATTGGCATCGAGCGTATCCAGGCCCTGGTCCTGGAGGGTATAGGCGCGCAGCTTGTTGACGAGCCCTATGCCACGCCCCTCCTGAGCCAAATAGATCAGCACGCCAGCCCCTTCCTCGGCCATGCGGCGCAACGCACCTTTGAGCTGTGGGCCGCAATCGCAGCGCAGCGAGCCCAGCAGGTCGCCGGTGAAGCATTCGGAATGAAGGCGGGCCAGGGGTGCGCCCCCGCCCTGCAACACGGCCTCCGGGTTACCGACCAGCATCGCCAAGTGCTCGATACCGCCATCGGCGGCGCGGAAGGCGATGACCCGCGTGTCCTTTGCATCCTCGAGCGGCACGCGCGCCTCACCCACCTGCCGCAGCGTGGTGGCGGCGGTGTTCGGATAGGCCAGGATATCGTCGGACGTGACGACCAGGAGTCCCGGCAGCCCGGCCGCCGGCCGTTCGGCGAGCGGCAGCGCGACCAGTGCCGGCAAGAGCCGACCCAGCTTCGCCAATTGCAGCGCCGCCAGCGCCAGGGCGGGCGTCGAGGCGCGCTCCAACTGCTGGCCCTCGCTGCCCAGCAACTGGTCGGCCGTGGGGTCGGCGAAGGCCCGCAGCCGCGCGGGGTCCATCAGCCCCGGCGGGAGGCGCAGCGCCACGGCGCCAGCCTCCGGCGCATCAAGCGGCACCGGGCGGTGCAGCAGGGCGGCAGCCCGTACCGGCGCCAGCAGCAGGACCGGCGCACGCCCTCCCGCCCGTGCCATCTCATCAAGGCCCTGGGCGCCGACAGTCTCCGCCGCCGCGACCAGCAACGCTCCCTCCGGCCCGGCCACCAACACGGGTGTGCCACGCCGCAGCTCGGACACGGCCCGGTGGACGGCCCGCAGCGCCAAGACTTCAGCGGCCGGAGCCCCTTTGGTGATAGGAGGTTGCGGAGCAAGTGCACTCATGGGAAGGCGATCCTTTGTAGGCGAGAGACAGTCCCATGAGAATGTGGCGCTACAGTGGGAAGCGACAGGGCAGCCGGTGAAACTTATTTCGCTCCTGCCATGCAACCATCCTGGCAAGCATTCCAAAACCGCGCCGCTGGTGTTACCAATCGGGCCGCTTATAAACCCGAAGCGATCATGCCTGCCTCCCGTCGCCTGCTTCTTCTGACCGAGGACGAGGCCCTTGCGGCCCTCCTCCCCGCACAGTTGGCGCAAGGAACCGACTTCCGCGCCCTGGCGGCCGCTCCCGAGCAAGGCCCGGCCCGGCTTGGCGACACGGGCGCACGGGTGGATGCAACCCTGCTCGACGCCGCGGCTGCCCCGGGTCCCCTTCATTGGGCCGAAACGCTGCGCGGTCCCAGCGCCGGACGCCCCATCCTCCTGATCGGTGGCGAAGGGGCGGCGGGGCTGCCCAGCCTCTCCAAACCGGTCCGCCTGGCCGAACTGGTGGTGCGGATGAACGCGCTGCTGGCGGCCTTCGAAGCCTCGCCGCAGGCCGGCATCCGGCTGGGCGGACATGTTTTCCACCCAACCTCACGCCTGATGCTCACCCCCGGGGGCGCCCGCATCCGGCTGACCGAGAAGGAGGCCGCGATCCTGCTCTACCTGCACCGGGCGGCCGGGCGCGCCGTCTCGCGCGGGGAATTGCTGGGCGAGGTCTGGGGTTATTCGGCCGCGGTGGCGACACACACGCTGGAGACACACATCTATCGCCTGCGCCGCAAGATCGAGCAGGCGCCGGAGCTCGCCCGCCTGCTGGTGACGGAGGAGGGCGGGTACCGGCTGGAGCCCGCCCCCCACTGAGGTCCGGTTAGAGCAGCTTGCACGCCTCGTCGAAGCCAAGGCGCGGGCTGCGGGGGAACACGCCCTCCGCGTCGCCATGGCCGAGGGTGATCAGGAAGTTGGACTTCCAGCCGGTGTCACCCAGGAACAGATCATCCACCTTGTTGTTGTCGAAGCCGCTCATGGCGCCAACGTCAAGCCCCAGCGCGCGTGCAGCCAGCATCAGGTAGGCACCCTGCAGCGTGCCGTTGCGGAAGGCTGTGGTGTCTGCCAGGGACCAGTTGCCGGAAAACCAGGACTTCGCGTCGGCATGCGGGAACAGTCGCGGCAACAGATCATAGAATTTCGGGTCATGCGCCACGATGACCACCACCGGCGCAGTCATCGTCTTTTCGACATTCCCGGCCGAGAGCGCCTCCTTCAGCTTCGCCTTCGCCTCCGGCGTGCGGATGAACAAAAGGCGGGCGGGCGAGGAATTGGCGCTGGTCGGGCCCCACTTCATCAGGTCGTACAATTCGCGCAGCGTCTCGTCGGAGACGGGCTTGTCACGCCACTTGTTCTGCGTCCGCGCCTCGCGGAACAGCTGGTCGAGCGCGGCGGGGGAGAGGATTTCGGTCATGCGTGATCCTTTGTGGGCGGGGGTACGCTTCAGCGCCTGATATGGGGCCGTCCCGCCCGCCCTGCCAATGCGCCCGGCCCATGGGCATCATCCGCCGCAGCAATGGAGCGTGGGGCAGGCGTTCCCGCCCGCATGGATCACGCGCTAAGCTCGCCCCACCAACCCGGAGGAACGGCCCCAAATGGATTTGCGTGACATGCTGAGGGGGCGGCTGCGGCTGCCGCTCATCGCCTCGCCGCTCTTCATCATCTCGGTGCCGGACCTGGTGGTGGCGCAGTGCACCTCGGGCATCATCGGCTCCATGCCCTCGCTGAACGCGCGGCCGCTGGAGCAACTCGACGAATGGCTGACCGAAATCCGCGAGCGCCTGGCCGCGCATGACCGCGCCCATCCGGACCGCCCCTCCGCCCCCTTCGCCATCAACCTGATCGTCCACAAGTCCAATGACCGGCTGGACGAGGATTTGGCGCTCTGCGTGAAGCACAAGGTGCCGCTGATCATCTCCTCGCTCGGCGCGCGGGCGGAGGTGAACGACGCCATCCATTCCTACGGCGGCTTCATCCTGCACGACGTGATCAACCAGTTCTTCGCCCACAAGGCCATCGAGAAGGGCGCCGACGGGCTGGTGCTGGTGGCCTCCGGCGCGGGCGGGCATGCCGGCGCGCAATCCCCCTTCGCCCTGGTGCAGGAGACGCGGCAGTGGTTCGACGGGCCGGTGGCGCTGTCGGGCTCCATCGCCCATGGCCGAAGCATCCTGGCCGCCGAGGCCATGGGGGCGGACTTCGCCTACATGGGCACCGCCTTCATCGCGACCGAGGAGGCGCGGGCGGTGGAGGACTACAAGCGAATGATCGTGGAGAGCGGGGCGGGCGACATCGTCTACACCAACCTGATTACCGGCGTGCATGGCAACTACCTGAAGCCCTCCATCACCCGCGCGGGGCTCGATCCGGACAACCTGGACACCGGCGACAAGTCGCAGATGAATTTCGCCTCGGACCGCAAGAAGCGCTGGAAGGACATCTGGGGCGCCGGGCAATCGGTGGGCGGGGTGCATGCGGTGGTGCCGGCGGCGCGGCTGGTGGACCGGCTGGCGGCGGAATACGCCGAGGCGCGGCGGGTGCTCGGCGCGCATTCGCCCATCGTGAACCCGGGCTGGGGGATGGCGCGGGCGGCGTAACCTTCCCCCGCATCGCAGCGAAAGGGGAGGAACGGCCCCTCCCCTTTCCTGCAAGGACGCTTATTTACCGGCCATGGAACTCGAAGCCACCCTGCGCATGGGCGCCTTTGCCGGCGTGCTGGCCGTGCTGATCCTGGCCGAGCGGCTGGCGCCCTGGGCGCAGCCGCGCGAGTTGGGCATGCGGCGCTGGCTGCCCAATCTCGGCTTGGTGGTGGTGGCCTCGGTGCTGGTGCGGCTGACGCTGCCGCTGGCCGCCGTCGCTGCCGCCTTCTGGGCGCAGTCCCAGGGCATCGGCGTGATGAACTGGCTGGACCTGCCGCTCTGGGCCGCCATTCCGCTCACCGTGGTGGTGTTCGACCTGCTGATCTACTTCCAGCACCGCATCTTCCACCACGTGCCCTGGCTGTGGCGCCTGCACCGCGTCCATCATGCGGACCCCGAGATGGACGCCACCACCGGCGTGCGCTTCCACCCGGTGGAAATCTGGCTGTCCATGCTGATCAAGATCGGCTTCGCGGTGGCGCTGGGCGTGCCGCCGGAGGGCATCCTGGCCTTCGAGATCCTGCTCAACGCCACCAGCCTGTTCGAGCACGCCGCCATCCGCCTCCCGCCCCGGCTGGACCGCGCGCTGGGCTGGGTCATCGTCACGCCCAACCTGCACCGCATCCATCACAGCGAGCGCATGGAGGAGACGAACAGCCATTACGGCTTTTGCCTGTCCATCTGGGACCGGATCTTCGGCACCTGGCGCGGCCGCTGGGAGGGAGAGCTGGTGCTGGGCGTGAAGGGCTACCGGGACACGCGCGAACAGAGCATCCCGCGCCTGCTGGTCCAGCCCTTCACCCGGGAGCGCTGAGCCTCACCCCAGCGTGCCCACCACCCCCGCATAGCGTTCCAGCACCAGGCGCCGCTTCACCTTCATGGTCGGCGTCAGCATGCCGTTTTCCACCGTGAACGGCTCGGGCACCGGCGCCCAGCGGCGGATGCGCTCGATGGGCGAAAGCTTGGCGTTCACCCGCGCGACGGCGCCGGCCAGGCTTTCTGCCTGGCCCTCGGCGGCCACCAGCAGGGCGACCACGCCGGCCATGCCCTCGCCGGCGGCGACGGCCTGGGCGATCTCGGGCTCGCCCACCAGAAGGGCCTCCAGCTTGGAGGGGGCCACCATGTCGCCGCCCTTCAGCTTGATGAAGTCGCGCTTGCGGTCGGTGATGATGAGGCGCCCTTCCTCCAGCCGCCCCACATCGCCGGTGTGCAGCCAGGGCTCGGCCTCGCCCTCGGGGACGCGGAGTGCGGCCTCCGTGGCCTCTTCATTGTTCCAGTAGCCATCCATGACGAGGCCGCCGGCCACCAGGATCTCGCCATCGGGCGCGATCTTCACCCGCACCCCCGGCAGGGCCGGCCCCACGCTGCGGCGGTTGTTGTCCCAGGGCAGGTTCACGCTGACCACCGGGCCGGCCTCGCTCTGGCCATAGCCCTGGATCAGCGGCAGGCCCAGCGCCAGGAAGAAGCCCGACAGCTCGGGGTCCAGCCGGGCGGAGCCCGAGACCAGCGCCCGCACATTGCCGCCGAAACGGCCGCGGATCTTGTCGCGCACCAACCGGTCCAGCACCAGATCCTGCGCGCGTTCCAGCAGTCCGAGCGGTGGGCCGTCCAGCTTCCGCAGGCCCAGCGCCAGAGCGCGATCGAACAGTTTCTGCTTCAGGCCGCCATCCTTCTCCACCTGGGCGGTGATGCGGGCGCGCAGCACCTCGAACAGCCGCGGCACGGCGGTAATGACGGCGGGCTTGAACTCGGCCATCTCGGCGCCGAGCCGGTCGGCGCCGCGGGAATAGACCACCTCCATGCCGAAGGAGGGCAGCAGGAAGCCGCCCACCGTGTGCTCATAGCTGTGCGACATGGGCAGGAAGGAGAGGTAGCGCTCGCCCGCCACCCCCAGCCGCTCGATCAGCGGGCGCACCCCCTCGCGGTTGGCCAGCAGGGCGCGGTGCGGCAGCATCACCCCGCGCGGGGCGCCGCCGGTGCCGGAGGTGTAGATCAGGCAGGCCAGCCTTCCGTCGGGGATGACATCGGCCTCCGCCATCAGCGTCACCACATCGGCGGGCGTGGCCTCCAGCGCGGCCCATTCCGCCAGCCGCCCGCCATGGGGCTCGGGCGCGCCCGCCTCCATGCAGACCAGCACATCCAGGCCGCCCGTGTGGCCGGCCGCCTCCACCACCGCACGGGCCAGCGCCGCGGTCGAGACCACCGCAATTCGCGCCCCGCTGTCGCCCAGCACATGGGCGTGGTCCATGACGGTGTTGGTGACATAGGTGGGCACGGTGACGGCGCCGATGGTCATGGCTGCCACGTCGGTGATGAGGAATTCCGGGCGGTTCTCGCTCACCAGCAGCACGCGGTCGCCGGGCATGACCCCCTGGGCGCGCAGCCAGGTGGCGACAGCCGCCACCTTCATGGCGAAGGCGCCCCAGGAGATCGTCTCCCACCGGCCGCCGCGCCAGGCGGTCAGCATGGGCCGGTCCGGGTGTTCCCGGGCCAGGCCCAGCATCATCCCGGGCAGGCTGCTCCATCGGGTTGCGGCTGGCTGCATTGTTTCCCCCATTGTTTCCGACCGGCATCGGCGCCCGCGCCTTGGCCGGGCGTTCTCTTGGCATATATGAGAAGAATGCAAGATCGCCCATCACTGCTTCGCGCCCCTCTCGACAGCTCGGCGGGGGATGCCGCCCTCCCTGCCTGGGATTTGTCCGACCTCTACCAGGGCCCGGAAGACCCTGCGCTGGCGGCCGACCTCGCCCGCGCCGAGGCCGAGGCCAGCGCCTTCCAGGACCGCCTGGCCACGCGGCTGGGCGCCCTGTCCGGTGACGCGCTGGCCGCCGCCATCGCGGAATATGAGCGGATCGAGGAAATCCTGGGCCGGGTGATGAGCTTCGCCCAGCTCGCCTTCTCGGGCGACGCGCAGAACCCGGAGAACGGGCGCTTCTACCAGACCATGCAGGAGCGGGTGACGACCATCTCCTCCTACCTCGTGTTCTTCACGCTGGAGCTGAACCGGCTGGAGGAACCCGCGCTGGAGGCGAAGCTGCGCGAAAGTGCGGCCCTGGCCCGCTGGCGCCCCTGGCTGCGCGACCTGCGCGTGTGGCTGCCGCACCAGCTGCCCGATGAGATGGAGAAGCTGCTGCACGAAAAGGAGGTGACCGGCCGCGCCGCCTGGAACCGCCTCTTCGACGAGACCATGGCGAACATGCAGGTGACGGTCTCGGGCGAGGAACTCTCCGTTTCGGCCGCGCTGAACAAGCTCTCCGACACCGACCGCGCGGTGCGCGAGGCGGCGGCGAGGGGCGTGTCCGAGGCCTTCCAGTCCCGTGTGCGGCTGTTCTCGCTCATCACCAACACGCTGGTGAAGGACAAGGAGGTGATGGACCGCTGGCGCAAGCATCCGCGCCCCGGTTCCTCGCGCAACCGCGCCAACATGGTGGAGGACGAGGTGGTGGACGCGCTGGTCACCGCCGTGCGCGACGCCTTCCCGCGCCTGTCGCACCGCTACTACAGCATGAAGGCGAAGTGGCTGGGCCTGGAGAAGCTGCAGCACTGGGACCGCAACGCCCCCATCCCGCGCGACACCGACGCCACCATTTCCTGGCCCGAGGCCGTGACGCGGGTGCGCGCGGCCTATGGCGCCTTCTCGCCCGAGCTGGAGCGGGTGGCGGCCCCCTTTTTCGAGAAGCCCTGGATCGACGCGGCCCTGCGGCCCGGCAAGTCGGGCGGCGCCTTCGCCCACCCGACCGTGCCCTCGGCGCACCCCTATCTGCTGCTGAACTATCACGGCAAGGCACGCGACGTGATGACGCTGGCCCATGAACTGGGCCATGGCGTCCACCAGCGCCTGGCGGCCGAGCAGGGCTATCTGATGAGCGGCACGCCGCTGACCCTGGCCGAGACGGCCAGCGTGTTCGGCGAGATGCTGACCTTCCGCGCCATGCTCGACGCCGAGACGGACCCCGCCCGCCGCCGCCTGCTGCTGATCGGCAAGGTGGAGGACATGCTGAACACGGTCGTCCGGCAGATCGCCTTCTACCGCTTCGAGACGCTGCTGCACGACGAACGCCGCCAGGGTGAGATGAGCGCCGAGCGCATCGGCGAAATCTGGATGCAGGTCCAGACGGAAAGCCTCGGCCCCGCCTTCGAGTTCACGCCGGACTACGCGGTGTACTGGGCCTACATCCCGCACTTCGTGCACAGCCCGTTCTATGTGTACGCCTATGCCTTCGGGGATTGCCTGGTGAATGCGCTCTACGGCGTGTTCCGGGACGGGACGGTGCCGGAATTCGAACAGAAGTATCTCGACATGCTGCGCGCCGGCGGCACGCTGCGCCACAAGGAATTGCTGGCGCCCTTCGGCCTTGATGCCTCGCGGCCGGAGTTCTGGAACAAGGGCCTCGACGTCATCGCGGGCTTCATCGACGAGCTGGAGCGCACCGCATGAGCGACCGCAGCGAAAGCACCCTGTTCGGCGAGATGCGCCGCATGGTCCGCACCTCGGGCGCCGTCACCGGCATCGCGGCGCGGGTGGCGGGCGAGCGCTATCTTGGCATCAAGACCAACAAGGACAGCCACGCCGAGGACCTCAAGGCCATCCTCGGTGGGCTGAAAGGCCCGATGATGAAGGTGGCGCAGTTCCTCGCCACCATCCCCGACGCGCTGCCCGAGGAATACGCCCGCGAACTTGCCACCCTGCAATCCAACGCGCCGCCGATGGGCTGGGCCTTCGTGAAGCGCCGCATGGGCACGGAGCTCGGCCCCGACTGGCAAAAGCACTTTTCCAAGTTCGGGCAGGAGGCGGCCGCGGCCGCCAGCCTCGGCCAGGTGCACCGCGCCACGCTGAAGGACGGCACCGAGGTCGCCTGCAAGCTGCAATACCCCGACATGCCAAGCGTGGTGGACGCCGACCTGCGGCAGTTGAAGCTCGGCATGCAGCTCTACAAGCGCATGGACAGCGCGCTGGACAACGAGGATGCCTACGCGGAAATCGCGGACCGTCTGCGCGAGGAGCTCGACTACACGCGCGAGGCCTCCCACCAGCGCCTCTACCACGCCATGCTGGCGGATGAGCCCAACGTCCATGTGCCGACACCCATCGAGCACCTGACCACCCGCCGCCTGCTGACCATGACCTGGCTCGATGGCGGCTCCATCTTGAAGCGGCTGGAGGAAGACCCGCCGCTGGAGGAGCGCAACGACTACGCCCGCGCCCTCTTCGCCGCCTGGTACAAGCCCGTCTATCGCTACGGCGTGATCCATGGCGACCCGCACCTCGGCAACTACCAGATCCGCCCGCCGGTGGAGGG
>JBHYDO010000066.1:0-17514 GCA_051860645.1 Roseococcus sp.
CATTCCCATGATGGACTTCATGGTGGTGCTCTTGCCCGCACCGTTGCGTCCGAGCAGGGCCACCACCTCGCCCTGGCGCGCAGCCAGGGTCACGCCCTGCAGGATGTGCGCGCGGCCGTAATGCGCGTGCAGGCCCTCGACCTCCAGCATCAGGCGATCCCGTGCGTGGCGCCGGTGCCGAGATAGACCTCGCGCACACGGGGGTCGGCGCGGACCTCGGCGGGCAGGCCCTCGGCGATGGGCCGGCCGCGGTCCAGCACCAGGATGCGGTCGGCATGGGCGAAGACGACCTCCATGTCGTGCTCCGTGAACAGCACCGCGATGCCGGAGGTGCGGGCGATGTTGGCCGTCAACTCCATCAGTGCCACGCGCTCCGAGGGCGCCATGCCGGCGGTGGGTTCGTCCATGAGCAGCAAAGCGGGGTCGTTGGCGAGCGCGATGGCGAGTTCCACGCGCTTGAGGTCGCCATAGGCCAGCACGCCGCAGGGGCGCGCGGCCTGGGCGGCCATGCCCACGCGCTCCAGCAGGGCCATGGCGCGGGCAGGGTCTTCGCGCGTGACGGGGTTCCAGATGTCGAACAACCGCCGCGCGTGCGAAAGCAGCGCCATCTGGACGTTCTCCAGCACGGACATGGAGGCGAAGGTGGCGGTGATCTGGAAGGTGCGGCCCACGCCCATGCGCCAAATGCGGCGCGGCGGCAGGCCCGCAATGTCCTGGCCCTTGAGCACGATGCGCCCACGGTCGGGGCGAAGCTGCCCGTTCAGCATGTTGAAGCAGGTGGATTTTCCCGCGCCATTGGGACCGATCAGCGCCAGCAATTCGCCCCCCCGCACCGCAAGCGAGACGCCGGCCACGGCCTGCACGCCGCCGAAGGATTTGTGGATGTCTTCCACCAGGAGCGTGACATCGCCCGTCCGATTCACGCCCTTCGTGCTCGGCTGCGCCGCCGCCCTCGGCGGTTCGGACGCGGTCACTTCCGCCGCTCCACAAGCCGCTGCGCCGCGCCCACAAGCCCCTGCGGGAAGAACAGCACCAGCGCCACGATGACGCCGCCCAGGAACAGCCGCCACAGGTCGAAGCTGCGCATCAACTGCTCATGGATCCAGGTGTAGGAGAGCGCCCCGATGATCGGCCCGCTGACCGTCTGCACCCCGCCCAGCAGCACCATCAGCAGCGCGTCCACGCTGCGCGGGATGGCCATGTAGGTGGGAAAGACGCTGCCCTTGGCATAGGCGAACAGCCCGCCCGCCACGCCCGCCGCGACCGCCGCCAGGATGAAGGCCACCCAGCGGATGCGGAACCCGTCCATGCCGATGGCGTCCGCGCGCAGCGGGCTGTCGCGCCCGGCGCGCAGCGCATAGCCGAAGGGCGCGAAGATGGCCCGGCGCAGCAGCAGCGTGACGCCCACGCAGAGCACCAGCGCCAGGTAGTAGAACACCAGCTTCGGCTGCGCCCATGCGCTGGGCCAGACGCCCAGGATGCCGTTGTCGCCCCCTGTCACCTCCACCCATTGGAAGGCGGTGGACCAGGCGATCTGCGCGAAGGCCAGCGTCAGCATCGCGGCATAGACGCCCGAGAGACGCACGCAAAACCAGCCGAACACCACGCCCGCGAAGCCCGCCATCAGCGGCGCGGCGAGGAGGCCGATCTCCATGGGTGCCGCGAAATGCTTCATCAGAAGCGCGGCGCCATAGGCGCCCAGGCCGAAATAGGCGGCGTGGCCGAAGCTCGCCATGCCGCCCGGCCCCATGATGAAGTGCAGGCTGGCGGCGAACAGCACCATGATGGCGATCTCGGTGAAGACGATCAGCGCGAAGTCGCCCAGGAAGGGTGGCACCACGAAGGCGGCGGCCAGCGCCGCCAGCCCCAGGCGTTGCAGCAGCGGCGAGGCCGGGGGGTAGGGCGGCTCCACCACCGCCGCCGCGTGGGCGCTGGAAGGTGCCCGGCCCAGCAGCCCATGCGGGCGCACCACCAGCACCACGGCCATGACGAGGAAGGCCAGCACCAGCGTGATCTTGGGAAAGATCAGGATGCCGAAGGCCTGCAACTGCCCCAGCAGCAGCGCCGCCAGGAAGGCGCCGGGCAGCGACCCCAGCCCGCCGATCACCACCACGACGAAGGCCTCGGCGATGATGGCCAGGTCCATCTGCAAATTCACGCTCTCGCGCGGGAGTTGCAGCGCCCCGCCCAGTCCCGCCAGCACCGAGCCCAGGAAGAACACCGTCGTGAACAGCATGCGCTGGTTGACGCCGAGCGCGCCCACCATCTCGCGGTCGGCCGTGGCGGCGCGCACCGTGGTGCCCCAGCGGGTGCGGTGGAAAAGCAGCCACAGCAGCGCCAGCACGACGGGGCCGACGGCGATGAGGAACAGTTCGTAGATGGGGAAGCGCACGCCCAGGATCTCGACCGCACCGCGCAGGCCAGGGGCACGCGGGCCGAGCAGATCCTGCGGGCCCCAGATCATGAGGGCCAGGTCCTGCACGATCAGCACCACGCCGAAGGTGCCCAGAAGCTGAAACAGCTCCGGCGCCTTGTAGATGCGGCGCAGCAGCAGCACCTCGATCAGCACACCGATGACGCCAACGATCAGGGCCGCGACCACCACCCCGCCCCAGAAGCCCAGATGCCCGCGCGGCAGCGCCGTCACCAGCGTCCAGGAGAGGTAGGCGCCCAGCATGTAAAGGCTGCCATGCGCGAAGTTGACGATGCGCGTGACGCCGAAGATCACCGTCAGCCCCGAGGCCACAAGGAACAGCGAGGAGGCCGATGCAAGGCCCGACAGGCCCTGCACCAACAGGTTCTCGAACAAGGGCGGGCTACCCCTGCGGCCGCAGCGTCCGCACCACCTCGTCGCTGGGCAAATAGTTGCGCCCATCGGCATAGCGCCAATCCACCATCACGCCGCGCCCGCGGCGCAGCGCCGTACGGCCGATATAGGCGCCAAGGGTGGACTGATGGTCGATGGCGCGGAACTCCACATCCGGCTCGCCGAAGGCGGTGGGGAAGGTCAGGCCGCGCAGCGCGTTGATCATGCCGTCCGTGTCGGTGCCGCCGGTCTTGCGCAGCATGGCGACGATGGCCGTCACCGTGTCATAGGCCACGACCGAACCCAGGCGCGGATGGGTGTTGAAGCGCGCGCGATAGGCGTCGCGGAAGCGCGTATGGCCAGCGGTGTTGAGTTCTTCCCAGGGGTAGCCGGTGACGATCCAGCCCTCCGGCGCCTCGTCGCCCAGCGGGTCGAGGTATTCGGGTTCGCCGGTCAGCAGGGACACGACGCTACGGCGCTCGAACAACCCGCGCGTGCTGCCCTGGCGGACGAAATTGGTCAGGTCCGCGCCGAAGGTGACGTTGAAGATGCCCTCGGGGTTGGCACCCGCCAGCGCCTGCACCGTGGCCCCCGCGTCGATGCGGCCCAGGGCCGGGAACTGCTCGGCCACGAAGGTCACGCCGGGCTTGGCGCGGGTCAGCAATTCCTTGAACCAGCGCACGGCGGACTGCCCGTATTCATAGTTCGGCGCCACGGTGGCCCAGCGCATGGCCGGCAGCTTCGCCGCCTCCTCCACCAGCATGGCGCATTGCATGTAGGTGGAGGGGCGCAAGCGGAAGGTGAAGCGGTTGCCGCGCGCCCAGACGAGTGCGTCGGTCAGCGGCTCGGAGGCCACGTAGAGGCGGCGGTTCTGGTTGGCGAAGTCGGCGATGGCCAGGCCCACATGCGAGAGGAACCCGCCCGACAGCAACGCCACGCGCTCATTGTTCACCAGCTCGCCGGCGTGGCGCACGGCGTCCTCGGGCCGGCCGCCATCATCGCGGAACACCGTCTCGATGCGGCGCCCGTTGATGCCGCCGGCGGCGTTCACCTCGTCCTGCGCCATCATCCAGGCGTTGCGGTAGGGGGTGAGGAAGGCGGGCTGGGCGGAGTAGGAGTTGATCTCGCCGATGCGGATCGGCCCTTCCTGCGCGTGCACGGCGGGGGCCGCAAGGGTGGCGGCGGCGCCCAGCAGGGCGGCGCGGCGGGGCAGGAAAAGGGACATGCAGGCCTCCGGGGCTGAGGCGCGCAGCAAAGCAAGAGGTTCGCCGCGCTGCAATCGGAAATGCAGCGCGGCGAACAGGTTGTCAGGCGGCCTGCACCAGCCCGCCCAAATCCGACAGCGAACGCAGGTGGAAGTCGGTGTCGCCGAAGGTGGCCTCGTTCACCGTCAGCCGCTTGAAGTAGTGGCCGGCGGCGTATTCCATGGTCATGGCGATGCCGCCATGCAGCTGGATGGATTGCTGCCCCACGAAGCGCTGCGAACGGCCGATCTGCGCCTTCACCGCGTGCATGTTGCGCCGGCGTTCCTCGGCATCTTCCCCGCGCGCCGCCATGGTGGCGAAATAGGCCATGCTGCGCGACTGCTCGATGGCCACCAGCATATCCGCCGCCTTGTGCTGCAAAGCCTGGAAGCTGCTGATCGGCTTGCCGAATTGCTGGCGGGTCTTCATGTAGTCCAGCGTCATGGCCTGCACCACGTCCATGGCGCCGATGGCCTCGGCGGAGAGGGCCGCGATGGCCTCGTCCACCACCTTGTTCACGAGTGCCAGGCCATCTTCCGGCGTGCCCAGGACGTGTTCGGCGCGGGCGTCGCTGAACTCCACCTCGGCGGCCCGGCTGCCATCCACCTGGCGGAAGCCGCGCACGGCCACGCCCTCGGCCTTGGCGGGCACCAGGAAGACGCCGATGCCGCCCGCATCACGCCGCGCGCCGGAAATGCGGGCGGTCACGATGAAATGGTCGGCCGTGTCGCCGTGCAGCACCATGCCCTTGCGGCCGGTGATGACCCAGGCGCCACCCTCCTTCTTCGCGGTGGTCGCGACATCATGCAGGTCATAGCGCGACTGCCGTTCCTGCTGCGCGAAGGCCAGCAGCACGCCGCCGCCGGCCACACCCGCCACCATGTCCGCCCGCAGGTCGGCTGCTGCGCCGTGGCGGAGGAAGCCGCCGCCCAGCACGACGGTGCTGAACCAGGGCTCCAGCGTGATGTGGCGGCCCATCTGCTCCGCCACGATCATCACCTCCTCGCCGCCGCCGCCGAAGCCGCCATCCTCCTCATCGAAGGGCAGGCCAAGCAGGCCGAGATCGGCGTATTGTGCCCAGAGCTCCCGGCTCCAGCCGGTCTCGCTGGCCAGGTACGCCTTGCGGTTCTCGAAGCCATACTTGTCCGAGAGCAGCTTGCGGACGCTGTCCTGCAGCATCCCCTGGGATTCGTTCAAGTCGAAGTCCATGTGATCCTCAGAGGCCCAGGAAGGCCTTCGCCATGATGTTGCGCTGGATCTCGTTGGACCCACCGTAGATGCTCTGCTTGCGCCAGTTGAAGTAGACGCCGGCCAGGCCGAAGGCCCAGTCGGGCGCCACCTCCCACTCGTTGGTGCCCTCGGCGTCGGGGTCGCCATCCACCCAGGCATAGGGGCCGGCGGCCTTCATCAGCAGCTCAGACACACCCTGCTGGATTTCGGTGCCCTTGATCTTGAGCACGGAGGTCGCGGGGTCGGGCTTGCCGGTGCCGGCGCGCTTCGTTTCGTTGGCGATGACGCGCATCACGGTCATCTCCAGCGCCTTGAGTTCGACCTCCATCTCGGTCATCTGGCGGCGGAACTCGGGGTCCTCGATGAGCGGGCGGTCGCCGTCCATCGTCTCGCGCGCGATGATCTTGAGGCGGCGGATGCGCTCGCGGCTGGCGCCCACGCGGGCCTGGCCGAAGCGCTCATTGCCCAGCAGGAACTTGGCGCAGTCCCAGCCCTTGTTCTCCTGGCCGACCAGGTTTTCCAGCGGCACCTTCACCTCGTCGAACCAGACCTCGTTCACCTCGTGCCCGCCCTCGATCGTGATGATCGGGCGCACGGTGATGCCGGGCGTCTTCATGTCCACCAGGAAGAAGGAGATGCCCTCTTGCTTCTTCGCCGCGGGGTCGGTGCGGGCGAGCACGAAGATCCAGTCGGCGTGCTGGGCCAGCGTCGTCCAGGTCTTCTGGCCGTTGATGACCCAATGGTCGCCCTCGCGGACAGCGCGGCACTTCAGGCCGGCCAAATCTGAACCGGCACCCGGCTCGGAAAAGCCCTGGCACCACCAGTCGTCCAGGTTCAGCATGCGCGGCAGGAAGCGGGCCTTCTGCTCGGGCGTGCCGAACTCGATGATCACCGGCCCGCACATGTTGATGTTGAAGCCGAGCGGCGAGGGCGCCGGCCACATCTGCAATTCCTCGCGGAAGATGTACTTCTGGGCCGGCGACCAGCCCGGGCCGCCATGTTCCACGGGCCATTCCGGCGCCGCCCAGCCGCGGGCGTTCAGCTTGCGCTGCCACTCCACCACCATCTCCTTGGTGGGGGACTTGCCCGCGACCATCTGCTGGCGCGTGGCCTCGGGGCATTCGGCGGCGAGGAAGGCGCGCACTTCCTGGCGGAAGGCGCGTTCCTCATCGGTGAAGCGGAGTTCCATCTGTGTCTCCTATGCGGCCCGCTTCGCGCCCATCGCGGCGAAGCTGCCACCTTCGGCGGCGAGCTTCTCGATGAGGGCGGCGGGCTTGAGGTTGGGGTCGTTCGTCGCTTCCGCGTATTGGGCCAGGCGGTCGCGCACGGCCTTCAGGCCCATGCGGTCCGCCCAGAACATGGGGCCGCCCCGCCAGGCCGGCCAGCCGAAGCCGCTCGTGAAAATCACGTCGATGTCCACGGCGCGGGAGGCGATGCCCTCCTCCAGGATGCGCGCGCCCTCGTTCACCATGGGCAGCAGCATGCGCTCGAGGATCTCGGCGTCCTCGATCTTGCGGCGGCGCACCTGGTGCTTCTCGCTCATCTCCAGGATGATGCGCTCCACCTCCGGGTCGGGCAGGCGGGTGCGCTTCTCGTCGTAGAGATACCAGCCCTTGCTGGTCTTCTGGCCGTAGCGCCCGGCGGCCACCAGCGCATCCGCGATGGGCGCCGTGGTGCCGCGTGCCTTGCGGACGGCGGCGCCGATGTCCAGGCCCGCGAGATCCCCCGTGGCGCAGGGCCCCATCGCCATGCCGTAATTCTCCATGGCGCGGTCAATGTCGGCGGGCAGCGCCCCTTCCAGCAGCAGGCGCTCCAGCTGGAAGCCGCGCTTGCCGGTCATGCGGTTGCCCACGAAGCCGTCGCAATTGCCGACGACGACGTTCACCTTGCCGATGCGCTTGCCCACATCCATGGCGGTGGCGATGGCCTCGTAGCTGGAGGCCTTCCCGCGCACGATCTCGAGCAGCCGCATGACGTTGGCGGGCGAGAAGAAGTGCATCCCCACCACCAGCTCCGGCCGCTTCGTGGCCGAGGCGATGGCATCGATGTCCAGCGTGGAGGTGTTGGAGGCGAGCACCACGCCAGGCCGCGCCAGCGCATCCAGCTTCGCGAAGATCTCCTTCTTGACGTTGATCTCCTCGAAGACCGCCTCGATGACCAGGTCGGCGTCCTTCACCACGCCCATGTCGGTGCTGCCGGTCAGCAGGGCGCGGCGCTTGGCATACTCGGCCTCCGACAGGCGGCCGGACTTCACCGTACGCTCCCAGTTGGCCTCGCACTTCTTCAGGCCACGCTCCAGCGCCTCCTCGGTCTGCTCGACCATGGTGACCGGGATGCCGAAATTGGCGAAGCTCATGGCGATGCCGCCGCCCATGGTGCCGCCGCCGATCACCGCCGCGCGCTTCACGGGCAGCGGGTGTATGTCGGCCGGCATGTCGGGCACGCGGGCCGCCTCGCGCTCGCCGAAGAAGATATGGCGGAGCGCGAAGCTCTGCTCGCCGGCCACCAGCTTCTGGAAGATTTCCCGCTCGGTGTTCAGCCCGTCCTCGAAGCTGCCCGTGAGGGCCGCGCGCACGGCCTGGGCGCAGCCCTTGGGGCTCTCCTGCCCACGGGAGCGCTTCAGCAGGGACGCCGCCAGCGCATCGAAGGCGGCGAGGTCGGCACCCTTGATCTTGTCGTCGCGCCTGCGGGCCAGGGTGAAGCTGCGGCCGGCATGCGCGCGCGCCCATTCCACGGCGGCGGCCTCCAGCGGCCCCTCCAGCACGGCGTCGATGAAGCCGAGTTTCAGCGCCTCGGGCGCGCCGACAGGCTCGCCGCCCACGATGATCTTGAGCGCCGCCTCGCCGCCGATCAGCCGCGGCAGGCGCTGGGTGCCGCCCGCGCCGGGCACGAAGCCGCGCTTCACCTCGGGCAGGCCCAGCATGGCGGAGGGCGCGGCCACCCGCGCATGGCACACCAGGGCCAGTTCCAGCCCGCCGCCCAACGCGCTGCCATGGATGGCGGCGATGACCGGCACCTTGCTTGTCTCGATGGCGTCGAACACCTCGGGCAGGCTGGGCGGCTGGCGGGGCTTGTTGAACTCGGTCATCTCGGCGCCGGCGGAGAACATCCGTCCTTCGCCCATCAGCACGATGGCGCGCGCCCCCTCGCGTAACGCCGCCGCGATTCCCTCGTGCAGCCCGGCCCGTACACCCGTCCGCAGCGTGTTCACCGGCGGGTTGGCGATGCGCAGGATGTGGATGTCACCGTCGCGCGCGTGCTCGACGAAGCGCTCTTCGGCCATGGCTTCTTCCCCGTTGTCGTTCGTTTCCACGCCCGAGTGTCAGACCGGGCCAACGGGGTGTCAACGGGGCCGGACGCCCTTCAGCTGTCCGCGTCCAGCGCGTAGCCGGCCGAACGCACGGTGCGGATCAGGTCCGTCTCGTTGTCGCCGTTGATGGCCTTGCGGAGGCGGCGGATATGCACGTCCACCGTGCGCAATTCCACATGGATGTCCCGCCCCCAGACCGCGTCCAGCAATTGCTCGCGGGTGAAGACCCGCCGCGGGTGGGACATGAAGAATTCCAGCAGCCGGTATTCCGTCGGCCCCAGATGCAGGGCCCGCCCGCCGCGCATGACCCGGTGGGCGTCCTGGTCCATGGTCAGGTCCTGGTAGGTCAGGCTGCCCTTGGCGGCGACGTTGGAGGAACGCCGCAGCAGCGCACGGATGCGCGCCATCAGCGCCTCGACCGCGAAGGGCTTGGCGATGTAGTCGTCCGCGCCGGTGTCCAGCGCGCGCACCGCGTCCTGGTCCTCGGTGCGGGCCGTGACCATGATCACGGGCAGGTCGCGCGTGGCGGGTCGCCTGCGGATCTGCCGGCACACCTCGATGCCCGACATGGCAGGCAGCATCCAGTCGAGCAGGACCAGGTCGGGCTTGGCCTCGGCGATGCGGAGCAGGGCTTCCTGGCCATCCGTCGCCTCGTCCACGTGGAAGCCCTGGCGCTCCAGGTTGTAGCGCAGCAGGGCGAGCAGCGGTGCCTCATCCTCCACCACCAGGATGGAGGGCTTGCCGCCGTTGACGCCGAGAGCTTCGGCCATAGGTGTCCCCTTCGTCACTCGCCCGGCGGGTGAACCACCGCCGAGGAGGACACGTCCGCCTTGGGCCGCTCCTCGGTCAGGTTCTTGCCCATCACGGCGAAGTGCACACGTTCGGCGATGTTGGTTGCATGGTCGCCGATTCGCTCCATGTTCTTCGCGATGAAGAGCAGGTGCGTGGCGGCCGTGATGTTGCGCGGATCTTCCATCATGAAGGTCAGCATCTCGCGGAAGATGCCGTTGTAGATCCCGTCGATCGGCGCATCCGCGGCCCAGACCGCGTCGGCCTTGGCGGCATCGCCCTCGACCAGCGCATCGATGGCGTCCTTCAGGTTCTCCTGCACCAGCTCTGCCATGCGGGCGAAGCCGTTGAAGGAGCCGAGATTGGGCTGCTGCGACACCACGATGGCGCGCTTGGCGCCGTTGCGGGCGTAGTCGCCGATGCGCTCCAGGTCCTGGCTGATCTTCATGCAGGCGACGATCAGGCGCAGGTCCTGCGCCATGGGCTGGCGCAGCGCCAGCAGGCGCACGCAGAAGCCCTCGATGTCGCGCTCCAGCTCATCCAGCGCCAGATCACGCTGCACCACGTCGGCGGCGAGGTTGGTGTCGCGCCGGATGAGTGCCGTGGCGCTGTCGGCCACCTGCCGCTCGGCCAGGCCGCCCATGCGGGAAATCATCTCCAGCAGGCGCTTGAGGTCATCATCGTAGGAGCGGACGATGTGCTGGGGGGAGGTGTTCGGCATGATCTCGCTCCTCAACCGAACCGGCCGGTGATGTATTCCTGCGTCTTCGGGTGCTTGGGCGCCGTGAACATCTCGGCCGCCGGCGACACCTCGATCAGCTCGCCCAGGTAGAAGAAGGCCACCTGGTCGGCGCAGCGCGCCGCTTGCTGCATGTTGTGCGTCACGATGACGATGGTGAAGTCCTGCTTGAGCTCGTCGATCAGCTCCTCGATCTTGAGCGTGCTGATGGGGTCGAGCGCCGAGGTCGGCTCGTCGAACAGGATCACCTCGGGGCGGACGGCGATGGTCCGCGCGATGCACAGGCGCTGCTGCTGCCCGCCGGAGAGGCCCATGGCGTTGGTGTTCAGCCGGTCCTTCACCTCGCCCCAGATGGCGGCGCGGCTCAGCGCCCATTCCACCCGCTCGTCCATCTGCGACTTGCTCAGCTTCTCGTGCAGGCGCACGCCGAAGGCGATGTTCTCGTAGATGGTCATGGGGAAGGGCGTGGGCTTCTGGAACACCATGCCGATCTTCGAGCGCAGCTCATTGATGTCCACGCCCGCCTCGATCAGGTTGCGGCCGTCCATCAGCACCTCGCCCATGGCCGTCTGGCCGGGGTAGAGGCTGTACATGCGGTTGAGCACGCGCAGCAGCGTGGACTTGCCGCAGCCCGAGGGGCCGATCATGCCGGTCACCTGGCGGTCCGGCACTTCGAGCGTGATGCCCTTCAGCGCCTTGGGCAGCCCCGGGGCGTAGACAAAGTCCAGGTTGCGCACGGAGATGCGCGCCACCGTATTGATGCTGGCGCTGGAGCGTGCCTGCAATCCACTCATGGTGGTGCCTTCGGTCACGGGCTGGGTCTGGTCGTTCATGGGGCGGCCCTCCGTCAGGCGCGTTTGCGCAGCGCGACGCGCGCCACGATGTTCACGAAAAGCACGGTCAAGGTGATGAGCAGGGCGCCGGACCAGGCGATCTCGATCAGGTCCGGGAAGCCCGAATTGGCCTGCTGGTAGATTGCCACCGGCAGGCTGGCCATTGCGCGCCCGAGATCGAAGCTCAGCACGTTGTTGCCGAAGCTGGTCAGCAGCAGCGGCGCCGTCTCGCCCATGATGCGGGCGAAGGCCAGCAGCACCCCGGTCACGATGCCCGAGATGGCGGCCCGCCAGGCCACCAGCGTGATCATCTTCCACTTCGGCGCGCCCAGGGCCACCACCGCCTCGCGCAGCGTGTTGGGAATGAGCTGCAGCATGTCCTCGGTGGTGCGCACCACCACCGGGATCACGATGATGGCCAGTGCCAACGCACCCGCCATGCCGGAGAAGCCACCCCAGGGCAGCACCACCAGCTGGTAGATGAACAGGCCGATGAGCACCGACGGCGCCGAGAGGAGGACGTCCGAGATGAAGCGCACCATCTCGCCGAATTTCGAGCCCTTCGAGTATTCCGAAAGGTAGGTCCCCACCAGCAGCCCGATCGGCGTGCCGATCAGCGTGCCGAGGCCCGCCTGGATCACGCTGCCCACGATGGCCTGGATCAACCCGCCCTTGGGGGCCGTGTCGTCGCCATAGCGCGTGGGGCGGAACTCCTCGGAGACGACGATCCAGTCCAGCGCCACGATGCCCCGCAGCAGCAGGGTCAGCATGATCGAGGCCAGGAAGAACAGGCCGATGACGGTGGCCAGCAGGCACAGCCAGCGGACGATGCTGTCCACCAGCATGCGGCGCTGCCCAAGGCGCCGGCGTTGCACCTCGTTGCGCGGCAGCATGGTGTGGTCGGTGGTGGCACTCATGGGTGCGGCCTCACTTGAAGCTGGGCTTGAGGAGCCGGCGGGAGATCGCCAGCACCACGAAGGAGATCATGAAGAGAAGGAAGCCCAAGGCGAACAGCGCCGACTGCTGCAGGCTCCCCGTGAGGCTTTCCGGAAACTCCATCGCGATGACCGAGGCGATGGTCGTCGTGCTGTCGAACAGCGAGGTCGCGATGCGGTTGGCGTTGCCGATGACGAAGGTCACGGCCATGGTCTCGCCCAGCGCGCGGCCCAGGCCCAGCATGATGCCACCCACCACAGAGACGCGCGTGTAGGGGATCACGACGCCCGTCATGACCTCCCATCGCGTGGCGCCCAGGCCGTAGGCACTCTCCTTGTAGACCGGCGGCACCTGGTCGAACACGTCGCGCATGGTCGCCGCGATGAAGGGCAGGATCATGATGGCAAGGACGAGCGAGGCGGCGAACAACGAGGTGCCTGCGAAGTTCGTGCTCTGGAACAGGAAGCCGATGAGCGGGATCGCCGCCAGCTGGTCCCCAAAGGCGAACTGGATGTTCATCTGGATGAACGGCACCACGATGAACAACCCCCACATGCCGTAGATGATCGAGGGCACGGCGGCAAGGAGCTCGATCGCGATGCCGAGCGGCCGCCGCAACCACTGGGGCGACAATTCCGTGAGGAAGAAGGCGATGCCGAAAGCCACCGGCACCGCGAAGATGATGGCCAGGATGGAGCTGACGACGGTGCCCAGGATGGCGACGCCCGCGCCGAACTCCTCTTGCCCCTCCACCGGGTCCCAGATCGTGCCCCATACGAAATCCAGGCCGAACCTCTCGAAGGCCGGCAGGGCGCCCAGGAACAACGTGACGATGATGGCACCGAGAAGGATGAGCACGAAGCCCCCTGCTCCGGTGCACATCGCCGCGAAGATCTTGTCGCCGGTTTCACCGATGCGGCGCCGGGCGCCGATGGGGGGTGTCTTGATTGTGCTGGCGGACACGGGGCCTCGCGAGGGTCAGGAGTAGGAAAGGATGGGGGGCCGCCAAACCATGGCGGCCCCTTGTTCGGATCAGCCCGCGGTGTTGGTCCAGATCGGGCGGCCGGCGGGGTCCTTGATGGCCTGGGCCCAGCGGCTGCGGATCAGGTCATGGGTCGCGGTGGTCAGCGGGATGTACTCGAGGGCGGACGCCGCCGCGCTGCCGTTGCGGAAGGCCCAGTCGAAGAAGCGCATGGTGTTGCGGCTGCCCTCGACGCGGTCCGCCACCGGGTTGGTCGGCAGCATGATGTAGGTGCCCACCGTGATCGGCCACACATTCGGCCCGGCCAGGTCGATGGTGTCCGGCGCCATGGTCGGCACGGTCCAGTCGGCGGCGGCGGCGGCGGCCACGAAGCTCTCGTTCACGGGGCGGACGAAGTTGCCGGCCTTGTTGCGGATCTGCGTCGTGATCAGGCGGTTCACCACCGCGTAGGCGTTCTCGACATAGCCGATCGCACCCGGGGTGTTGCGGACGATGTTGGACACGCCCTCATTGCCGCGCGCGCCATTGCCGGCCGGCCAGCGGACGGAGGTGCCGAAGCCCGGGCCCGTGCGCCACTCTTCGCTGATGCGCGAGAGGTAGTTGGTCCAGGCCCAGGTCGTGCCCGAGCCATCGGCGCGGTAGCCGACCGAGACGGGGATGTTGGGGATGCGCAGGTCGCGGTTCAGCTCGGCGATGCGCGGGTCATTCCAGCGGTTCAGGCGGCCGAAGAAGATCTCGGTGATCACTTCCGGCGTCAGGCGGAGCGCGTGGTTGGCGACGCCGGGCAGGTTCACCGTCAGCACCACAGAACCCATGACGGTCGGGAACTGGAACAGGCTGCGCTCGGCCATCTGGGCCTCGGTCAGCGGCGCGTCGGTCGCACCGAAATCCACGGTGCGCGCGGCGATCTGGTTGATGCCGCCGCCAGAGCCGATGGACTGGTAGTTCAGCGAGATGCCGACAGCCTCGCGGGCCGCGGCGGCCCACCGGTCATAGAGCGGGCGGGGGAAGGTCGCGCCGGCGCCGGTGATGGTGACCTGCTGGGCGAAGGCAGGGCGGATGATCGCGGGGGCCGCGATGGCGCTCGCGCTCAGCGCGAGAAGGGAACGGCGGTTCATAGGCGTCTCCATCTTGAAAAACACGACCAGGACCTCTCGGTCCCAACTCGACGGAGGGCTTAGGCGCGGTAGAAGACCTCCGGATTTCATTATGATGAAGGTTCGATGACATAGACCTGTCGTAAACCTATCCGTGATGCCCGCCCCCAATGGCTGCCCCCTGGGCGGGCGCCGCAGCGTTCCACCACACCCCCTGGTTGTCCGCCGCGCGCGCGCCCTCGATTTCTCCGCTGGCTTGATCCGCCGCAAGGCGGACATGCTGGCAGCGCGGCACAAGGGAAGGAGCCCGGGCCTGCCGGCCGCATCGAGACCGACCTCCTGAAAGGCCCGCATGTTCGCCGACTGCCTCCATGACCTGACCGCGCTCGGCCCCGGCGGCATTCCCACGCTGATGGGCGCGCTGTTCCTGGCCGGACTGGCGGGCGGGCTGACCCATTGCACCACCATGTGCGGGCCCTTCGTGCTGGCGCAATCCGCCGCCACGGCCGAGCAGGCGCTCGCCGGCGGGGTGCTGCGCCGCCTCTCGGGTGCGGCGCTGCTGCCCTATCACCTGGGCCGGGCGCTGGGGTATTCCGCCCTTGGCGTGCTGGCCGGCGGCCTGGGCGGGGTGCTGGCCCAGGCCAGCGGGCTGCGCTGGCTCGCGGCCGGGCTGCTGGGGCTGGCCGCGCTGCTGATGCTGGCCCAGGCCTCCTCGCGCCTCGCGGACCTGCTGCCGCGCCTGCCCGCGCCCCGCCTGCCCGCCGCGCTGGAACACCGCATGGGCGCGCTGCTGGCCGCGCCCACCGGCTGGCGGGGCGTGCGGCTGGGGCTGCTGCTCTCCGCCCTGCCCTGCGGGCTGCTCTATGCGGCGCTGGCGGGAGCGGCGGCCTCGGGCAGTGCGCTGGCGGGCGGGTTGGCCATGCTGGCCTTCGTGGTGGGCACCGCGCCGGCCTTGATGGCGGTGGCCTTCCTGGGGCGCCTCGCGCGCCACGCCTTCGGACCCGGGCTGAGGCTGGCCAGCCTGGCGCTGTTCGCGCTGAACGCGGTGGTGCTGTCGGTGCTGGCGATACGGCTGGTTGCCTGACGCTGCCGCTTGCCGAATAACGGGCGTGTCAGAAGGATCAGCACGCCATGGACGATGATTTCCGCCGCGCCGCCCTGGACTATCATCGCTACCCGAGGCCGGGGAAACTCACCGTCGAACCCACCAAGCGCATGGCCAGCCAGCGCGACCTGGCGCTGGCCTACAGCCCGGGCGTGGCCGCCGCCTGCGAGGAAATCGCGAAGAACCCCGACGCCGCCTGGGAATACACTGCCCGCGGCAACATGGTGGCCGTCATCACCAATGGCACCGCCGTGCTGGGGCTGGGCGCCATCGGGGCGCTGGCCTCCAAGCCCGTGATGGAGGGCAAGGCGGTGCTCTTCAAGCGCTTCGCCGGCATCGACTCCATCGATATCGAGGTCGAGGCGCGCGAGGTGGAGCTCTTCGTCAACACCGTGGCCGCGCTGGAACCGAGCTTCGGCGCCATCAACCTCGAGGACATCAAGGCGCCGGAGTGCTTCGAGATCGAGGCGCGGCTCCGGGCGCGGATGAACATCCCGGTCTTCCATGATGACCAGCATGGCACCGCCATCATCGTCGCCGCCGCCATCCGCAACGGCCTGCTCATCCAGGGCAAGACGCTGGACCAGGTGAAGCTGGTGAACACCGGCGGGGGGGCGGCGGCGCTGGCCTGCCTCGATCTGCTCATCACCATGGGCCTGAGGCGCGAGAACGTGACCGTCTGCGACATCGACGGCGTGGTGTATGAAGGCCGCCCCAACACCGACCCCTACAAGGCCCGCTACGCCCAGCCCACCGAGGCCCGCCGCCTGGAGGAGGTGCTGGACGGCGCCGACGTCTTCCTCGGCCTCTCCGCGCCCCGAATCCTGAAGGCCGAATGGCTGTCCAAGCTGGCGCCGAAGCCCCTCGTGCTGGCGCTGGCCAACCCCGACCCGGAAATCCTGCCCGAGGCGGTGCGCGCCGTGCGGCCGGATGCCATCGTGGCCACGGGCCGCACGGACTATCCGAACCAGGTCAATAACGTCCTCTGCTTCCCCTTCATCTTCCGCGGCGCGCTGGACGCGGGTGCGACCACCATCAACGAGGAGATGAAGGTGGCCGCCGTCGAGGCCATCGCGGCGCTGGCCCGCGTGGAGGCCAGCGAGGTGGTGGCGGCGGCCTATGGCGGCGTCGCCCCCGTCTTCGGCCCCGACTACATCATCCCCAAGCCCTTCGACCCCCGCCTGATCCTGGAGGTGGCGCCGGCCGTGGCCCGTGCCGCGATGGAGAGCGGCGTGGCCCGCCGCCCCATCGCGGACCTCGCCGCCTACCGCCAGGAATTGACGCGCTTCGTCTTCCGCTCGGGCAACCTCATGCGCCCGGTGCAGGAGCTGGCCCGCCGCCACCCCGCCCGCATCGTCTTCGCCGAGGGCGAGGATGAGCGGACGCTGCGCGCCGTGCAGACCGTGCTGGACGAGGGCACGGCCGAGCCCACCCTGATCGGCCGGCGCGAGGTGATCGAGGCGCGCGTCCGCAGCCTGGGCCTGCGCATGTCCCTCGGCGAGAGCGTGCGCGTGCTTCACCCGGAGGAGGACCCCGCGCTGTTCGCCCCCCTGGTGGCCCTCTACCAGTCCAAGGTCGGCCGGCGCGGCATCACCCCGCCGGCGGCCGAGCGGCGCGTCGCCTCCCGCCCCGCCATCGCCGCCTGCCTGCTGCTGGAGGCCGGCGAGGCGGATGCCGTCATCGCCGGCGGCCGCAGCGACTGGATGCGCGAGTGGGAGCATGTGCTGGCCGTCACCGGCAAGCGCGCCGATGTCAGCCGGGCCTATGCGCTCTCGGCCGTCATCACCCAGGGGGCGACCCTCTTCTTCGTGGACACCCACCTGCTGCTGGAACCCTCGCCCGAGCAACTTTGCGAGATGACGCTGCTGGCCGCCGAGCAGGTGCGGGAATTCGGCCTCACGCCCAAGGTGGCGCTGTTGAGCCATTCCTCCTTCGGCGCCTCGGGCGCGGAGAGCGCCCGCCGCATGCGCCGCGCCCTGGGGCTGATCCGCGCCGCCGCGCCGGATCTCGAGGTGGATGGCGAGATGCATGGGGACGCCGCCCTGGTGCCCGCCATCCGCGCCCGCGCCGTGCCCGACCCGAAGCTGGAGGGCATGGCGAATTTGCTCGTCTTCCCCAACCTGGATGCCGCCAACATCGCCTTCAACCTCGTGAAAGCGGTCAGCGACGGGCTTCAGGTGGGGCCGATGCTGCTGGGCATGAACAAGCCCGTGCACGTGTTGGTGCCGAGTGTGACGGCGCGGGGCATCGCCAACCTGGCGGCGGTGGCGGGCAGCCAGGCGGCGCGGGCACGGGGGTAGCGCCCCGTGCCGCGGCGCGACTCACCTCGCGCGCGTCACCGCGCCTTTCGCTCCGCGCGCGTTACCGCGCCTTTCGCTCCGCGCGCGTTACCGCGCCTTTCGCTCCGCGCGCGTTACCGCGCCTTTCGCTCCGCGCGCGTTAC
>JBHYDO010000067.1:0-17488 GCA_051860645.1 Roseococcus sp.
ATGGAGGCCGAGGTCTCCACGAACATCCCCACCAGGAAGAGGAACATGTTCACCACCAGCAGGAACAGCGCCGGGCTTTCGAAGGAGGTGGCGAGCCACGCGGCGGCCGCATCCGGCACGCCCTGGCGGTTCAGCAGCCAGGAGAACAGCCCCGCGCAGGCGATGATGAACAGGATGACGGCCGAGGTGATCACGCTCTTGCGGAAGATGGGGAACAGGTCGGGCAGGCGGATTTCGCGGTGGATCAGCACGCCCACGATCAGCGCATAGACCACGGCCAGCACCGAGGCCTCGGTCGGCGTCGTGATGCCGCCATAGATGCCGCCCAGCACGACCACGGGCATGAACAGCGCCCATCCGGCCTGGCGCGTGGCGGTGAGGAAGGGCAGGCGGCCCACGCCGTCCTCCTTGCCCCAGCCCTTGAGGCGGCACCACACCAGCACGGTCGCGATCAGCGCGGCCGCGATGAGCAGCCCGGGCCCGATGCCCGCGATGAACATCTCCGGGATCGAGGTCTGGGTGGTGACGCCGTAGAGGATCATGGGGATCGAAGGCGGGATCACCACGCCCAGTTCCGCCGCCGTGGCCTGCAGCGCCGCGGCGAAGCCCACCGGGTAGCCCGCGCGCACCAGGGCCGGGATCATGATGGCGCCGATGGCGAAGGTGGTGGCGACCGAGGAACCGCTGATCGCCGCGAAGATCATGCAGGTGACGACGCAGGTGGCCGGCAGCCCGCCCTGGATGCCGCCCACGATGGAGCGCGCGAATTCCACGAGGCGGCGCGAGATGCCGCCCATCTCCATCAGCGCACCCGCCAGGATGAAGAAGGGGATGGCGGCCAGCGGGAACTTGTCCAGCGCCACGAAGAGTTGCTGCGCCGCCACGATCAGTGGGAAGGAGGTGAAGCCCGCGATCCCGACCACGGCCGCGATGCCGATGGCCACCGCCACCGGCACGGCGGCGGCGAAAAGCACCAGCATGACGGTGAGCATCATGCCGCTCATAGCGCGGTCTCCAACTCATCGGTGGGTCGCTGGTCGAGGAAGTGGGCGATGGCGCCGATCATGGCGAAGCAGGCGCCGATGGGGATGGCGGCATAGCCCCAGGACATGGAGACCTCGAGGCCCGCCATCTCCTGGAACTTCACCCGCTCGGCCATCAGCCAGCCGAACCAGAACATCACCCCCATGGTGGAGAGGATGGCGGCGAGCGAGGCCGCCTCCAGCGCGCGGCGCACGGCCCCCCGCGTCAGGCGGCGCGCCACGTCGATGGAGACCAGCGCACCGGCCCGCAGCGCCACGGCCACGCCGATGAAGGCGACCCACACGACCGCGGTGCGGACCAGCGCCTCCGACCAGACGGAGGGCGTCTCGGTGGCGAAGCGCGCCACCACCTGCCAGGCGCCGGCCGAGACCGCCACCACCATGGCGAGGCAGGCCAGGATGGCCGCCGCGCCGGAGACGTAGCGGTCCACCGCCAGGATGGTGCGCCGCACGAGGGCGGGCGCCCCGCCGGCGCCCGAGCCCGCCCAGAGTGCGAGCGCCACGGCCAGCACCGTGGCCACGCCCATGAGTTGGAGCGGCAGGACATTCATCGCATGCATGGGGCACCCCCGGCGGGAACGCGAAGGGGGCGCGGTCATCCCGCGCCCCCAGTGTCAGAAGGCTCTCAGGGCAGGCTCAGTTCGCGCGCCAGTCGCGGATGCGGCGCAGCAGGGCGGCGTCCAGCGTCCGCTCCCACTCGGCGAAGGCGGGCGCCAGCGCTTCCTGGAAGGCGGCCGTGTTCACGGTGGTGATCACGGTCATGCCGCGGCTCCGAAGCAGTTCCACGCCACTCGCGTCATCGGCGCTGACGCGGTCGCGGTTGGCCGTCTGGGCGGCGCGGGCGGCGGTCATGAAATGCTCGCGGTCGGCGGGCGGCATGCCGCGCACCAGGCCCGGGTTGCAGGCCATGACGGCGGGCGAATAGACGTGGTTGGTCAGCGTCATGAAGCGCTGCACCTGGTTCAGGTTGTTCGCCACGATGACGGAGATCGGGTTCTCCTGGCCATCGACCGTGCCCTGCTGCAGGGCGGGCACCAGCTCGCTGAAGGCCATCGGCGTGGGCAGCGCGCCCAGCTGGCTGAAGGCGCGCATGTGCACCTGGTTCTCCATGGTGCGGACCTTCAGGCCGCGCATGTCGGCGGGCAGGTTCACTTCGCGGCGCGAATTGGTCAGGTGGCGGAAGCCGTTCTCTGTCCAGATCACGCCGTGCAGCCCGCGCGCAGAGAAGCGCGCCAGCACCTGCTGGCCGATCTCGCTGTCCAGCACGCCGCGGGCATGGGCGGCGTCGCGGAACAGGAAGGGCACGTCGAAGATGCGCACCTCGGGCACGAAGTTCCCGACCGGGCCGGTCGAAGTCATGCTGCACTCGATGGTGCCGATCTGCACGCTCTCGAGCGCCTCGCGCTCATTGTCGTTGCGCTGGATCACCACGCGGTAGCGGTTGTTGGTCAGCCGCTCGAAGGCCTCCTTGAAGGCGGTGGCGCCCGCGCCTGTGTGGCTGTTCGGCGGCAGGGGGTGCTGCAGCGTGATCTGCGTCTGCGCGGCGGCGGGGCCGCCGAGAAGGGCGGCGAGGCCGGCCGCGAGCGCCGAGCGGCGGAACATGGACATCTGTTTTTCTCTCCCTGAGTCGATGCTGCATAGGGCAAGTTCCCGGCGCGGCGCAATTGGATGTTGGGGTGGTTGGCGCGGCCGGCCCACCGGTTCATGCTGCGCGTCCTTCGCCCCCAAGAACAGAGGATTCGCACATGGCCCTGCGCTGCGACCTGGTGATCCGGGACGCCACCGTGCTCGACGGCACAGGCGCCCCCCGCTTTACCGCCGATGTGGCCGTGGCGGGGGACCGCGTGGTGGCCGTCGGCGACTTGGGCGCCGCCTCGGGCCAGGCGGAGATCCAGGCCGGTGGCCTCGCGCTGGCCCCGGGCTTCATCGACGCGCACACCCATGACGACCGCGCCGTGCTGTGCGGACCCAACTGCCTGCACTGCAAGTCGAGCCAGGGCGTCACCACGGTGGTGGTGGGCAATTGCGGCGTCAGCCTCGCCCCCCTGCGGGTGTCCAAGCGCCCGCCGCCGCCGCTCGACCTGCTGGGCGACGAGAGCTGGTTCACGCTCGGCAGCTTCGGGGAGTATGCGCAGGCGCTGGCGAAGAACCCGCCGGCGGTGAACACTCTGGCCTTCTGCGGCGCGCAGTCGCTGCGGGTGGAGGCCATGGAGGGCGACGTCTACCGGGCCGCGCGCGACCACGAGATCGCCCGCATGCAGGACCGCCTGCGCGAGAGCCTGCGCCAGGGCGCCTGCGGCTTCACCACCGGCCTCTACTACCCGCCCAACGCCCAGGCGACGACCGAGGAATGCATCGCCATCGCCTCGGTGCTGGCCGAGGAGGGCGGAATCTACGCCACCCACATGCGCGACGAGGCCGACCACGTGCTCGACAGCATCCGTGAGACGCTGCGGGTGGGCCGCGAGGCGGGGCGCGAGGGCGCGCCGCTCGACGTCGTCATCAGCCACCACAAATGCTCGATGAGCGAGAATTTCGGCCGCTCGCGCGAGACGCTGGCCCTGATGGACACGCTGGGCCAGGACCAGCCCGTCGCCTTCGACGTCTACCCCTATCCGGCCGGCTCGACGGTGCTGATGCCCGACAAGCTGCGCCAGGACGTGCCGGTGCAGATCACCTGGTCGGTCCCGCACCCGGAGCAGGCAGGGCGCGACCTGGACGAGATCGCGCAGGAGTGGGGCATGACGCGCCGCGCGGCGGCCGACCGGCTGCTGCCCGCCGGGGCCATCAGCTTCTCCATGGACGAGGCCGATGTGCAGCGCATCATGGCCCACCCGCGCAGCATGATCGGCAGCGACGGCATCCCGCATGACGAGAAGCCGCATCCGCGCCTCTGGGGCACCTTCCCGCGCGTGCTCGGGCGCTACGTGCGGGATTTGAACCTGTTCAGCCTCGAGACCGCCATCCACAAGATGACCGGCCGCACCGCGCAGATCTTCAACATCCCCGACCGCGGGGTGATCCGCGCAGGCGCCTTCGCGGACCTGGTGCTGTTCGACCCCGCCCGTGTGCGCGACCACGCCACCTACAAGAACCCCACCGCGCTCTCGGAGGGCGTGGTGAAGGTGTGGTGCAACGGCATCCCCACCTATGTGGCGGGGGCGGAGACGACCACCGCCCCGGCCGGCCGATTTCTGGGCAACCCCCGGTTGCGGGCTGCCTGATGACGCCCGGGGGATGACGACCGAACCCGAGGCCGCGCGCGGCCGGCTGTGGCAGGCCGGCACCCTGCCGAGGGCGGGGGTCGTGGCGCTGATGCTGGCGGGCTTCCTGCTGTTCCTTTCCTGGCTGACCCCGGACCGGGCGCCGCCCACCGATGTGGACCGCTATCTGCGTCGCGGCGAGGTCGCGGGCGCGGAGGCGCTGCGCGCGGACCTGAACCGGCTTTCGCCCCGTGGCACGGATTCCGGGCCGGCGGTGCAGCACCTCATCGCGCTGGGCTTCAACTGCGTGGCGCCGGTGCTGCCCATGGGCCAGTGGCTGTGCCTGCACCGGCGCCCGGCGGAGGGCCGCGTGCTGCGCTCCTTCGAGGCGAAGCTGCGGCTCGACCGCGGCAGCACCGCCGAGATCACGACGCGGATCTGGGACGAGCCGGTCCGCTGATGTAGCCCTCCCAGCCGGCGGCGCGCAGGTCGCAGGCGGGGCAGTCGCCGCAGCCATGGCCCCAGGGGTGCAGCACGTCGCGCACGCCCCGGTAGCAGGAATGGCTCTCCACCCGGATGAGCTCCACCAGGGCCGCGCCGCCCAGGGCTTCGGCCAGCCGCCAGGTGCCCGGCTTGTCGCACCACATCAGGGGCGTGTGCAGCACGAAGCGGGACGCCATGCCGAGGTTGATGGCGGCCTGCAGCGCCTTGATGGTGTCGTCGCGGCAATCGGGGTAGCCGGAGTAATCAGTCTCGCAGACGCCGATCACGATGTGGCGCAGCCCGCGCCGGGCGGCGAGGGCGGCGGCGAAGGTCAGGAAGATCAGGTTGCGGCCGGGGACGAAGGTGGTGGGCAGGCCGTCGGCGCGCAGCGCGATCTCGGCCTCGCGCGTCAGCGCCGTGTCCGACAGGGCGCCGAGCACGCCGAGGTCGAGCATGTGGTCCTCGCCCAGGCGCCGGTTCGCCATGCCGGTGCGCAGCGCGCCGCGGCAGTCGAGCTCGATGCGGTGGCGCTGGCCGTAGTCGAAGCCCAGCGTCTCCACATGGGCGAAGCGGTCCAGCGCCCAGGCGAGGCAGGTGGCGCTGTCCTGCCCGCCGGAGAACAGCACCAGGGCCGCGTCGTTGTTCATGCCGGAAGTCTCTCCAGGGCCCAGGCGGCGGCCTCGGCCACAACGGGGTCTTCGTCCGCGGCGAGGGAGTGCGCCACGGGGCGCAGCGCCGCCTCGCCGGAATTGCCGATGGCGATGGCGATGTTGCGCGCGAACCGCGCCCGCCCGATGCGCTTGATGGGCGAGCCCGCGAAGCGCGCTCGGAAGGCCGCATCGTCCAGCGCGGCCAGTTCGGCCAGCGGCGGCGCCACCTCTGTCCGTGGGTGGAGCAACATCTCGGCCGCGACTCGTGAAAATTTGTTCCAGGGGCAGGCGGCCAGGCAGTCGTCGCAGCCATAGATGCGGTTGCCCATCGCCGCGCGGAACTCGTGCGGGATGGGGCCGCGGTGCTCGATGGTGAGGTAGGAAATGCAGCGCCGCGCGTCGAGCACATAGGGGGCGGGGAAGGCCGCTGTCGGGCAGGCGTCGAGGCAGGCGCGGCAGCTGCCGCAATGATCCGGCTCGGGCAGGTCGGGCGTGAGGTCGAGCGTGGTGTAGATCTCGCCGAGGAACAGCCAGGAGCCCCATTCGCGGCTGACCAGGTTGCTGTGCTTGCCCTGCCAGCCAAGGCCCGCCTGCTGCGCCAGCGGCTTCTCCATCACGGGCGCGGTGTCCACGAAGACCTTGAGCGGCTGGCCCTTGAAGCGCCGCGCCATCCATTGCCCCAGCGCCTTGAGGCGCTTCTTCACCACGTCATGATAGTCGCGCCCCTGGGCGTAGCAGGAGATGGTGGCGCGCTCGGGCTGGTCGAGGCTCGCCAGCGGGTCATGCGCGGGGCCGTAGTTCTGGCCGAGGGCAATGACGCTCACCGCCTCCGGCCAGAGGGCGCGCGGCTGGGCGCGTTGTTCCACGCGGCGTTCCATCCAGTCCATGCTTCCGTGGTGGCCGGCGTCGAGGCTTGCTTCCAGCCGCGCGCGCGCCGCCTCGGGCAGGAGGGCACGGGTCAAGCCGACCGCGTCGAAGCCCAGGCGCAGGGCTTCGGCGCGGATCTCCGCCTCGGCGGTCATGGCGCGTGGGTCAGGATGGCGGTGGCCTCGATTTCCAGCAGCGCCTCGGGCTCCACCAGGCCCGCCACCTGCACGAAGGTCATCGCCGGGAAATGCGCGCCCATGACGTCGCGCCAGGCATGGCCCAGGGCGGGCAGGCTGTCCTGGTAGTCGCGCAGGCGGCGGACGAACCAGGTGAGGCGCGCCACATCCTCGGCACCTCCGCCGGCCTCGGCCAGCACGGCCAGGATGTTGCGCAACGCCTGCTCGGCTTGGTTCGCGAAGCCCTCGGCGAAGCGGCCTTCGGCGTCGCAGCCCACCTGGCCGCCCAGCACAACCAGGCGCCCGCTGCCGGACCATCCATGGGTGTGGCCGCGCGGACGGGGCCAGCCGGGCGTGTGCAGCTTGATGAGGGGCATCGCCCCAGGCTTTCGCAGCGGTGCGGCGCGATGTCCAGCGCGATCTGTTCCCCGCGTCGGCCACGCGTGGCATATCAACCGCAAGGCTTGGGGGAGGCGGAACACATGACGGCACTGGTGCTGATCGCGGGCGGCGGCGTGGGCGGGCTGACCCTGGCGCTCTCCCTGCACGAGCGCGGCATTCCCTGCGAGCTCTTCGAGGCCGCCACCGAGGTGCGGCAACTGGGTGTGGGCATCAACACCCTGCCGCACGCCATCCGCGAACTCACGGCCCTCGGCCTGCTGGAGGCGCTGGACGCCATCGCCATCCGCACGCGCGAACTGCGCTACCTCGACCGCTTCGGCAACCGCATCTGGACCGAGGCGCGCGGCCTGCACGCCGGGCATGAGGCGCCGCAATTCTCCATCCATCGCGGCCGGCTGCACGGCGTCCTTTGGCGGGCGGCGATGGAGCGTCTCGGCCCCGCGCGCATCCACACCGGCAAGCGGCTGCAGGGCTACATGCAGGACAGCCGGGCGGTAACGGTGCGATTCACCGATGGCAGCACGCGGCGCGGCAAGGCGCTGGTGGGGGCGGACGGCATCCACTCCGCCCTGCGCGCGCTGATGCATCCGCATGATGGCGGCATCCGCTGGAACGGCATCCAGATGTGGCGCGGTGCCGTGGACTGGCCCGAATACGAGGGCGGCGACGTGATGACCGTCGCCGGCGACATGGCCGAAAAGCTGGTGCTCTACCCCATCGCCGCGGGTGCGACGCCCGGCACGCGGCTGACCAACTGGGTGGTCTGCGCCCAGGTCGGCGATGCCAGCCAGCCACCACCGCGGCGCGAGGACTGGTCGCGGCCGGGCAGCCTGGCCGACGTGCTGCCGCATGTGCAGCGCTTCCGCGTGCCCTGGCTCGATGTGGAGGCGCTGGTGCGCGCCACGCCGGAGTTCTGGGAATACCCCATGTGCGACCGCGACCCGCTGCCGCACTGGACCGAGGGCCGGGTCACACTGCTGGGCGATGCAGCGCACCCGATGTACCCGGTCGGCTCCAACGGCGCCTCGCAGGCTATCCTCGACGCGCGGCTGCTGGCGTGGTTGCTGGCGGAACACAACGCCCCGCGAGCGCTGGCAACCTACGAGGCCGAGCGGCTTCCCGCCACGCGCGAAATCGTCCTGGCCAACCGCCGCGGCGGGCCGGAACGGGTGGTGGACGTAGTCAGCGCCCGCGCGCCGGAGGGGTTCTCCGACATCGAGGAGGTGATCGCGCAGGACGAACTCGCCGCCATCGCCCGCGGCTATGCACAAATGACGGGGGTGGCGCGATGAGCCGCATCGAGGTCGAGGATCGCGGCGATGTCCGCCACGTCATCGTGGCGAACCACGCCAAGCTGAACACGCTGAACTCGCCGCTGCTGGAGGCGCTGGCCGCTTCCTTCGACGTGGACGCCGCCACCCGCGCCGTGGTGCTGACGGGCGAGGGGGGGCGCGCCTTCATCGGCGGCGCCGACATCGGCGAGATGGGCGGCATCAGCACGCCGGATGGCGGGCGCGAATTCATCACCCGCGTGCACCGCGCTTCCGCCGCAATCCGCGCCTGCCGCGTGCCGGTGATCGCGCGCATCCAGGGCTGGTGCCTGGGCGCGGGCATGGAGATCGCGGCGGCCTGCGATATGCGCCTCGCCTCCAGCGCCGCGAAATTCGGCATGCCGGAAGTGCGGGTCGGCATCCCCTCGGTGGTCGAGGCGGCGCTGCTGCCGGGGCTCATTGGCTGGGGCCGCACCCGCCGCCTGCTGCTGCTGGCCGAGACCATCGACGCCGCCACCGCCGAGACCTGGGGCTTCTGCGAGCGCGTGGTGGAACCCGACGCCTTGGACGGCGCGCTGGAGGAATGGCTCGGCCTGCTGCGGGAAGCTGCGCCCGAGGCCATCGCCAACCAGAAGGCACTGATCCGCGCCTGGGAGGACCTGCCGCTCAGCCAGGCCATCGCCGCCGGCATCCCGGCCTTCGCCCGTGCCTTCGAGACCGACGAACCGGCGCGGATGATGGGGCATTTCCTCAACCGCAAGCGGTGAGACGGACTACCCGCGCAGCGCCTTGATCTGCGCGGGATAGCTGGAGGGGTCGGTCCGTACGTCGATCAGCCGGGGCCCCGGCGTGGCCTCCACCCCGGCCAGCGCGGCGCGCAGGCCGGCGGCGTCGGTCACGCGCCAGGCCGCACCCCCCATGCCCCGCATCACCTGGGCGAAATCCGCCTCGGGCCAGTCCAGCGCGCCCTCCGGCAGGTCCCGCGCGCCTTTCTTGATGTCGATGAGTGAGAGCAGCGCGTCGTTGAACACCACCACCGTCAGGTTCAGCTTCAGGGCGGCGGCGGTCGCGAGTTCGCCCAGGCACATCATCAGCCCGCCATCGCCGGTGAAGGCCAGCGCGCCGCGCGCCGGGTCGTGCCAGGCGGCGGCAATGGCGGCCGGCAGCGCATAGCCCATGGTGGCCAGCCCGTTCGAGATCAGCAGGTCGCCGGGGGCGTAGCACTCCCAGAAGGTGGTGCAGGGGAACATGTGCGCCCCGGCATCCACCGCCACGCGCGGATGGCCGGCCAGCGCGGCCTGCGTCACGGTGACGATCTCGGACGGCGCCATGCCGCGGTTGCCGCCGGCCGTGTTGCGCAGCGACGTGGCCCAGGCGTTGCGCAATGCGGCCACCGCGCCTGCGGGCCAGGAGCGGGCGGGGCAGGTGCCGGCCAATTCCTCGGTCGCCGCCTCCCACGCGCCGTGCAGGGCGAGCGCGGGTTCGCGGTATTGCAGCCGGCGCGGGGCGGTGGCGAGGTCCAGCACGGGCGCGGCATAACGCCAAGCCTGGCCGATGAACTCCACCGGGTCCGCGCCCAGCAGCAGGATCAGGTCCGCCTGGTGGAGCAGCGGCGCCTCGGCCTCGCCGCCGGTGAAGACGCCGCCGAACAGCGGGTGCCGGTCAGGGATCACGCCCTTGGCCTTGTAGGTGACGAGGGCCGGCGCCCCCAGCGCCTCCACCAGGGCGCGGGCGGCGGCGGCGCGGGCGGGGGTGGTGGCCTCCAGGCCCACGATCACGGCCGGGCGCTGCGCCTGGGCCAGCATCCGCCGCGCCGAGGCGATGGCGGCGGCGTCGGGCGGGGCCAACTCGGGTTCGCGGAAGCTGGCTGCCGGCTCGGCCGGCGCACCCGCCACGTCGCCGGCCAATTCGAGGTAGGCGGGGCCGCGCGGCGCGTCGAGTGCGGCCGCAACTGCGGCCAGCGCCGCCTCGCCCGGTGGCACCTCGCTGGTGCGCTGCTGGGTGAGGGTGACCGGCGCCATCATGGCGGCCTGGTCGAACCACTGGTGGGTGGTGAAGCGCGCCTCGGCGGCGGGAAAGCCATCGGCCAGCAGGATCACGGGCGCGCGTTCCAGGGCCGCATTGGCCATGGCGTTGGCGGCGTTGGAGACGCCTGGGCCGCGCGTGGTGAGCAGCCCCACGGGAAGGTGGGTGAGTTCCGCGAGCGCCGAGGCCATGATGCCCGCGCCGCCCTCGGTGCGCGCCAGCACGAAGGGGATGCCCACGCGCTTGGCCGCGGCGATGAGGTCGAGACTCGAACCGCCGCCGGGCACGCCGAAGATGGCGGGCATGCCGGCCTGGGCAAAGCAGGCCAGGATGGATTGGGCGCCGGTGAGCGGCGCCTGCGGCTGGTCCATGAGTATCCCTCCCCCCGGGTGTCCCCGCTTTATAGCGGTGCCGCCGGCGCTTCCCATCCCAGGCAGACGAGGTCCCGGCCTCGACCTTCCGGTGGGGGCGTACCGGGCGCCGCCCGCAACAAGGCCAGTGCCACCTCGCGGGCGGTGCCGGGGGAATCGGCCTGGCAGGGGCGGGCGCGGTCCAGCGCGGCGCCCAGGACATATTCGGGCAGGGGTGGCTCGCCGCGGGTCGCGCGCGCTCGCACCAGCCTTACGCTCGCCATCGGGTCGGCGAGCGTGATCGCCACGCCGTGCAGCAGCCGCTGGTCGGGCGGGAGGCCCGCGGCCAGCAACGCATCGAGCACGGCGTGGCGTTCGTCTTCAGGCATCTCGCGCAGCGCGTGGGCCAGCGCGCTCCAGAGGCAGGGGTCCGGGTCGCGCCAGGCGCGGGCATCGGCGGCGATGCGGGCGGTCCGCGCGCCGGAGGCGGTGTCCAGCAGGTCCATCGGCAGGGCCAGGGCGGCGTGGCAGGCTGCCTCGCCCGCCATGTGCCGCCATGCGGCGAGACCCGCACCGCCCGAGGCCAGCACCAGCACGGCCAGGGCCGGCGCCGTGGCCCGCGTGACGCCGCCGCGCAGCACGATGGCCAGGAGATAGCCCAGCACGATCACCGCCCAGGCCGCCGCCACCCCCATTGCGAGCAGCGCGTATTCCAGCGGCGCCCAGCCGCCCTGGCCAGTCAGGCGGGGCCAGGCCAGCAGCGCGCCAGCCAGCGCCGCGCAGGGCAGGGTGATCGACAGGAGGGTGCGCAGGCGGCGCATCGGGGCACTCCAGGCCACGCCGCAACCTGCCATGCCGCCCAGGCCGGCGCCAGGAAGGGACTGCAAAAGCGGCAGCCCGTTCGTCCTGCCCCGCTTTTTGCGTCGGGCTGGCTTGCGCCGGGCGCAAGGCCTTGGTCAATTCACCCCATGAGTCAAAGTCAATCCCAGGGCCAATCCGGCCCGGCGCCTGCCGCCTTCGACGAGCTGGGCCGCAAGGCGGAGGTGCGCGCCGCCTATGCCGCCGTCGCCGCCTGGCTGGAGCGCACCCCGCCGGCCGAGCTGGAGGCCAAGCGCGCCGAGGCGGAGCTGCTGTTCCGCCGCGTCGGCATCACCTTCGCCGTCTATGGCGAGGGCGGCGACCCGGAACGGCTGATCCCCTTCGACATCATCCCCCGCGTCCTGGCGCGCAGCGAATGGGACCGGCTGAGTGCGGGCCTGTCGCAGCGGGTGCGCGCGCTCAACGCCTTCCTGGGCGATGCCTATGGCAAGCAGGAGATACTCAAGGCCGGCGTGATCCCGGAGAAGCTCGTCACCGGCAACGAGCAGTTCCGGCCCGAGATGCAGGGCTTCCAGCCGCCCGGCGGCGTCTACACGCACATCGCGGGCATCGACCTCGTGCGCACCGGCCCGGATGACTTCTACGTGCTGGAGGACAATGCCCGCACGCCGTCGGGCGTCTCCTACATGCTGGAGAATCGCGAGGCGATGTTGCGGCTGTTCCCGCGCCTGCTGGCGCGCCACCGGCTGGCCCCCGTCAATCGCTACCCGGAGGATTTGCTGACCACGCTGAAGGCCGCCGCCCCCGACCGTGCCGGGCCGAGCCCCACCGTCGTGATCCTGACGCCGGGCAGCTTCAACAGCGCCTATTACGAGCACTGCTTCCTGGCCGATGAGATGGGCGTCGAGGTGGTGGAGGGGGCGGACCTCTTCGTGGACGAGAAGGTGGTGTTCATGCGCACGACCGCGGGCCCGCGGCGCGTGGACGTGATCTACCGCCGCATCGACGACGACTACCTGGACCCCCAGGCCTTCCGGCCGGACAGCATGCTGGGCGTGCCGGGCCTCATGGCCGCCTACCGCGCCGGCAACGTCGCGCTTTGCAACGCTCCCGGCTGCGGCATCGCCGACGACAAGGCCATCTACCCTTTCGTGCCGGACATGATCCGCTTCTATCTCGGCGAGGAGCCCAAACTGGCCAACGTCCCAACCTATCTGTGCGAACGCGACACCGACCGCGCCTATGTGCTGGACCACCTGGATGAGCTTGTGGTGAAGCTGGCCCAGGGCTCGGGCGGCTATGGCATGATGATCGGGCCGCACGCGACCGTGGCGGAGCGCGCGGAATTCGCCGCCCGCATCAAGGCGCGCCCGGCCGACTACATCGCCCAGCCCACGCTGGCGCTCTCCACCGTGCCCACGCTCTGCGCCACGGGCGTGGCGCCGCGGCATGTGGATCTGCGGCCCTTCGTGCTGTCCACCAAGGACCAGGTGCGGATCGTCCCCGGCGGGCTGACGCGCGTGGCGTTGCGGGAGGGGTCGCTGGTGGTGAACTCCTCCCAGGGCGGCGGCACCAAGGACACCTGGGTGCTGGAGAACGACCCTCAAGACGGAGGCGTGGCATGCTGAGCCGCACCGCCGACAGCCTCTTCTGGCTCGGCCGCTACACCGAGCGCGCGGCCAATGTGGCGCGCGGCCTGTCCGTGGCGCTCCGCATGGCAGGGCTTTCCGCGCAGCTCGGCGCCGAGGGCGATGAATGGCGCTCACTGCTCATCACCACCGGCTGCGAGCCGGCCTTCTTCGAGAAGCACACGGAGGCCAGCCAGGAAAACGTGGTGGACTTCCTGGTGCGCGACCCGGAGAACCCGACGGGCATCATCTCCTGCTTCGCCGCGGCCCGGCACAATGCGCGCAGCGTGCGCACGGCGCTCACCGTGGACATGTGGGGCGCACTGAACGACAGTTGGAATGCGCTGCGCCACGCCGAATTCCAGGGCGAGCGCCTGCCCGGCTTCCTGGAATGGGTGCGCGAGCGGGTGCTGCTGTTCAACGGCGCGGCCCACGACACCATGCTGCGTGGCGAACCCTGGCTCTTCGTACAGCTAGGCACCGCACTGGAGCGGGCCGACAACACCGCGCGCCTGCTGGACGTGAAGCACCATCTGCTGGCACCCGCGCAACAGGCGACCGTGGAATACGCGCAGTGGCAGGCCATCCTGCAATCGGTTTCGGCGCTGCGGGCCTATCACTGGGTCTACAAGGACCGGCTGGAACCCGCGAAGATCGCGGAGCTGCTGATCCTGCGGCCCGAATTGCCGCGCAGCCTCAGTGCCTGCCATGGCCGCGTGCTCGAGGTGCTGGACCACATCGCCAACGGCCAGGGCGGGCGGCGCGGCGAATGCCACCGCATGGCGGGCGAGCTGCATGCACGGCTGCGCTATGGCCGCATCGGCGATATTCTCGAGGCCGGGCTGCACGACTACCTGACCGACATGATCCTGCGCACGGCGGCGCTGGGCAGCGAGATCGAGGCCTTCTACATCCGGGCCTGACAGCGATGGCCGGGAGGGCCGCATGACCTATTGCGTGGGGCTGTGCGTGGCGGAGGGCGTGGTCATGCTCTCGGACACGCGAACCAATGCCGGCCTCGACAACATCTCCATCTTCTCGAAGATGCATGTGGTGGAAGTCCCTGGCGAGCGCGCGCTGGTGCTGATGACGGCGGGCAACCTCGCCATCACACAGACCGTGTGGAACCTGCTGCAGCAGGGGGTCTGGACGGAGGGTGCGCAGCTCCGCCTCACCGATGTGCATGACATGTTCGCGGCCGCGCAGCTGGTGGGGGCGGCGGTGCGCGAGGTGGCGCGGCGCGATGGCCCCGCACTTGCCGCGCAGGGGCTGGGCTTCGACTGCTCGCTGCTTCTGGGCGGGCAGATCGCGGGCGGGTCGCCACGCCTGTTCCTCATTTACAGCGCGGGCAACTTCATCGAGGCGACGGCGGACACGCCCTTCCTGCAGATCGGCGAGCACAAATACGGCAAGCCCATCCTGGACCGCGTGCTGAGCGTGGACACCTCGCTGGTGGAGGGGGTGGCGCTGACGCTGATCAGCATGGACAGCACGCTGCGCTCGAACCTGTCGGTCGGCCTGCCGCTCGACCTCGCGGTGCTGCGGCGCGATGCGCTTGCGCTGTGCGCACGCCGGCGCATCACCGAGGACGACCCCTACTACCGCACCATCCGCGACGGCTGGTCGAGCGCGCTGCGGGATGCCTACCAGGCGCTGCCCCGGCCGGATTTCGTCTGACGTAGTGCGGCTGCGCGTGGCGCGGCGCGCGGGCTGGCTGGACGTGCCGCGCCTGGTCGGGCGATAGCGGGGCAGGAGGAGCGAACATGCCCCGAAGCCTGACCCTTGCCGCCCTGACCCTTGCCACCCTGGCACTTCTGGCCGGCTGCGCCGTGGCGCCCAAGGCCGGAACCTTGACCGGCCCGGCTTGGACCATCGAAAGCATCGCCGGCGAGGCGCCGGCGGGCCCGCGCCCTGCCACGTTGCGCTTCGAGGAGGGGCGGCTGGCCGGGCAGGGGCCCTGCAACCGCTATGGCGGCGCCTGGCGGATGGAAGGGGAGCAGTTGCGCATCGACGCGCTCCTCGCCACTCGCATGGCCTGCCCCGAGCCCGCCATGGCGCAGGAGGCGCGGCTGCTGCGCCTGCTGGAGACCGCCCGCCTGGGGCGCCTCACCGCCGACCGGCTGGAGATCACGGGCGCGGATGGGGCAAGGCTGGTCGCGCGGCGCTGAATTGCCCCCTCGTCACCGGCCGCGCCGGGGTTCATGCTGCTGCCACATTGCCCAAGAGAGACCGCCCATGAACCGCTCCGTCATCGAGACCGTCCAGGCCTGGCAGCCCGAGCTGGCCGCCATCCGGCAGGACATCCACGCCCATCCCGAACTCGGCATGGAAGAGGTGCGGACGGCGGCGCTGGTGGCGCGGGAGCTGCGCGCACTCGGCATCGAGGTGACCGAGGGCGTCGGCAAGCTCGGCGTGGTCGGCACCATCAAGGGCACGCGGCCTGGCCAGCGCGTCATCGGCCTGCGCGCCGACATGGACGCGCTGCAAATCCCCGAGGCGACGGGCCTGCCCTATGCCTCGAAGCATGAGGGGCTGATGCATGCCTGCGGCCATGACGGCCACACCACCATGCTGCTGGGCGCGGCGCGCTACCTCGCGCAGAACAAGGATTTCGCGGGCACGGTGCACCTGGTGTTCCAGCCGGCCGAGGAGGGCCGCGGGGGTGCCAAGGCCATGATCGCCGACGGGCTGTTCGAGCGCTTTCCGTGTGATGCCATCTACGGGCTGCACAACAAGCCCACCATCCCGGCGGGCAGCTTCGCCATCCGCAAGGGGCCGGCGCTGGCGGCGTCGGACCGCTTCATCGTGACCTTCAAGGGCACGGGCGGGCATGGCGGCTCGACCCCGCACCTCGCCACCGACGTCACCATCGTGCAGGCGCATTTCGTGCTGGCCCTGCAGACCATCATCGGCCGCAACGTGCCAGCGGTGGAGACGGCGGTGCTGAGCGTGGGCGCGATCCAGGGTGGCTCGCCCATCTCGGCCAACGTCATGCCGGCGGAGATGACCATCAGCGGCACGGCGCGCAGCTACACGCCCGCCATCCGCGACCTGCTGGAACGGCGGATCGGCGAATTGGCGCACGGCCTGGCCGGCGCCTATGGCGTGACGGCCGATGTCACCTACCGCCGCGGCGTGCCCGCCACGGTGAACCATGACGAGCAGACGGATGTGGCGGCCGCCGCGGCGATGGCACTGGTGGGCGAGGCGGCGGTGAACACCAACAACGCGCTGGTGACGGGTGCGGAGGATTTCGCCCTGATGCTGGAGCAGCGCCCGGGCGCCTTCATGTTCATCGGCGGCGGGAACGGCCCGGACGGCACCTCGGCCAACCTGCACACCCCGCATTTCAACTTCAACGACGACATCATCCCACTGGGTGTCGCCTATTGGGTCAGCGTGGTGGACCAGGAGCTTCGAGGTGCCTAAGGGGGGCGGCGCATAAAGGGGTGGTGCCCGCTTCGAGCGATGCGTTAGCCTTTCCGCGCGTGGCAGGACGCCAGGGAGAGCGGGCATGGACGAGGATGGTCTTCGGGAACTGATCGGCCGGGTAAAGCGCGGCAGCCTCTCGCGGCGTGGCTTCGTGCGGCGCATGGCGGCGCTGGGCCTGACCGCGCCGATGGCGACGCAGATCCTCGCCATCTCGGGCGTCTCGGCGCAGACCACATCGGATGCCGCGGTGCCGGTCTATCCGGGCACGCGGCGCGGCGGCGGCGGGCCGTTGCGGGTGCTCTACTGGCAGGCGCAGACGCTGCTCAACCCGCATTTCGCCGTGGGCACCACGAACCAGGACGCGGCGCGCGTCTTCTACGAACCGCTGGCCGGCTGGGCGGTGGACGGCACGCTGCATCCCATCCTCGCGGCCGAAATTCCCTCGGTGGAGAATGGCGGGCTCTCGGCCGATGGGCGTTCGGTGACGTGGAAGCTCAAGCGCGGCGTGAAGTGGCATGACGGCCAGGACTTCTCGGCCGACGATGTGGTGTTCAACTGGGAATATGGTCGCAACCCCGCCACGGCGGCGGTGACGGTGGGCAGCTACCGCGGCGTGAACGTGGTCAAGGTGGATGACCACACGGTGCGCGTGGAGTTCGAGCGCCCCACGCCTTTCTGGGCCGACGCCTTCGTGGCCTCACGCGGGATGATCATCCCCAAGCACAAGTTCCAGGACCATGTGGGTGCGGCCTCGCGCGATGCGCCGGCGAACCTGCGCCCCGTGGGCACCGGCGCCTACCGCTTCGTGAGCTTCAGCCCGGGCGACACGCTGCGCGGCGAACTGAACCCGACCTACCACGCCGAGAACCGCCCCTTCTTCGACACGCTGGAAATCAAGGGCGGGGGCGATGCGGCCTCGGCCGCGCGGGCCGTGCTGCAGACCGGCGACTTCGACTTCGCCTGGAGCCTGCGCGTGGAGGATGACCTGCTGCGCCGGCTGGAGAGCGCGGGGCGCGGCGTGGTGAGCCACCTGCCCACCGGCGGCATCGAGCACATCCAGCTCAACTCCACCGATCCGAGCCGCGAGGTGGAGGGCGAGCGTTCCCACGCGTCCACGCAGCACCCGGCCTTCCGCGACC
>JBHYDO010000068.1:0-17326 GCA_051860645.1 Roseococcus sp.
CCGGACTTGGCCTTTTCCACCGCGTCCATCGCCAGCACGCGGATGGCGTCGGCCATCCGGCGCTCCTCCGTGACCGGCTGGGCCAGGATGGCGGCCTGGGCGGCGAGGGCCAGGTTGAGGGTATTGGGATCGGGGGCGGTGCTGGCCAAGGTCGGGGGCTGCTCTTATCGGTTTGCGGGGTTCTAGAGGGGGCGGGCGGGCCGGGCAAGTTCACGCCCCGGAGATGGGGAGCGGCCGATCCACCGCACCGGCTGCGCCGGCACGGATCGGGCGCTACAGGAACCCCACCGGATCCACATCCACCTGCACCCGCACGTCGCGCGGCAATTCGACCCGCGCCAGCCACTCGCGCAGCAAAGGCTGCACCCGCACCCCGCGCGGCGCCTTCAGCAGCAGGCGGTGGCGATGGCGGCCGCGCAGCAGGGCCAGCGGCGCGGGGGCCGGGCCGAGCACCTGCACGCCCTCGCCCCCCGGCGCGGCCAGACCCAGATCCCGCGCGGCGCGTTCGGCCGCCCGCGCATCCTCCGAACTGACGATCAGCGCGGCCAGCCGGCCAAAGGGCGGCCAGTGGCCTGGCGCGCGCTGGGCCGCTTCGGCCTTGAGGAAGCCGGGGAGGTCATCGGCCACGAGGGCCGCCATGACGGGGTGATCCGGCGAAAAGCTTTGCAGCAGCACCTGGCCCTGGGCCGCCTCCCGCCCCCCCCCCCCCGCCCCCGGGTGCAGCAACTGCATGGTGCGCTCTGCCGCGCGGAGGTCGCCGCCGGCCAGGCCGAGATCGGCGTCCACCACCCCCACCAGCGTCAGATGCGGGAAATGCCAGCCCTTGGCCACGATCTGCGTGCCGATGATGAGGTCCACCTCGCGCCCCTCGATCTGGCGGGCGGCCTCGGCGGCGGCGGCGGGGCCGGGGATGGTGTCGCTCGCCATGACCAGGCGCCGGGCCTCGGGAAAGAGCTCGGCCACCTCCTCCTGGATGCGCTCCACGCCCGGGCCGATCGGCACCAGGGAGTGTTCCGCCCCGCATTCCGGGCAGGCGGGCGGCGTGGCGGCGGTGTGGCCGCAATGGTGGCAGAGCAGGCGGCGCTGCGCCCGGTGCTCCACCAGCCAGGCGGTGCAGTTGGGGCATTGCATGCGGTGGCCGCAGGTCCGGCACAGCGTCAGCGGCGCGTAGCCGCGGCGGTTGAGGAAGAGCATGGCCTGTTCGCCGCGCGCCAGCGTGTCGCGGATGGCGGCGACCAGAGGCGGCGCCAGGAAGCGGCCGCGCTCGGGCGGGGTCACGCGCAGGTCCAGCGCCTTGATGTCGGGCAGGCTGGCGCCGCCATGGCGCTGGGGCAAACCAAGGCGCGCATAGCGCCCCGCCTCCGCATTGGTGACGCTTTCCAGGCTGGGCGTCGCACTCACCAGCACGCAGGCGGCGCGTTCCAGCCGGGCGCGCACCACGGCCATGTCGCGGGCGTGGTAGATCACGCCCTCCTCCTGCTTGAAGGCGGTCTCGTGCTCCTCGTCCACCACGATGAGGCCGAGGTCGGGGAAGGGCAGGAACAGGGCCGAGCGCGCGCCGACGAGCACCGGCGCCGTGCCCTCCGCCACCGCCCGCCAGGTCACCCGCCGCGTGCGCGAGGAAAGTTCCGAATGCCAAAGCGCGGGCGGCGCGCCGAAGCGGCGCTCGAACCGCGTCAGCCATTGGGTGGAGAGCGCGATTTCGGGCAGCAGCACCAAGGCCTGCCTGCCCTGCCTCAGGCATTGCGCAATGGCGTCGAGGTAGACCTCGGTCTTGCCGCTGCCGGTCACCCCCTCCAGCAGCGTCACGCCGAAATCCCGCGCGGCCACGGCGCGGACCAGGGCGGCGGCGGCGGTGGATTGCGCCTCGCCCAACACGGGTGGAGCGTGGTCCGGATCGGGGCGGGGGAAGGCTGCGGCGCGCGGCATGGTGGCCGGCCGGATCAGCCCCACTGCAGCGAGCCCCCGCACCACCCCGGGCGAGACCCCCGCCAGCCGCGCGATCTCCACGCCCGGCATGGTGGACCCCCCCAGCACGTCCAGCGCGCGGGCGCGGTCGGGAGTGATCCGCACGCCCTCGGGCCGCGGCGTCACGGCGCGCCAGCCGGCGATGGTCGCGGGCTCGTCCAGCGCCGAAGGCGCGGTCATGGCCATGCGCAGCACCGCGCCGGCCGGCGAGAGGGTGTAGGCCGCCACCCAATCCACGAATTCGCGCAGGGGTGCTGCCATGGGCGGCGCGGGCTTCATGGCGATCACGTCGCGCAGGCGGCCCTCGGCCACGCCACCGCCCTCCGGCGCCGCGTCCCACACCACGCCCAGGGTGGTCCGCCCGCCCAGCGGCACCTCCACGAAGCTGCCGGCCTCGGCCGCCACATCCTCGGGCAGACGGTAATCATAGGCCTCCGTGAGCGGCAGCGGGAGCAACACGCTTATGCGCCGGCCGGCCTTTCGGGGGGGTGCTGCCATGGGCTATCCACTGGGCGACCGGCCCGCCTTGGGTCAAGCCCGCCGCGCCTTCCAGGGGATCAGACCACATGAAGTTCTTCGTGGACACCGCCGACGTTGCCGAACTCCGCGCCCTGGCCGGCTCCGGCCTGATGGACGGCGTGACGACCAACCCCAGCCTCATCGCCAAGTCCGGCCGCAAGATGAGCGAGGTCATCGCCGAGATCTGCGAGATCACGCCCGGCCCCGTCTCCGCCGAGGTCACCGCCACCGACAACGAGACCATGCTGGCCGAGGGCCGCTACCTGCGGTCCATCGCCTCCAACGTCTGCGTGAAGGTGCCGCTGACGGAAGCGGGCCTTCGCACCTGCAAGGTGCTGTCGGACGAGGGCACGCCGGTGAACGTGACGCTGTGCTTCAGCGCCAACCAGGCGCTGCTGGCGGCCAAGGCCGGTGCCACCTTCATCTCGCCCTTCGTGGGGCGCCTGGACGACATCGGCCAGGACGGCATGGCCCTGATCGCAGACGTGGTGCAGATCTACCGCAACTATGCCTTCAAGACGGAGGTGCTGGTCGCCTCCATCCGCCACCCCGTGCATGTGCTGCAATCGGCCAAGCTGGGTGCGCATGTGGGCACGATGCCGCCCGCCGTGATCCGCTCGCTGATCAAGCACCCGCTGACCGACAAGGGGCTGGAGGCGTTCCTGGCCGATTGGGCGAAGACCGGGCAGAAGATTCTCTAATGCCCTCAGGCGCCGGGCGCGGCCTCCGGCCGCTTGGCTTTCGCGCCGCGCGTTGTCGCGCCTCGGCCAGCGGTTGCTCGGGGCGCGCCGGCCGCCGTGCGGCCGGATGGTGATTGCGGTGGCGTGCTTCCTGCCCGCAGGCGCCGGGCGCGGCCTCCGGCCGCTTGGCTTTCGCGCCGCGCGTTGTCGCGCCTCGGCCAGCGGTTGCTTGGGGCGCGCCGGCCCCACGCCCATCTCTTCACATTCAAGGGCTGACATGACACCCGCCCCCCGTGCCATGGTCCGCCAATGACCAAAGCCGCCCGCAAGACCGAGGCCGAGGAGGCCGCCGCCGTCGAGGCCTATCTGCGCGCCAACCCCGGCTTCATCGCCGCGCGCCCTGGCCTCTATGCCGTGCTCGCCCCACCCCGCCGCGTCCATGGCGAAATCCTGGCCGACCACATGGCCGCGATGATCCAGGCCGGCCGCGCCGAATGGCGCCAGGTTCTCGCCGCCGGCCGCACCCGGAGCACCTTCGCCGCCAAGGTGTCGGAGGCCGTGGTCGCGCTCATCGCCTCGCCCGACGCGCGCGACTGCGTCCGCCACGAATGGCCCGCCCTGCTGGGCGTCGAGCACGCCACCCTCTTGCACCGCGCCGCGGCCGCGCCGTTGCTGCTGCGCGACGTGGCCCAGGCCGACCCCGCGCTGCATGGCGAGGCCGCGCCCCTCATCCGCCGCGAGGCACTGCTGCGCGTGGGGCCCGAGACCCTGGCCCTCGGCGCCCGCGCGCCCGAGGACCTGCCGCACGAACCGGAATCGCTCGACGTCCTGGCGCGCGCCCTGCTCGCGGCCCTGGTCCGCCCCGCCGGGACATGACGGGTGAGGCGGAACGACAGGCCTTCCTGGCCTGGCTGGCCGAGGAGCGCCGCGCCAGCCCGCACACGGTCGAAGCCTACGGGCGTGACATCCGCGACCTGCTGGACTTCCTCGCCAGGCACCAGGGCGGCGCGCCCGACTTGGCGGCGCTGCGCCTCGCGGATGTGCGGAGCTTCCTCGCCGCGCGCGCCAGCGCCGGCCTGTCGAACGCCAGCCGCGCGCGGCAACTGGCCGCGGTGCGGGGCTTCCTGCGCTTCCTCGCGCGGCAGCGGGGCATGGCGCCGGTGGCCGTGGCCGGGCTGCGCGGCCCGCGCCGCAAGCCGCCGCTGCCCCGCGCGCTGAGCCCCGGCGACGCCCGCGAGGTCGGCACGCAAATCGGCGCGGTGCGGATGACCGAGGCCACTCCCCTGCCCCAATGGCAGGCGGCGCGCGACGCCGCGCTGTTCACCCTGCTCTACGGCTGCGGGCTGCGCATCAGCGAGGCGCTGGGCCTCGATGTGCGCGATGCCCCCCTGCCCGGCCGCGACGAGGCGTTGCGGGTGCTGGGCAAGGGCGACAAGGCGCGCATCGTGCCAGTGCTGCCGGTGGTGCGGCAGGCCATCGCCGCCTGGCTGGCGCAGCGGCCGGGCGCCGCGCCGGACGAACCGCTGTTCATCGGCGTGCGCGGCGCGCGCCTCGACGCCGCCGTGGCCCAGAAGACCCTGCGCGACTACCGCCGCCTGGCGGGCCTGCCCGAGCACGCCACGCCGCACGCGCTGCGCCACTCCTTCGCCACCCACCTGCTGGCGGGCGGCGCCGATCTCCGCGCCATCCAGGAACTGCTGGGCCATGCCAGCCTTTCCACCACCCAGCGCTATACGGCGGTGGACACCGAGGGCCTGCTCGCCACCTGGCGCATGTCCCATCCCCGCGCCGATTGACCGACGAAGGACACCGCCTTGCGCATCGCCACCTGGAACATCAACAGCGTGCGGCTGCGCTGGCCGCACCTCAAGGCGCTCGACGAAGCGCTGGCGCCCGACGTGCTGTGCCTGCAGGAAACCAAGTGCCCGGATGAACTCTTCCCCCGCGCCGAGATCGAGGCGCTGGGCTTCCCGCACATCGCGGCCAAGGGGATGAAGGGCTACAATGGCGTGGCCATCCTCTCGCGTGTGCCCATGCAGGTGGTGGAAGACGCGCCCGACTGGTGCGCCCGCGGCGATTGCCGGCATCTGGTGGTGAACCTGGACGCGCCGGGCGGCCCCATCGAACTGCACGATTTCTACGTCCCCGCCGGCGGCGACATCCCCGACCGCGAGGCCAACCCGAAATTCGCCCACAAGCTCGACTTCGTGGCCGAGGCCACCGCCTGGACCGCCACCCGCGCCCCCAATGCACGGCGCGTCCTGGTGGGCGACCTGAACATCGCGCCGCTGGAGCATGACGTCTGGTCGCACAAGCAGTTGCTGGACGTGGTCAGCCACACGCCGGTCGAGGTCGAGGCCATGGCGCGCTGGATGCAGCAGGGCCAGTGGCACGACGCCGTCCGCCACTTCGTGCCCGACAGCGAGAAGCTCTATTCCTGGTGGAGCTACCGCGCGCGCGACTGGGCCGCGGCCGACCGCGGGCGCCGGCTGGACCACATCTGGGTCAGCGACGACCTGCGCGGCAGGCTCGCCCGCCAGAACATTCTGCGCGAGGCCCGCGGCTGGGAGAAGGCGAGCGACCATGTGCCCGTCATGGTCGAGCTGGCGCCGTGACGCGCCGCTACCCCTTCGTCACGCTCGACGTCTTCACCGAGACGCGCTTCGGCGGCAACCCGCTCGCTGTCTTCCCCGACGCGCGCGGCCTGTCCGACGCCGAGATGCAGGCCCTGGCGCGCGAATTCAACCTCAGCGAGACCACCTTCGTCCTGCCCGCGGAGGACCCCGCCAACAGCGCCCGCGTGCGCATCTTCAACCGCACCGCCGAGATGCCCTTCGCCGGCCACCCCAATGTGGGCACGGGCTTCGCGCTTGCCGCCCGCGCCGTAGGAGGCGTGCTGCGCTTCGAGGAGATCGCGGGGCTGGTCGAGGTGCGGGTGGACGACACCGGCGCCGAGATCACCGCGCCACAGCCGCTGACCCTGGGGCCGGCGATGGACCCGGCGCTGGCCGCCCGCTGTGTGGGGCTGGCGGCGGCGGATGTGGTGACGGAGGGCCATGCGCCGGTCATGGCCTCCTGCGGCAACAGCTTCGTCATCGCGGAGGTGACGGAGGAGGCGCTGCCCCGCGCCGCGCCGGACCTCGCCGCCTTCGCCGCCGCCGCGGAGGCCTTCCCGCATCTGGGGGCGCGCCGCCTCCCGCTCTATCTCTACGCCCGCACCGGGCCGCACAGCCTGCGCGCGCGCATGTTCTCGCCCCTCTCGGGCACGCTGGAGGATGCGGCGACCGGCAGCGCCGCCACGCCGCTGGCCGCGCTGCGGCTTTCCCTGGAGGGCGGCGAGGCCGCGCGGTTCGACATCACGCAGGGTGTCGAGATGGGCCGGCCCTCGCTGATGCGGGCCGGTGCCCGGCGCGATCCTGCCGGAATTCGCGCCACCGTGGGCGGCGCCTGCGTGCCCGTGCTGCGTGGCGAGGCATTGCTGTAGCCGCCCGCCCGCGCTTGCCTATGGACAGCGCCGCCCCTGCCTCGTCATGCTCGCGCCCAGACCCGACAATGGGCATGGGAGATTGAAGATGCAGCGACGTAGCTTCCTGGGTGCCGCGGCCGCCATGGCCGCTGCCCCCTCCATCGTGCAGGCGCAAGCCAACCGCGTGCTGAAGGTGATCCCGCACGCGAACCTGACCGTGATGGACCCGGTCTGGACCACCGCCTACATCACCCGCAACCACGGCTATGCGGTGTGGGACACGCTGTATGGCCTGGACGACGAATACAAGCCGCAGCCGCAGATGGTCGAGGGCCACACCGTCTCCAATGACGGCAAGCTCTGGACCTTCACGCTGCGCGACGGGTTGCGCTTCCACAATGGCGAGCCGGTGCGTTCGCAGGACTGCATCGCCTCGCTGCAGCGCTGGGGCAAGCGCGACGCCATGGGCACGCGCCTCATCGCGCTGACGGAGGAGATGAAGGCGCTGGACGACAAGCGCTTCACCATCCGCCTCAGCCGGCCCTTCGGGCTGATGCTGGACGCGCTGGCCAAGCCCACCTCCAACGCGCCCTTCATCATGCCGGCCAGCATCGCGGCCACCGACGCCTTCACGCAGTTCCGCGCGGACCAGGTGATCGGCAGCGGGCCCTTCACCTTCAAGGCGAGCGAGCTGATCTCGGGCAGCCGCGTGGTCTATGAGAAGTTCGCGGGCTACGTGCCGCGGCCGAACGGCACGCCTTCGGGCACGGCCGGCCCCAAGGTGGTGCATTTCGACCGCGTCGAGTGGCAGATCATCCCCGACGTCGCGACGGCGGCGAGCGCCATGGTCTCGGGCGAAATTGACTGGTGGGAGGTGGCGACGCCCGACCTCGTGCCGATGCTGCGCCGCAACCGCGGCGTGAACGTGATGGTGCCGGACCCGCTGGGCTCCATCGCCGTGATGCGGCCCAACCACCTGCACGCGCCGATGAACAACCCGAAATTCCGCCAGGCCCTGGTGCGGGCCGTCAGCCAGGCGGACTTCATGACGGCCTACATGGGGCCGGACCAGCAGTTCTGGAAATCGGGCGTCGGTGCCTTCACGCCCGGCACGCCGCTGGCCAGCACGGCGGGCCTCGACGCCTTCGAGAACAACATCGACACCGCCAAGCGCCTGATCGCGGAAAGCGGCTATGCCGGCGAGCGCCTCGTGCGGCTCGGCACCACCGACATCGCGAGCCTTGCCGCGTGGTCGCAGGTCTCGGCCGACATGTTCCGCCGCCTGGGCGTGAACATTGACTTCCAGTCCATGGACTGGGGCACCGTGGTGCAGCGCCGCGCCCAGCAGACGCCCATCGACGCCGGCGGCTGGAGCGCCTTCTGCACCAACTGGGGCGGGCTCGACCACCTCAACCCCGCCGGCCACCTCATGCTGCGCGGCCAGGGCCGGCAGGGTTTCATCGGCTGGCCCGAGAGCCAGCGCCTGGAGAGCCTGCGCGAGGCCTGGTTCGACGCGCCGGACCTGCCGGCGCAGCAGCGCATCGCGGCCGACATGCAGCGCCAGATGTTCGAGGACGTGCCCTACATCCCGCTCGGCCAGTTCTTCCAGCCACTGGCGCACCGCCGCAACCTGACGGGCGTGATGCAGCCCGGCGGCATCCCGGTGTTCTGGAACGTGCGCCGCGCCTGAGCCGGGGCGCCGCGGCCGGTCCCTCGCCCGGCCGCGGCGTTCCAGAACCTTCGGGCTTCCTTTACCCTGCCTCCTGCACAGCGCGCCGGCAGTGCAGCAGCGGAGGGCAGCGTGGAAGCGATCTACATCCTGGGCGGCGTGCTCGTGCTGGGCGCCGCCTTTGCCGTCATCACCTACAACCGCCTGGTGGCCTTCCGCATGCGCGTGCGGGAGGCCTGGTCGGACATCCAGGTGCAGATGAAGCGGCGCTATGACCTCATCCCCAACCTCGTGGAGACCGTGCGCGGCTATGCGGGCCATGAGCGCGAGGTGCTGGAGGGCGTGGTGCGCGCCCGCGGCGAGGCGATGGCGAACGACGGCAGCCCCGAGGCGCAGGCCCGCAGCGAGAACGCGCTGCAATCCACCCTGAAATCCCTGTTCATGCTGGTGGAGAGCTATCCGCAGCTCCGGGCCGACACAAACTTCCTGCGCCTTCAGCACGACATCATGGACACCGAGAACCGCATCAAGATGTCGCGCCGCTTCTACAATGGGGCGGTGCGCGACCTGAACGTGGCCGTGGAGCAATTCCCCTCCAACCTCGTGGCGCGCGGCTTCGGCTTCGGCCCGGCTGAGTTCTTCACCCTGGACGCGGACGAGGCCGAGGCCGCGTCCCGCCCCGTGCCGGTGGCGTTCAACTGATGCGCCGGCTGTTCGCGGTGCTGCTGTGGCTGGCGGCGGGGACCGCCTCGGCCCAGAACTTCCCCCCGAACATCGAGATCATCCGCGACTTCACCTCGCGCATCGAGGTGCAGTTGGACGGCAGCGTGGAGGTGGTCGAGGACATCGAGGTGGTGGCGCTCGGCCACGCCATCCGCCGCGGCATCTACCGCGACCTGCGCCTGCGCAGGATGGACCCCGTGGGCCTGTTCAAGGCGGCCTTTACGCTGCACGAGGCCATGCGCAACGGCCAGCCCGAGACCGCGCGCGTCGAGGGCACGGGCGGCGGCGTGCGCATCTGGCTCGGCAATCCCGACGTGCTGCTGCCGCACGGCGTGCACCGCTACCGCCTGCGCTACCGCATGACCGACGAGATCCTGCGCCTGGACGGGTTCGACGAGCTGTACTGGAACGTGAACGGCACCGAATGGACCTTCCCAGCGCTGAGCGTGCGCGCGGAGGTGGTGCTGCCCGAAGGCGCCACCCGCCTGCGGCACGAGGGCTACACCGGCCGCGACGGCGAGCAGGGGCGCGACTACAGCGTGACGGAAGGCGACCCACGCCGCATCGCCTTCGCCACCACCCGGCCGCTCGCGGCCGGAGAAAACCTCACCATCGCCGTGGCCTTCCCCCCCGGGGTGGTGGTGCACAGCGACCGCTTCGCCTGGCTGGAATGGCTGGTGGGCCGCAACCCGTTGCATGTCGGCGCCGCCGTGCTGGCGGTGCTGCTGGCCTACTACAGCCTGGTCTGGTGGCGCGTGGGTCGCGACCCGCGCGGCGGACCCATCATTCCCATCTACCGCCCCGAACTGCCACCGGCGGCCATGCGCTTCATCGAGCGGATGCGCTTCGACGGCGCCTGCATGGCGGCCGCCGTGCTGAACCTGGCGGTGAAGGGGCACGTCGTCATGGCGGAGAGCGCGAAGGGCGAGATCACGCTCGGGCGAGGCTCCCCCGCACCCGGCGCGCCGCAACCCTCCGCGGGCGAGGCGGTGCTGATGGCGCAACTGCTCGGCACCCGCCGCAGCATCGCGCTGACGGCGCTCAACCAGCGGGCACTCGCCACCGCGCAATCGGCGTTCCGGCGGCACCTCGACGCCACCTTCAACCGCGTCTTCTTCAAGTGGAACAGCGGTTGGTCCTGGCTCGGCATCCTGATCACGGTGCTCGGCTGGCTGGTGCTGTCGCTGACCCAGCCGAACCTGCTGGAGACGCTGCCCCTTCTGCTGTTCCTGGGCGTCTTCGGCGCCGCGGTGCTGGCGCTGGTGGCGAACGCCGTCTCCAGTGTGCGGAAATGGCGCCGCGGCGGCGACACGACGAACCTTGCCGCCGCCCTCGTCATGCTGCTCTTTGCGGCGCTGGTGGGCGGCGGGCTGGCCCTTTCCCTCGCCTTCATCACGGAATTCATCGGCTGGGACATGGTGGCGGCGGCACTCGCCCTCATCGCCGTGAACATCCTGTTCCGATACCTGCTGAAGGCGCCGACCCAGGTCGGCCGGCGGGCGCTGGACGAGATCGAGGGCACGCGCCTCTACCTCACCGTGGCCGAGGCCGAGCGCCTGCGCTTCCACAACCCGCCCGACCGCACGCCCGAGCATTTCGAGGCGATGCTGCCCTATGCCGTGGCGCTGGGCGTGGAGACCGCCTGGACCAACCAGTTCTCCGAGGTGCTGGCCCGCGCCGCCACGGCCGAGGGCGGCGAGTATCATCCGCACTGGTATCACGGCCGGCGGTTCAGCGGCGCGTCGCTGTCGGGCCTCGGCTCCAGCCTGGCCAGCAGCTACGCCATGGCGGCCGCCCCGCCCTCCTCCTCCAGCAGCGGCTCGAGCGGCGGCGGTTCCTCCGGCGGCGGCGGAGGTGGCGGCGGCGGCGGGGGCTGGTAGCCGGCGCGCGATGCCTGGCGTCGCGCACCGCTTGACCCGCCTGGCTTGTCCCACCTCGCTTGACCCACTTCGCTTGACCCACTTCGCTTGACTGGGGCGCGCGCCCCTCGCCATGGTGCGGCATGCTCCTGCTCATCGACAACTACGACAGCTTCACCTTCAACCTCTACCACTTCCTGGGCGACCTGGGGGTGGAGCCGGTGGTGCGCCGCAACGACGCGCTGACGGTGCAGGATGTCTTCGCCATGCGGCCCGATGCGGTGGTGCTCTCGCCCGGCCCCTGCACGCCCAACGAGGCCGGCATCTGCCTGCCGCTCATCGCCGCCGCTGCCGAAGCGAAATTGCCCCTGCTCGGCGTCTGCCTGGGCCACCAGGCGATTGGACAAGCATTTGGCGGCGAGGTGATCCGCGCGCCCGAGCCGGTGCACGGCAAGGTTTGGGAGGTGCAGCACCAGGGCGCCGACCTCTTCGCCGGCCTGCCCTCGCCGCTGCGCGCAACGCGCTACCACTCGCTGGTGGTGAAGCGCGGGACGTTGCCGGAGAGCCTCGCCATCACGGCCGAGACGGCGGACGGGCTGATCATGGGCCTCGCGCACCGCGACCTGCCCATCCATGGCGTGCAGTTCCACCCGGAGAGCATCGCCTCCGAGCACGGCCACGCCATCCTCAAGAATTTCCTGGCGCAGGCGCGGCTGCCGGCCTGACCGGCGTCAGGGTTCCGGCGGGGCGCCCTCGGCGAAGAGGGCGCGCACGCGGGCAACCTGCGCCTCGCTCCAGCCCAGTTCGCGGATGGGGTTGAACACCTCGCGGTCGGGCGTGTGCAGCAGGTAGGCCATGGCCTCGTTGGCCATCATCTCCTCCTGCCTGGTGTCGTAGCCTTCGCGGCCCAGAAAGGCGCGGATGGCGGCGCGCTCGGCCTCGGTCATCCGCGCTTCCCACACGCGCATGACATGGGCGGCGAACAGGGGCTGGGTGAAGAACTGCCCGTGCGACAACTCATGCCGCAGGATGGCTCGGCGCAGGCCGGGCGAGACCTCGGGCCCCAGGCCCGGGATGGTCAGGATGGCGGCGTCGCGCGACCGGTCCAACCGCCGGGCCAGCGCCACCTGCTCGCGCAGCCAGCGCTCCTGCGGGTTGAGGGTGACGCCGTCGCGCTCGGCCTGAGCGAACATGCGCTCCAGGTCGGACACGCGGTAATTGTGCCCGAAGTAGTAGTCGGACGGCGTGCTGCCGTCGGCGGCGATGGCCTCGGCCAGGGCGACATCGTCCAGCACGCGGTTGCGCGGGGCGCGGGCCTTCTCGATGAAGGCGGCGGCGCGGTTCATGGCCGCGCCCTGGGTGGCGAGGTCCGGGAAATCCAGCACGAAGACCAGCGGGTTGGCGGCCCAGCGGAAGGCCGTGGGCGTGCGGGCCCGGTGGTCCGCGATCGCCGCCTGGTCCAGCAGGGGCGGGCCAATGGGCGGTGCGACGGGTTCCGCCGCCGGCACCGGCGCCTCGACCGCCGGGGCCAGCAAAGCGGGTGGCGCCGCGACGGGAGGCGCCGCAACCCGGGGCTCCTCGGGCGGCGCCAGGACGCGTGGCACCGGTGCCGGCGCGGGTGGGGACGCCGGCGAAGCCAGGATGGGGGGCGCCGAGGCGGGCACGGGCGGCGCCTCGCGCGGCCACCACAGCGCGGCCCCGCCCAGCCCCAGCACGGCCAGCACCGCGCCCGCCAGCCCAACCCGCACCCCGATGGAGGCCCGCGGCGCAGGCGCCGGCGCGGGCGATGCCGCCGCAACCGCGCCCGGCCGGATCAACCGGACGGTGGCATCGTCATCCATCGTCCGGCCCTCCTTCCCGCCGAGGGCCGCGCCCCCGGTTCCGACATGCTATTCGCCCAGGTTGACGATCTGCACGCGTCGGTTGCGCGGCTCGGGATAATTGTCGGGCGTGGGCACCAGGAGCCGGCTTTCGCCCATCCCCACCGCCATGATGCGCCGCGCCGACACGCCGTATTTCTCGATAAGATGTTCCCGGACCGCGAGGGCGCGGCGTTCGCTCAGCACCTGGTTCATCCAGGCATCGCCCTCGGTGTCGGTGTGCCCCTCCACGCGGAAGCGAAAGCCGCGGAGCTCGTCGCGGTTCAGCGCCCGGCCCAGGGCGGCCAGGGCATTCGCGGCCTGGGGCGTGATGCGGGCCGAGCCGGTGGGGAAGAAAACGGTGAGGTTGATGGAGGGAGGCTCCTCCGCCACCACGGGCGGCGCCTTGCCGCCCTCCGCGGGCGCCCCGGCGGGGGGCGGGAGCGCGGTCGCGCCATCGCCACCCGGGCGGGTGGGCACGCGGATGCCCCGCGTCAGGCGCTCGATGATCTGCCGCTCCTCGGCATCGGGCGCGGCGGCGGGCGGGGGCGTCGCGGGGGTTGTCTGGGCCAGGGCCGACAGCGGCCAGAGGCCTGCCCCGAGCAACAGCGCGACGCGCAAGAATGCGGGCATTTTCGCCTCCTGGCAGTTCCCGCTGGAAACGTAATGCACCCCCGCCCCCGCGCAAACCTCAAAGCGTGGCCATTGTTGCGGGTCCGCCACTCGCGGTGGCCGCCATCATGGGGCAAGTCCGGCGGCCGGCGTCATGGGGATGCCTCCGGCGACAACCGTCATGGGGCCGCCTCCGGCGGCACTATGCCAAAGCGCAACCAGCCGGGCAGTGCCTCGGCCAGGCGCTCCCGCACGCGGGAGAGGGCGGCGGCACGCTCTCCGCCCCCCAGCATGGGGTTCAGTCGCCCAAGCAGTTCCTCCGGCACCGCCACATCGGCCCCGTCCAGCAGCGCCGCCACCAAGGCGAGGTCCAGCGGTCCGGCCGGCAGCCCGCCCGCCGCGACCGGCGAGGCCAGCGCGAAATGCCCGCGCCCATCCCCGCCCGGCGCGTGGAAGGCCGCGGCGGCCCGGTTGAAGCGGGTGGCGGCGGCCCCTGTCGCGGGCGGGCGGAAGCTGGGCAGGGCGAGGCCGGTATCCACCAGCAGCGCCAGCAATTCCCCCGGCGCCGGCACCATGCCCTCCGGCGCCAGGCGGCGCAGCGCCCCCAGCCGCGCCGGGCCGCGCGCGAGGGCCACGGCGATGGGCGCCCAGGCGGCGTCGGGCAGCACAGCCCGCGCATCGGCCGCCCGCAGGGCGGGCGAGCGCTCGGGCGGCGCCAGCCGCGCGGCCAGCGGCACCGCATCCATGGCGCGCACCGGGTCCGTGCGGCGGCGACCGCGCACGAAAAGGTCGGCGCGGAAACCGCGCGGCAGCAGCAGGTCCTTGGCGAATTCCCCCACATTCAGCGGCGCCAGCGCGGCCTGTTGCGCCGGGGTGCCGACCAGGACGGGCAGCGCCTCCGTCAGGTTGCAACTGCCCAGGAACTCCAGCCGCGCGGGAGCCAGGGCGGCGGCGAGATCCTCGTGGAACACCGGCCGCCAATGCGGCGTCAGGAATTCATGCGCGACGAAGCCGGGCTCCAGCGGCGAGGGTTCGGCCAGCAGCATCTCCAGCATCGGCGTGCGCGGCAGGGGCAGGCTGTCCAGCGCGCGCAGCCTTTCCATGGCCTGCGCGGCAGCCTCGGCGCTGGCCTCGCCGCCCGCCAGGTGCCGCAGCAGCCGCTGCAGCCCGGCATCGGCGCCCGCCGCCGGCTGGGCGTTGTAGCCCAGATAGGCCAGCCCCCCTGGCTTCAGCCGCCGCGACAGCAGCCGCGTGATGCCGGCGCGCACCGCGTCCGACACCCAGCTCCAGACGCCATGCGCCATCACGACGTCGAATTCCGGCAGGCGGTCCAGCTCGGCGCCATCCAGCGCGGCCAGGTCCGTCTCCAGGAAGTTCACGTTGGCGAGGCCCGCCCGCGCCGCCAGTTGCCGCGCCTCGGCGATGGGGGCCGCGTCATGGTCCAGGCCGAACACCGACCAGCCCGGGTTGGCCGCGGCCAGCACCTGCGCCACATGCCCGCGTCCGCAGCCGAGATCGGCCACCACCATCGCCTCGCGCGGGGCCCAGGGGTGGCCGGCCATGGCGGCGACGAGGGCGAAATGCGCGGGGGTCTGCTGGCCCTGGAAGGCGATGGAGTAGGCGGCGCCCATCAGCCCGGCAGCAGGCCGAAGCCGCGCCAGATGGGCAGGCGCTCGGCCTGGAGGCGGCGCACCAGGGTGATGGCATCGGGCTGCTCCGCCTCGATCACATGCGGCAGCAGCCGCGCCACCAGGTCCTCGGGCGCCGCCTCGGCGATGTCGGGCTGCACGGCCAGCGCCATTTCCAGCCATGCGCAGGGCAGCCCGCCGGCGATGGCCGAGGAGGCCAGGGCGAACTGCCCCTCGCGGTCGCCATGGGCCATGCTGGCGGCGAAGAGGGCCTGGTTGAAGCGTTGCGCCTCGGGCGTCACATGCGCCTCGCGCAGCACCGGCACCACCATGCCGGTGCCCTGCAGCACGGCCAGCAGCTCGGCCGGGTTGGGGCGGCGCTCGGCGGGGAGGTGGCGCAGGCGGTGCAGGCTCTGCGGCCCCGCCCGCAGGGCGTCGGCGATGGGGGCATACATGGCGGGCGTGAGTTCCGCCTCGCCCATCGGGACCGACAGCTTCGGGCTCTCATCGGGCAGGATGCGGCAGGCGGCGACCACCAGCCGGTCCAGCGCGTCCACATGGTCGGTGCGGCGCAGGCCGCGCACGAAGACGTCGCGGCGGAAGGCGCGCGGGATGCAGAGGTCCTTGATGAACTCGCGCGCCGGGCCGGGCGGCATGCCGTCATGGGTGGCGCGCTGGGCGCCGTCCAGCTGCAGGTCGGGCATGTTCTCGTGCAGGGTGCCGCTGCCCACGAATTCCAGCTTGGCCGGCGCGAGGGCGGCGCAGACATCCTCGTGGAAGGCCGGCCGCCAGTGCGAGGTCAGGAATTCATGCGCGAGGTAGGCGGTGTCGATCTTCTGCTCGGGGTCGAGCAGGTAGCGCAGCATGGGCGTGGACTTCAGGTGCGTGGGCTTGGTTTCGGCCAGGGCCCGCACCTGCTCCAGCGCCGCCTCCACCCGCGCGCGCGAGGAGCCGCGCGCCTGCCCGGCCAGGTGCAGGAACAGCCGCTGCAAGGCCGCATCCGCGCCGAAGGCCGGCTGCACATTGTAGCCGATGTAGCAGATGCCGCCCGGCTTCAGCCGCCGCGCCAGCAGCCGCACGATGCCCGCCCGCACCTCATCCGCCACCCAGGTCCAGACGCCATGGATGGTGACGATGTCCAGCTCCGGCAGCCGGTCCATCTCGGAATCGGTCATCTCGGCGAGGTCGGCCTCGGAGAAGCCGGCGTTGCGGCTGCCGGCGGCGTCGGCCAGTTCCTGCGCCTCGGCGATGTGGGCGGGGTTGTAGTCCAGCCCCAGCACCTGCCAGCCGGGGTTGGCGGCAGCCAGCACATTGGTGGTCAGCCCCCGGCCGCAGCCGATGTCCAGCACCGACATGCGCGCGGCCGGCTGCCACACCACGCCCGCCATGGCGCAGACCATGGCGAGATGCCCCGGCGACTGCGCCGGCTGGTAGGAGAAGGTGTAGGGGCTGTCGGCGACGTAGCCATGGCTCCAGACGGTCATGCGGCGGAGATCCTCAAAGGGAGGGCGGGCGCAGCACGGCGTCGCGCGCCGGCGCCTGGCGCGGCCGGGCCTGCTTCATCCAGGAGGTGAGGCCGAGCCTGCCGCCGCCCGCGCCCAATTGCGTGTCCGGCACGGCCTGCGGCTTCAGCAGCGGGTTCAGCACGAATTCCTGCTCCGGCCCCACGAAGAGCCGCGTCAGGCCGCACAGCCGGTCGAACAGCGGTTGTCCGGGCAGCAGCCGGGCGAAATCCGCGGCCTCCAGCGGGCCGAGGCGGATGATGAAGCGCGCCTGCGGGTCCCAGACCTGCGCACCAGCCGCGGCTGAATCGCCCAGCGCGGCATGGGCGGCGCCGAGGCGCGTCTGCTCGGAAGGCGGCATCCGCAGCCAGCCGCCCGCGAATTCCACGATCTCGACGGGGGTGCCGGCCTCCTCCGCCAGCATCGCCGCCAGCCGGCCCGCGCTGCGCGTGCGCGCGGCCAGGTGCCCGGCGTGGTAGCGCAGGCTGGGCGCCGGCACGGCCAGCCGCTCGCCCAGCCGGGGCGTGCCCAGGCCGATGGCCGCGTCCAGCGCCCGCTCGGTGGGCATAGCGTCGCGCGTTGGGCGATACTTGGCGCCGGCCTTCACCCACATGCCGGTGAAGCGGCGCGAGAGCAGGTCCAGGAACTGCACGAGGGCGCGGTTGCGGGCGCGCTGCTCGGCCGCGGCCGTCGCCGTGTAGTGGCGCGGGAGCGTGCCGCCCGGCCCGATCAGCCCGAACAGCGGCGTGGTGAGCGCGCCTGTGGCAGGGTCGGCCGCCGTGACCTCGCTGAGCGGCAGGCCGAGGCGCGGGGTGGAGGCGAAGGGCAGTTCCACCGGGTC
>JBHYDO010000069.1:0-17008 GCA_051860645.1 Roseococcus sp.
GAGGGCGGGGCCGCCATCCTCATCAGCCAGAGCGGCGAGACGGCCGACAACCTCGCCGCCATGAAGATGCTGCGCGAGCGGGGCCAAAAGATCCTCTCCATCGTGAACGTGCCCGAGAGCAGCATGGCGCGCGAAAGCGACGCCACCGTGCTGACGGTCGCCGGCCCCGAGATTTCGGTGGCTTCCACCAAGGCCATCACGGCGCAGCTGGCCGTGCTGGCCTGCCTCGCCATCGGCTTCGGCCGCGCGCGCGGCGCGCTCTCGCCCGAGGACGCGGCGCGCCTGTCCACGGCCCTGTTGGAGGTGCCCGAGCATGCGGCCGCCATCCTCGCGCAGGACGCCGAGATCAAGTCGCTGGCCGAGGAGGTGGCCCGCGCACGCGACGTGCTGTTCATCGGCCGCGGCGCGCTCTATCCCATCGCGCTCGAGGGCGCGCTCAAGCTGAAGGAGATCAGCTACATCCACGCGGAGGGCTATGCCGCGGGCGAGATGAAGCACGGCCCCATCGCGCTGATCGACAAGGAGGTGCCCGTCATCGCGCTCTGCCCCTCCGGCCCCTTGTACGAAAAGACCGCCTCCAACCTGCAGGAGGCTGCGGCGCGCGGCGGGCGCATCATGGCCTTCACCGATGCCGCGGGTGCCCCCGCGCTGCGCCGCTTCGCCGAGCGCGTGGTGGTGCTGCCCGATGCCGACCCGTTCAGCCAGCCCATCCTGCACGCCATCCCGGTGCAGCTGCTGGCCTATCACGTGGCGGTGCTGAAGGGCACGGACGTGGACCAGCCGCGCAACCTGGCCAAGAGCGTGACGGTGGAATAGGCGGCACAGCGGCCCTTCCCGGCGCGCTGCCTGCAACCGCCAACTGAGCAGATCGTTTCCATACCGACACCTTCGGAGGGACGATCATGCCCAACCCCATGGCCCGCAGGGCTTTCCTGCTCGCACCGCTCGCCGTCGCCGCCTGCACGCCCGCCGGTGGTGGCGGCGGCCGCCCCCCCTTTCGGCGCGACCCCGGCCCCGCCCGGGCGGCGGACCGCCGTGAGGCCATCCAGGACCGGCGCGAGGACATCCGCGACCGGCAGGAGGACCGGCGCGAGGACATCCGCGACCGGGAGGAGGATCGGCGCGACGCGATCCGCGACCGGCAGGAGGACATCCGCGACCGGCGCGAGGATATCCGCGACCGGCGCGAGGATCGCCGCGACCGCTGGAACTGAACCGCCGCCATCGAACGGCGGAGCCTCACCGATACCGCGGCGCCTGCCGGCGCCCTGACGGCAGCCCCGGACTTGGCGCGCAGGAAGACGAGGGCGCCGGAGCGGTGGCGCCGCAGCCGGTTGTGAGCCTCTCCGCCGGTTTTCGCGACGCGCGGCGGGAGAGCCATGGACGTGCGGGGCGGGATCGCAAAGGCGCTGCCTTGGGCCAGCGGGCTTGATCTGGCGCCGCGGGCGGCGGCGGCTGAGTCCCGCGTATTGACCAAATTCTAGGCGCGGGGCCGAAAATGCGGGCAGAACCTCGCGGTTCATGCTGTAAAAGGCGCCATGCCTGGGCTTGGCGGGGCGCCCCGCATCAACAATTGGTTCTCCGAAATGGACACCCCCGTCCCGGCCGGAGAGACCACATGAACCGTCGTATTGTCCTGGGCGCCGCCGCCGGCGGCATTGCCGGCACGCTGGCCACGCCGGCCGTCGTCACCGCGCAGACCAGCTTCAACTGGCGCATGACCAGCTTCTATGGGCCCCAGGCGGCCTTCTATTCCACCGGACCGGGTTCCGCGCGCGACCTGATCGACCGCATCCAGAAGATGTCCAACAACCGCATCCGCATCCAGTTCTTCGGCGCGGGCGAACTCATCCCCGCCGCCGAGGGCTTCGACGCGGTCAGCGCCGGCGTGGTCGAGATGAACTACGCCAACGCCTATTTCTGGACCGGCAAGACCTTTGCCGCGCAATACTTCACCGCCGTGCCCTTCGGCCTGAACTTCCAGGGGCTGAACGGCTGGATGTATGATGGCGGCGGCCTCGACCTGTGGCGCGAGGTCTATGACCGCTTCAACCTGGTCCCCTTCCTCTGCGGCAACACCGGCGTGCAGATGACCGGCTGGTTCCGCCGCCCGATCGAGACGGTGGAGGATCTGCGCGGCCTCAAGATGCGCATCCCGGGCCTCGCCGGCCGCGTCTATCAGGCGCTGGGCGTGGATGTGCGCCTGCTTCCCCCCGGCGAACTCTTTCCCGCGCTGGAGCGCGGCGTGATCGACGCGGCCGAATTCGTCGGTCCCTTCCTCGACCGCCAGCTTGGTCTGCACCGCGTGGCCAAGCACTACTACACCACCGGCTGGCATGAGACGGCGACGGCGTCGGAGCTCACCATCAACAAGGCCGCCTGGGCCCGCCTGCCCAACGACCTCAAGGCCATCGTGGAGAACGCGGTCGCGGCCTGCAACGTGATCTCCGAGGCCTGGTGCCAGAAGAACAACGCCGACGCGATGGAAGACCTGATCCGCAACCACGGCGTGGATGCGCGCCAGCTGCCGGATGCCGTCATCGCCCGGCTGCGGGAGGAGAACACGAAGGTGCTCGACGCCGCCGTGGCGCGCGATGCCGTGACGCGCCGCGTGCACGAGAGCTACATGGCCTACAAGGCGCGCTTCGACGTGTGGTCGCGCTATTCCGAGGTGCCGTACCACAACAAGATCCGCGAAGCGTGAGGCGCGCCGCCGACACGCTCGAGGCCGTGGTGGAGGGGCTGGGCCGCCTCGCCGCCGTGGCGCTCATCGGCCTCGTGCTGGTCATGGCGGGCAATGTGCTGCTGCGCTACGGCTTCGCCACCGGCAGCGTCTGGGCGCAGGAGCTGGAGTGGCACCTGATGTCGCCCATCGCGCTGCTCGGCGCGGCCTGGGCACTGAAGCATGGCGAGCATGTGCGCGTGGATGTGTTCTTCGCCCGCATGTCCCCGCTTTGGCAGAGGCGGGTGGAGTTCCTCTCCTGCCTGCTTGGCCTGCTGGTCAGCCTGGCCGTGATCTGGCTGTCCTGGCGCTATGTCATGCAGTCCTGGATGCAGGGCGAGGGCTCGGCCAACCCGGGCGGCATCGATGCGCGCTACGTCCTGAAGGGCTTCATCCCGCTGGGCTTCGCGCTGCTGGCGATGCAGTTCACCGCCCTTCTCCTTCGCCTCGCGCCGCAGCTGCGGCGCTGACCCCGGACACACCCCATGCCGCTCACCGAGATCTACGCGATCCTGATGCTGCTCGCCTTCTTCGCGCTGCTGCTGGTGGGCGTGCCGGTGGCGCTGACGCTCGCCATCTCGGGCTTCGTGTTCGGCTGGCTGGGCTTCGGCCCCTTCCTGTTCAACCTGCTGCCGGCGCGCATCTTCGGCGTGGTGACGAACTACACGCTGCTGGCCATTCCCCTGTTCGTCTTCATGGGGGTGATGCTGGAGAAGTCGCGCCTGGCGGAGGACCTCATGTCGGTCGTGGGGCGGCTGGCGGGTGGGCTGCGGGGCGGGCTTGCGCTCGGCGTGGTGTTCGTGGGCGTGCTGATGGGGGCGACGACGGGCATCGTGGGCGCCACGGTGGTGACGCTCGCCTTGCTGGCGCTGCCGGCCATGATGTCGCGCGGCTATGACCGCGGGCTGGCCTGCGGCGTTATCTGCGCCTCGGGCACGCTGGGCCAGATCATCCCGCCCTCGCTCATCCTGATCCTGATGGCGGACATCATGAACCTCTCGGTCGGCACGCTGTTTGCCGCCGCGGTGTTCCCGGGGCTGCTGCTGGCCGCGATGTTCGCGACCTACGTCATCGTTCTGGGCATTGTGCGGCCGGACATGGCGCCCCCGGTGCCGGCGGAGGAACGCGCGCTGGTCAGCACGCGGCAATTGCTGGTGCGGCTGCTGCGCGTGGTGCTGCCGCCGGTGGGGCTCATCATTGCGGTGCTGGGCTCCATCATCGGCGGCGTCGCCGCCCCCACGGAGGCGGCGGCCATGGGGGCGCTGGGGGCGGTGGTGGTGACGGCACTCGGCCGGCGCTTCAGCGCGCGCCTGCTGTGGGACAGCGCCGCCTCGGCCGCGCGCATCACGGCGATGATGATGTTCGTGCTGATCTGCGCCCAGGTCTTCGCGCTCGCCTTCCGCGGCCTGCAGGGCGAAAAGCTGGTGGAGGACCTCTTCGCCTTCCTGCCCGGCGGCGTCTCGGCCGACATCGTCTTCATGCTGCTGCTGATCTTCGTGCTCGGCTTCTTCCTCGAATGGATCGAGATCTCCTACATCGCCGTCCCGCTCTTCCTGCCCATTTTTGCGAATGCCGGCGTGGACCCGGTGTGGCTGGCGGCGCTGATCGCGGTGATGCTGCAGACGTCCTTCCTCACGCCGCCCTTCGGCTGGGCGCTGTTCTTCCTGCGCGGCGCCGCGCCCCCCGAGATCACCACGGGCGAGATCTACCGCGGCGTGCTGCCCTTCGTGGCGCTGCAGATCCTGGCGGTGGCGGCGGTCTTCGCCTTGCCGGGGCTGGCCACCTGGCTGCCGCGCGCCATCGGCTGGTAGGGCCAGGGCTTGCGGCCGTCGCGGGCCGGGCCGTTTCCATCGGGCAGGGGAGCGCCTACATGGGTCGGGCGAACCGCCCCAGGCAGCCCCGCCGCCCGACCATGACCGGCGCCCCCCAATGATCGCCCCATCCCTCGCAGAGGACACCACCCATGCCCCATGATTTCGACCTCTTCGTCATCGGCGGCGGCTCGGGCGGGGTGCGGCTTGCGCGGATCGCGGCGGGGCACGGCGCGCGCGTCGCCGTGGCCGAGGAACGCTTCTGGGGCGGCACCTGCGTCAATGTCGGCTGCGTGCCGAAGAAGCTGATGGTGCAGGCCGCCGAATACGGCGAGTGGGCCGAGGACGCCGCCGCCTTCGGCTGGAACATCACCAAGGGCGACCACGACTGGGGCCGACTCGCCGCCGCGCGCGACGCCGAGGTGACGCGGCTTTCCGCCATCTATGGCCGGCTGCTGGAGGGGGCGGGCGTCACCCGCTTCGACGCCCGCGCCACCTTCGAGGATGCCCGCACCCTCCGCGTGGGCGAGCAACGCGTGACCGCCGAGCGCATCGTCATCGCGACCGGCGGGCGCGCCACCCGGCTCGACATCCCGGGCGCCGGGCTGGGCCTCATCAGCGACGACCTGTTCACACTGAAGGCCCTGCCGAAGAAGGTGGCCATCCTGGGTGCGGGCTACATCGCGCTCGAATTCGCCTGCCTGCTGCACGGCTTGGGTGCGGAGGTGGAGGTGTTCCACCGCTCGCCCCAGGTGCTGCGCGGCTTCGACGGCGATGTGCGCATCTGCCTCACCGAGGCGATGACGGCCCAGGGCATCCGCATGGAGGGGGGCGTGAACGCCACCCGGCTTTCGCACCTGGAGGATGGGCGGGTGCTGCTGGCGCTTTCCAACAACGGCACGCGCGACGTGGACGCGGTGTTCTTCTGCACCGGCCGCGAGCCCAACACGGCAGGCCTGGGGCTGGAGCGCGCGGGGGTGAACGTCGCCGAGGGCGGCGCCATCCCGGTGGACGAGGACCACGCCACCAACATCCCCCACATCTTCGCCATCGGCGACGTGACGGACCGGCTGAACCTGACGCCCATGGCCACCGCCGTGGGCCACGCCCTGGCCGACACGCTCTATGGCGGCAACCCGCGCCGCGCCAGCTATGACAACGTGCCGACCGCCGTCTTCACCTCGCCCCCCATCGGCACGGTGGGGCTGAGCGAGGAGGCGGCGGCCCGGCTCGGACCGGTGGACGTCTATGTCACGCGCTTCACCCCCATGCGCCACACCATCACGAAGCGCGAGGGCAAGCGGGTGCTGATGAAGCTGGTGGTCTGCCAGCCCACCCAGCGCATCCTGGGCGCGCATATGGTGGGCGAGGACGCGGCCGAGATCATGCAGGGCATCGGCATCGCCGTCGGCATGGGCGCCACCAAGCAGGATTTCGACCGCACCATCGGCATCCACCCCACTGCCGCCGAGGAATTCGTCACCCTGCGCACCCGGACCCGGGTGGCCGGGGCGGCGGAGGCGGCCGAATAGCCCACCGGTAGCCAGGGCCGCGGCGCTGCCCTAGTCTGCCGACCGTTCGTTTTTCTGGAGTTATGGCCATGGCGCGAGAATGGCGCCCCGATTCCTGGCGGCAGATGCCCATCCGGCAAGTGCCCGACTACCCCGACGCGGCGTCCCTCGCCGCCATGGAGGCGAAGGTCAAGACCTTCCCGCCGCTGGTGTTTGCAGGCGAATGCGAACGCCTGAAGTCCGCGCTGGCCCAGGCCGGCACGGGCCAGGCCTTCGTGCTGCAGGGCGGCGACTGCGCCGAAAGCTTCTCGGACTTCCACGCCGACGTCATCCGCGACAGCTTCAAGGTGCTGCTGCAGATGGCGGTCGTGCTCACCTTCGGCGCAGGCATGCCGGTGGTGAAGCTGGGCCGCATGGCGGGCCAGTTCGCCAAGCCCCGCAGCAGCGACGTGGAGACGCAGGAAGGTGTGACCCTTCCCTCCTACCGCGGCGACATCATCAACGGGCCGGCCTTCACGCCCGAGGCCCGCGTGCCCGATCCCGCGCGCATGGAATTCGCCTACCTGCAATCGGCCGGCACGCTGAACCTGCTGCGCGCCTTCGCCACCGGCGGCTTCGCCGACCTGCACCAGGTGCACCGCTGGAACCTCGACTTCGTGGCGCGCAGCCCGCTGGCCGACAGCTATGAGGGCCTGTCCAACCGGATTGATGAGACGCTGCGCTTCATGGCCGCCTGCGGCATGAACAGCGACAACGCCCCGCAAATTCGCGAGACGGCCTTCTACACCAGCCACGAGAGCCTGCTGCTGCCCTATGAGGAGGCGCTGACCCGCGCCAGCTCCACCCATCTGGGCAAGACCTATGCCTGCTCGGCGCACTTCCTCTGGATCGGCGACCGCACCCGCCAGCCGGACGGCGCGCATGTCGAGTTCCTGCGAGGGGTCGCGAACCCCATCGGCATGAAGGTGGGGCCGACCATGGACGCGGCCGAACTGGTGCGCCTCACCGAGATCCTGAACCCGCGCAACGAGCCGGGCCGCCTCACCCTCATCTCCCGCATGGGCGCCGACAAGGTGGAGGCCAAGCTCGCTCCGCTGGTGCGCGCGGTGCAGGCGGCCGGCCGCGAGGTGGTCTGGCTGTGCGACCCCATGCACGGCAACACCACCACCCAGAACGGCTACAAGACCCGCAGCTTCGAGGCCATCCTGGACGAGGTGCGGCGCTTCTTCGACGTGATGGCGGGCGAGGGCGCCCATGCCGGCGGCGTGCATGTCGAGATGACCGGCCGCGACGTCACCGAATGCGTGGGCGGCGCCCACAAGCTGACGGCGGCCGACCTTTCCGCCAACTACGCCACCTTCTGCGACCCCCGGCTGAACGCCGACCAGTCGCTGGAGCTGGCCTTCCTCATCGCGGAGGAGTTGAAGGCCCATCGCGCCCGTCCGGAGCGCGTGCCGGCCCAGGCCGCACAATAGCGCCATGCCCAATGGTGTCATGGATGAAGCAGAGATTGCGGGGCGGACCGACAGCTACTTCAACCGCACCCGCCGCATCGTCGAGAAATTCGGCGATGCACGCGTCACCTACGCCGTCTTCCTGCGGCGGCCCGTGGTCTCGGCGCCGCGCCTGGCGCTCGATTTCATCGAGGCCACCTCGCGCATGCGCGGGGCGCCCTTCGAGATCGACCTGAAATACACGGAGGGCCAGTGGGTCGGCGCGGGCGACCCGCTATTCTACATCACCGGCTCCTTCATCGCCCTGGCCGACCTGGAGACGCTCTACCTCCAGAAGCTCGGCCCCGCCTGCGTGGCCGCGCACAATGCCTATGAGATGTGCCTGGAAATGCCCGGCACCAGCTTCCTCGCCATGGAGGCGCGCCACTGCGCCGGCGAGGAGATGCAGCAGATGATGGCCTATGCCGCCAGCGTGGGCAGTGCCGCGGCGCAACGCGAAGGTGCCAAGGGCTTCATCGGCAATGCCAATGACAGCACGGCGCATTGGTTCGGCGCGAAGTCCGGCCGGGGCACCATGCCGCACGCCCTCATCGGCTATGCCGGCAGCACAGTCCGCGCCGCCGAGATGTTCCGCGAGACCTTCCCGGCCGACGACCTCACCGTGCTGGTGGATTATTTCGGTGCGGAATTGACCGACAGCCTGGCCGTTTGCGCCCGCTTCCCCGACCTTGCCGCCGAGGGGCGGCTCGCCGTGCGCCTCGACACCCATGGTGGCCGCTTCATGGAGGGGCTGGACCCCGCCGAGAGCTACGCCGTGCTGGAACGCCACGCGCCCACCGCCATCCGCCGCTACCGCAACGAGGGCGAGCGGCGCGATCTGGTGGGCACCGGCGTCTCCGCCGCCGCCATCTGGCGCATGCGCGAGATGCTGGACGAGGCGGGCCACAACCGCGTGCGCATCGTTGCCTCGTCCGGCTTCAACGTGGACAAGTGCCGCGTCATGGCCGAGGCGCGCGCGCCGGTGGACGTGGTGGGCACGGGCAGCTTCATCCCGAACCTGTGGAACGAGACCTACGCCACCGCCGACATCGTCGAGTATGACGGCGTGCCGCGGGTGAAGCTCGGCCGGGAATTCCTGCTGCGCAAGAACGGGCAGCGCCGCGGCGCATGACGCCGCCCGCATGACCGCCCGGGCGCAGGGGCTGCTTTGCGCCTGCGGCGTGCTGCTGATCTGGACCGGCTTTCTTCTCACCTCCCGCCTCTCCGCCGCGCAGGACTTCACGCCCTGGGACATGGCGGCACTCCGCCATGCCGGCGCCTTCCTCGCCGTACTGGGCGTGGTGGCCTGGCGCGGGCCGCCGCGCATCCCGCCCGGCCGCGCGCTCTGGATCACGCTGGCCGCCGCCGGCATCTTTCCGCTGATGGCCTATTGGGGCTTCCAGTTCGCGCCCGCGGCGCACGGGGCGGTGCTGCTGCCCGGCCTGCTGCCCTTCCTTGCCGCGGCGTTGTGGTGGTGGGCCTTCGGCGAGGGCTGGACCTGGCGGCGCAGCGTCTCGCTCGGCCTGGTGGCGCTGGGGATGGGGCTGCTGGCGGCCGACACCTTCGGCGACCATCCCGGCGCCTGGCTGGGCGACCTGTTCTTCATCGGCGCCTGCCTGGGCTGGACGGGCTACATGTGGATGGTGCGGCGCTGGGGCGTCTCCGCCATGGATGCCACCCTGGCCGTGGCGCTCTACGCCGCGCCCTTCTATGTGCCGCTGTGGTGGGTGGCGCTGCCGTCGAACCTCGGCGCCATTGCGCCCGGCACCATCGCCTTCCACATGGCCTACCAGGGCGTGCTGTCCGTGCTGGCGGCGGGCTTCCTGTTCACCCGCGCGCAGGTGCTGCTGGGCGGGCCGCAGACCTCGGCCGTCACGGCCGTCGTGCCGGGGCTTGTGGCACTCGGCGCCTGGCCGCTGCTGGGCGAGGCGCTGGGCGTGCTCGGCATGGGAGGCGTCGCGCTGGTCACGGCCGGCATGATCACGGGCGTGGCCGGACCCGCGCGGAACCCTCGTTGACCACAACCCGGGCGGTGCCTACTTCGGGGGAATGACACAACGCCTCCGCATCGCCCTCGCGCAGATGAACCCCCATGAGGGCGAGTTGCGGTCCAACGCCGCCAAGATCCGCAAGCTCCGCGCCGAGGCCGCGGCCCAGGGCGCCGACCTGCTGGTCACGCCCGAATTCAGCATCGCCGGCTACCCGCCCGAGGACCTCGTGCTGAAGCCCGCCTTCCGGGCCATGTGCGAGGCCGAGATCGAGGCCCTGGCCGCGGAGACGGCCGATGGCGGCCCGGGCATGATCGTGGGCGGCCCCTGGGTCGAGGGCGAAAAGCTCTACAACGCCGCCTTCCTGCTCGATGGCGGCAAGATCGTCGCCCGCCGCGCCAAGCATGAACTGCCCAATTACGGCGTCTTCGACGACAAGCGCGTCTTCGACGCCGGCCCGGCACCCGGCCCCGTGGTGTTCCGCGGCACCCGTATCGGGCTGATGATCTGCGAGGATTGGTGGTTCCCCGCCGTCTCCGAAACCCTGGTCGAATCTGGCGCCGAATTGCTGCTGGCCATCAACGGCTCGCCCTTCGAACTGGACAAGAGCGAGGCGCGGATCGACCTCGCCGTCGCGCGCGTGGTCGAGACGGGGCTGCCCTTCGTCTTCCTCAACCAGAATTGCGGGCAGGATGAGCTGGTCTTCGACGGTGCCTCCTTCGTGCTGAACGCCGACCGGACGCTGGCCGTGCGGCTGCCCTCCTTCACAGAGACGATGGCCGTGACCGAATGGGAGCGGGGCGCCGAGGGCTGGCGCTGCGAACCGCAGAAGCTGGCGTCGCCGCTTGGCCATGAGGCGCAGATCTATGCGGCCATGACGCTCGGCCTGCGCGACTATGTGGAGAAGAACCGCTTCCCCGGCATCGTGCTGGGCCTTTCGGGTGGCATCGACAGCGCGATTTCCGCCGCCGTCGCCGCCGATGCGCTGGGGCCCGACCGGGTGCGCGCGGTGATGCTGCCCTCGCCCTATACCAGTGCGGAGAGCCTGGAGGACGCGGTCGAATGCGCGCGGCTGCTCGGCATCCGGTATGAGAGCGTGAACATCGGCCCCGCCATGGCGGCCTTCGCGGGAATGCTCGCACCCGCCTTCGGCAACCGCCCGCCCGACATCACCGAGGAAAACCTGCAATCGCGCATCCGCGGCGTCACGCTCATGGCCATGTCCAACAAGTTCGGCGACATGCTGCTGACCACCGGCAACAAGAGCGAGATGAGCACCGGCTACGCCACCATCTATGGCGACATGTGCGGCGGCTATTCCGTGCTGAAGGATGTCTACAAGACGGATGTGTTTGCCGTCTGCCGCTGGCGCAACGCGAACGTCCCGCACGACGCGCGCGGCCCGCATGGCCCGGTGATGCCCGAGCGCGTGATCACGAAGGCGCCCAGCGCCGAACTCAAGCCCGACCAGAAGGACCAGGACACGCTGCCGCCCTACGAGGTGCTGGACGCGCTGCTGATGGGCCTCGTCGAGGAGGAGCGCAGCGTGGACGAGCTGGTGGCCAAGGGCTTCGACCGGGCGCTCGTGCTGCGCGTGTGGCGGATGCTGGACCGCGCCGAATACAAGCGGCGCCAGGCGCCGCCCGGCGTGAAGATCGGCCGCCGCGCCTTCGGCCGCGACCGGCGCTATCCGATCACGAACGGCTTCACGGGGCTGATCTCGTGAGCGAGGCCATCCTGGGGCCGCCGGAAGGCTTGGAGGTCCGCATCCTCGACATGTCCGGCGCCAATGGCAACGAGCCGGTGGAGGTGGTGCGCGGCTTCACCTCGCTGGCCCACGCCAACGCCTTCGCCCGCCGCCGCGTGCGCGACAGCGTGGAAATCTGCCGCGGCCGGGGCATGACCGCAGAACAGGTGCGCGACGCCTGGTTCACCTTCGGCGAGGATGCCGAGGTGGGCGGCAGCGGGGAGGGCTCCCCCCTGCTGGAAGGCGCCTGGCGGAGCGCCACCGAAATCGCCGATTTCGCCGCTACCCCCTGCCGCGACCGGGAGGAGCGCAACTGGCGCGTCCTCGACCCGCGCGGCCTCACCGAAGATGACGACGACGCCGAAGACGATACCGGCGAGGAAACCCCATGAAACTGCGCTTCGCCCCTTCGCCCACCGGGCACCTGCATGTGGGCAATGCGCGCATCGCGCTGGCCAACTGGCTGGTCGCGCGCAAGGCCGGCGGGCACCTGATCCTGCGGCTGGACGACACCGACCTGCAGCGCTCGCGCCAGGAATACGCGGACGCGATCGAGGAGGATCTGCGCTGGCTCGGCCTCGACTGGGACGAGATGGTGCGCCAGTCCGACCGGCTGCCCCGCTATGCCGCGGCGGCCGAGGCGCTGAAGGTCTCGGGCCGCCTCTACCCCTGCCTGGAGAGCGAGGAGGAACTCGCCTTCAAGCGCGAGCAGCAGCGCCGCCAGGGGCGCCCGCCACTCTATGACCGCGCGGCACTCCGCATGACGGCGGAGCAGCTGTCCCGCGCCATGGCGAACGGCAAGGTGCCGTATTGGCGCTTCAAGCTGTCCAACACCACGGTGGAGTGGGAGGATGGCGTGCTGGGCCGGCGCACGGTGAAGCTGCCCTCCATCAGCGACCCGGTGCTGGTGCGCGCGGACGGCTCGCCGCTCTACACCTTCACGAGCGTGGTGGACGATCTCGACATGGGCATCACCCATGTGGTGCGCGGCGAGGACCATGTGACGAACACGGGCATCCAGCTCGACATCTTTTCGGCCATTGGCGGCGATGCACGGGCCTTGCAGTTCGCGCATTTGCCGCTGCTGACCGATGCGGATGGCGGGCCGCTGTCCAAGCGCATCGGCAGCCTCTCGCTGCGGCAGCTGCGGCGGGATGGCATCGAGGCGGCCTCCATCACCGGCTACCTGGGCGGGCTTGGCACCTCGCACGACCCGGTGCCGGGGGCGCCGCGCGACCTGCTGGAGGCCTTCGACCTGGGCGCCGTCTCCCACTCCTCGCCGCGCTTCGACCCGCGCCAGATGATGGCGCTGAACCGTCGCCTGCTGCACGGCCTGCCCTTCGCCGAGGCCGCGCCCCGCCTGCCCGAGGGGGCCGATGCCCGCTTCTGGGACGCGGTGCGCGGCAACCTCGACACGCTGCCCGAGGCCAAGCACTGGTGGGAGGTGACGCAGGGCCACATCGCGCCCATCCCCCAGCCCGACGAGGCCGAATACCTGGCCAACGCCCGCGAGAACCTTCCCGCCGAACCCTGGGACGACACCACCTGGACCGCCTGGACCAATGCGCTCAAGGCCATGAGCGGCCGCAAGGGCAAGGGGCTGTTCCTGCCGCTGCGCCGCGCGCTGACGGGCGAGGAGCATGGGCCGGACATGAAGCAGCTTCTGCCGCTGATCGGCCGCGCGCGGACCGAGGCGCGGCTGGCGGCCTCGCTTCAGCCTTGAAAGACTGGCCCCTGCGGGCGCATAACCTCCGCATGGGCCTGAGCATCACCTGTCGCTGCTGTTGACGACGCCGCGCCGCCCGGCGCGCGCCCGCTGCCCCATGCCCTTTCGGATTGCCCCCAGATGCCCCAGCTTCGCTTCCACAACAGCCTGACCCGGCGCGAGGAGGCATTCGCGCCGCTCGATGCCAGCCATGTGCGCCTCTACGTCTGCGGCCCCACGGTCTATGACCTGGCGCATCTGGGCAACGCCCGGCCCGTGGTGGTGTTCGACGTGCTGGCGCGGCTGCTGCGGCGCCTGTATCCGCGCGTGACCTACGCGCGGAACATCACGGACGTGGACGACAAGATCAACGCCCGCGCGCGCGAAAGCGGCGAGACCATCGGCGCCATCACCAGCCGCACCACGGCCGACTTCCACCGCGACATGGCGGCGCTGAACTGCCTGCCGCCCGATGTGGAGCCGACCGCCACCGGCCACATCGCGGAGATGATCGCGCTCACCGAAAAGCTCGTTTCGCGCGGCCACGCCTATGTGGCCGAGGGCCATGTGCTGTTCAGCGTCGGCAGCTTCGCGGACTACGGCAAGCTCTCCGGCCGCAACCAGGACGAGTTGCTCGCCGGCGCGCGGATCGACGTCGCCCCCTACAAGCGCGACCCCGGCGACTTCGTGCTGTGGAAGCCCTCCGACGCCGAGACGCCCGGCTGGGACAGCCCCTGGGGCCGCGGCCGCCCCGGCTGGCACATCGAATGCTCCGCCATGTCCTGGAAGCATCTGGGCGAGACCTTCGACATCCATGGCGGCGGGCATGACCTGCTCTTCCCGCACCATGAGAACGAGGTGGCGCAAAGCCGTGCCGCCTTCGGCACCGCCTTCATGGCCCACACCTGGCTGCACAACGGCATGCTGCTGGTGGACGGCGAGAAGATGTCGAAGTCGCTCGGCAATTTCCGGACCGTGCAAGATGTGCTGGCGGAGGGGCCTTGGGCCGGCGAGGCCTTTCGGCTGTTGCTGCTGCGGACGCATTATCGTGGCGACCTCGATTTCACCGCGGCGGCGCTGGACGAGTGCAAGGCGGAACTGGACGACTTCTATGCCATGCTGGCCCGCCCCACGCCGCAGGCCGAGGCGCCCGCCGCCATGGTGGACTGGGTGCTGGCGCCCCTGCACGACGACCTGAACACCCCGCTGGCGCTGGCCCGCCTGCGTGACCTGCGGACGCTGGAAAACGTGGCCACGGTCGGCGGTTCCGCCGCCGCCGTCCACGCCCGCACGCCAGAGCCGTGGGACCCCGCGCCGGGCGAGGCGCGCGCCGCCATCCTGGAAGCGGCGCAAATTCTCGGCCTGCCGCTGCACGACGCCGCGCAATGGCGCCAGGGCGGTGGCGATGCCGAGGTGGAGGCCGCCATCGCCGCCCGCCTCGCCGCCCGCGCGGCCAAGAACTGGGCCGAGGCCGACCGCATCCGCGACGCGCTCAAGGCCCAGGGCATCATCCTGGAGGACGGCGCCGGCGGCACGACTTGGCGGCGGGCCTGACCCATGGCGGCGCCAGCCAGCCAGCCAGCCATCTTGGCCCGGGCCTGCGGGGCGCCGACCCATGCGTGAGGAAGGCGCCGCCCCCCTCGTCGCCCCGCCCGGCGAGACGCCCATCGTGGTCCTCGTGCGCCCGCAGTTGGCGGAAAACATCGGCACCACCGCGCGGGCCATGGCCAATGGCGGCCTGTTCCACCTGCGCCTCGTCGCCCCCCGCGACGGCTGGCCCAAGGAGCGCGCCTGGGCCGCGGCCTCGGGCGCCGACCGCATCCTCGACGCCGCCACGCTGCACGCATCGGTGGACGACGCCATCGCCGATTGCCACCGCGTGCTCGCCACCTGCCCGCGCCCCCGCCATGTGGTGATGCCGGTGATGACGGCGCGCGGGGCCGCCACCGAGTTGCGCGCCATCGCCGCCCGCGGCGAGCGCACCGCCATCCTCTTCGGGCCGGAGCGCGCGGGGCTGGAGGCCGAGGATCTGGCCCGCGCCGACACGCTGGTGCGCTATCCGCTGAACCCGGAATTCTCGTCCCTGAACCTCGCGCAGGCCGTCATGGTGCTCGCCTATGAATGGTGGGTGTCGGCCGACGCCACGCCGCCCGTCACGCTGCAGACCCACAAGACCCATGTCGCCACGCGCGAGTCGCTGGAGAACTTCATGGGCCACCTGGTGGCCGAGCTCGACGCCTGCGGCTTCCTGCGCAACGCGCCCAAGCGCCCCGGCATGATCCGCAATTTGCGCCATTGGTTCACCCGTGGCGAAGTGACCGAGCAGGAGCTGCGCACGCTGCATGGTGTGGTGGCGGAGCTCTCGCGCGGCCGCATGCGCCATGGCCGTCCTGAAGCCGGGAGGAACCCAGACGATGAATGAAGAAGAAGCCCACGCCACCATCCGCGCCCGCGGCCGCCAGGAGATGCGTGAAATCCTGGGCGCGCCCTACACCGAGGCGCGCGACGCCAGCACCACCCCCTTCAACGCCGCCATCCGCGCCCTGTCGGAGGAGATGGCCTATGCGACGCTCTGGACCCGCCCGCATCTGGACCGCAAGCAGCGCAGCCTGATCACGCTGGGCATGCTCTGCGCGCTGAACCACCCGCACGAATTGCGCATCCACCTCGTGGCCGCGCTGAACAATGGCTGCACGGCCGAGGAGATCAGCGAGGTCTTCACCCACGCCGTCGCCTATTGCGGCTTCCCCGCCGCGATTGACGCGCTGCGCATGGCCGAGGCGGTGCTGAAGGAGCAGGGGAAGCTGTAGCCCCGCGCCGGATGCGCGCAGGCGGCACGCCGGAGCGCTGAATCCGCCGCCCGAAAGCCGCCCGCTACCGCCCGCCCTCCATCCGCGGGTCCGGCACGCGGGCTGCGGCCAGCACGTCCACCCGCGCCGCCCCGCCTGCCAGCAGCACGCGCGCGCAGGCATCGGCGGTGGCGCCGCTGGTCAGCACGTCGTCCACCAGCAGCACGCGCTGCCCGGCCAGGGCGCGTGCCGCGCCGGGTGCCAGGCCGAAGGCGCCTTCCAGCTCCACGGCACGGTCGCGCGCGCCCATCTCGCCCAGCGGACGGGTGCGGCGCAGGCGGCGCAGCAGCATGGGCCGGTGCGGCACGCCCGACATCCGCGCCAGTTGCGCCGCCAGCAACGCCGCCTGATTGTGCCGCCGCGCGAAAAGCCGCCAGCGATGCAGCGGCACGGGCACCAGCATGTCGGCCCCCGCCAGCAGGTCGCGCCCCGCGCGGGCCATGTGGCGGGCGAGGGGGCGGGCCATCTCCACCGCGTCACGGTGCTTGAAGGGCAGGATAAGCGCCTTGGCCCCGGCGTCGTAGCGCAATGCGGCGCGGGCGCTGGCGAAGGCGGGCGGCGCGGTCACGCAGGCCTCGCACCAGGGCCCGTCCGGCATGGGCAGGCCCGCGCCCGCATGAGGGAAGGGCACGCCGCAGCGCGTGCAGAGCGGCGCCGAAACGAAGGACAGCTTGGCGAAGCATTCCGCGCACAGCCCGCCCTGGACGGCGACGGGCGCATCGCAGGTCAGGCAATGCGGGGGCAGCAGCGCGTCCAGCACGCCGGCGCCCAGCCGGCGCAGGCCGGCCGAGACCCCCAGCCGGCGCAGGCCGGCCGGGACCCCCAGCCGGCGCAAGCCGGCCGGGACCCCCAGCCGGCGCAGGCCGGCCGGGGGGGTCACGGCCCCGGAGCTACCAGGCGCCGAAGGGCGCGTCGCCATCCCGCGCCACCTCGTGCACCAGGTCGATCTCCCATGAGAGATAGGCGTGCATGGCCTCCTCGATCCCACTGTTGCGGTCATAGGGGCGGAGATACCAGTCCACGCAACCTTCATCCGGAGGGTTCTGGCGATCGGCCACCACGGGCAGGCCGGCCGCGCGCCAGGCGGCCAGGCCGCCCTCCAGCACCCGCGCGCCCTCGGTCTCGGTGGCGGCCAGATGGGCCAGCATCGGGTCCGGCGCGGTGATGACCAGCCGTCCGCGC
>JBHYDO010000070.1:0-16998 GCA_051860645.1 Roseococcus sp.
CGGCATCCTGCGACACCATCTGCGTGAAGACCTCAGGCATGCCGATCTTGGCGCCGTCGCCGCAAGGCTGATCGGCTCGACCGGCGCCGTGGTGGAGCAGCACGTGCGTGACGCCAGGCGCCGGGCGCGGCATGCCCGACGTCAGATGACCGTCGGCGACCTTCTTCTCGCCGTCGAGGGCGCGCGCCCCGTGCTCTCTCCCGATGAGCGTCGCCGCGCGGCAATCCACGAAGCCGGACACGCCCTGATCGCAACGCTGGAGTGCCCTGGGTCAGTTCAGCGGATCTCGCTTCTTCCGACGGCAGGCTCGGGCGGGCATGTCAGTGCCTCGTGGGGAGAAGCGATGCTGACCCCGTCCGGGATCTTCTCGCGGCTGCGTTTCATCCTCGGAGGAAGGGCCGCCGAGGAGGTCGCTCTTGGTGTCGCATCCACCGGTGCTGGAGGCAGCACCGAAAGTGACCTTGCCAAGGCCACGGGCCTCGCGGTCGCTGCGCTGTCGGCGCTTGGCATGCGCGAGGGTGACCAGCGTCTGGTCTGGACCGGAATGCATCCGCCCGAACGCATCCCCGGGCTGTTGGCCACGAACCCAGCGCTGGCGCAGGAGGTCTCAACGATGCTGGAAACCGCTTACGCCCAGTCGATGCAGGTCCTGCGTCACCATCGCCCAGCGCTGGATGATCTCGCCACCGCAATCCTGAAGCAGGAGATCCTCGATGGCGGCGCCATCGAAGACATCATCCGGCGAGCACGGACATCGGCCTCTGACGAAGTCCCTGACACGAGGGAGCTCGTCCGGCACTGAAATGAGCTTCACCCGGGACGGAATTCCTGGTATGCTGCGCGACATGTCGAGGCACGTTCGCATTGCAAGCATGATGATGGTGGCCGCTGCTGCGGCCGCCCGGCCTCGCGCGTACTCCGCGCGCATATAGCGGCCCCCGCTAGCCAGACTTGGTAGACGCCCTGCTCCGTGGTGGAGCGGGGTGGCCAACACGTATTCATCGTGGAGAACGCGCATGCCCAGCATGCTCGAAGCCGCGCGCCTGTTTGCGCCCGCGGTCGTCCTCTTTCCCCGGCACATAGCCCGGCCATCGCCGGACTGAGCCCGTGCCCATGCGGCACGGCGTTCCTCTCAAACGATGGACCGTGCCATGCGTGCCCACTTTCTCGGACGACCTGATCTCGCCAAGGCGAGCCGTCATCCCTTCCCGATCCTGAAGCCCGGCCCCGACGGGAAGCCGCGCCGCAAGCGCGCGGCTCCGCGCGAGGGTGCCAAGACCATGGTCATGAGCTGGTTCCCCTCGTGGAAGGGCGAGCCGCGCATGATGCCGCTGCGCCACTACCACCACGTGGACATGGCCACTCTGCTGGAGGCGGACGCATCCGTGCTGCGGTGGACCTCCCGGCTCGAAGAACTGCCTGAGCGCGAGGTCGTCGGCATCGAGTTGCCCCATGTCCACTTCGTCGCCCATGGCCATCGTCACCCCCGTGCGATCCGCGTCCTGCGTCCCGGCACCAGCCGCGAGACCTTCGATGAGGTGCAGGCCGCCGCGGGCTATGCCGCCCTGGGTTATCGCTTCGAGGTTCAGGCCGCCGACGACCTCAAGGAAGACGCCAAGGTCCGCACGGCACGCGCCCTGCTCTACGAGCGGGTGCGAGATGTGCCGCGCAGGGTCATCCACGAGGCGGTCGAGTGCTGCATGACCAGCGAGGGTCTCCTCACGCTCGGCGCGATCCACGACGCGCTGGATTCCGACCGCGTGTCCTGGGAGCAGGTTCTGGCCATGGCCGCTTGCGGCCACCTCGTGATCGAGCTCGGCGAGACCCTCGACCGCGATACCCCCGTCCTGCGGGGCGAACCCGAACCCCTGGCGATCCGGCCGGAGATCCTGACCTGATGGCCCGCAACGATGCGCTTCGCCGAGGTGCTGCCTACCGGCAGGACGGTCATGTCTGGGTGGTGCGCTACCTCCGCGACGGCCTCGTCCACCTGCAGAACGTGCAGACAGGTGCCCGGCGGAAGCCGACGCTCGAGAAGTGGCAGCGCGAGTGCGCCGAGGGAACGCTCGTACCCATCGATGAGACGGAGGCTGCATCCTCCCAACAGGGTGCCCTGCGTTATGGGGCGTACCTCCGCCGTTTCGGCTTCACCTGGCGCGTCCTGCTTCTGAAGGATGGCGTGATCCATCTGGAGAACACCGACGCGCCCGGCGAGACCGACAAGCTCACCGTCGACGAGTGGATGCGGGGCTGCCTGGACGGCTCGATCCATCCCGCCGCACAGCCTGGCGAAGAGCTGGACCCCAAGATTGCCGAACTGCTCAAGGTTGCCTTTGGCGACATGCCGGAAAGCATGAAGGCATCGGGCATCCGAAAGTCGCAGTACCTCGACGCGTTCCGCGATCCCGCCGCCTTCTATGAGGGTAAGCGACCGGATGTTCCCGTCGAGCGACGTGTCCTGAAGCGCGCCCTCTCGGCACCGAAGCTCAGGCCGTTCCTGGCACATGTGGCCGAGGCGATTGGTGAGGAAAAGCCTCCGGGCGCCAGCACATTTATCAGCTGGTACAACGAGTGGAGCAAGGCGCGCGCTGCTGGGTACGAAGACGTCCGTGTGCTGGTCAACAACTATCACCGTCGCGGCCCGCAGGAACGCTTCATGGGTCCGCACTTGGAGCAATGGCTCAACGACGCCATCGATAAGGAATGGCTGCTTGGAACCAAGCCGAAGAAGAAAAAGGTCTACGATGCAGTCAAGGACCAAGTGGATGCCTGGAACGCAGAAAACCCGACGCGGCCCCTCGCCATGCTCAGCGAGCGTCAGGTGAGCCGTTACATCGCGGAGGAGGTTGATGGCTACGTCAAGACTGCCCGCCGTGAGGGCCGCAGGAAGGCGGATGAAAAGTTCGGTATGGTTGGGCTCGCGCCTGAGCCAGAGAACATCCTCGACGTCGTCGAGGTGGACCACACGCGAGCCAACGTCGAGGTACTGGATGACGTCAGTGGCGTCCGCCTCGGTCGTCCGTGGGTCACGGTGGCTTTGGATCGCTACAGCCGGATGCCTCTGGCTTGCCACATCCACTTCGACGGGCCGTGCCTGTCGTCGGTGATGCAGACACTTCGGCAGACGATGCTGCCGAAGGACTTCCTGAAGGAAATGTTCCCGGACCTCCGCTTCGATTACGGCTGCTCGGGAGTTCCGGTCTGCTTCTTCTTCGACCGCGGCACGGATTTCGACAACGAGGACATCCGCGATATCGGACTCCAGCTCAGCGTGCGAATGGACCTTGAACCCGTCGGGTGCCCCGAGACCAAGGGCAGAATCGAGCGCTTCTTCGGGATCATGCAGGATGACGTTGACCACCCGTTGCCTGGTTCCTGCCCTTCGCTGTTGGCGGAAGGCGAGCGCAGCGAACTGAGGGGCGAGGCCACCATCCGCTTCAGCGACTTCGTGCGGCGGACCTGGCTGTGGCTTTACGGCGTCTACGCCCGCTCATGGCACCGCGGCATCAAGGACACGCCCTTGCGGAAGTGGCAGGAGGGCGCGGCACGCCGACTGCCCCGTCCACCGCGTTCGCTCAAGGAACTGGATATTCTCCTGACCCGCATCGAGCGTTGCACCATTACGAAGATGGGCGTGAGGTGGAATCACCTGCGCTGGTCTGGCGAGATCCTGAAGACAATTTGGACGCGCCCCGGGTTTGCAGGCAAGGTAAAGGTCCGCATCGACGAGAAGGACGTCAGCAGGGCGTGGGTCATCGACCCTGCAACCCGGATGCCTGTCGAGCTCAAGCCGATGGCTCCTGACTACATGGCGGGCCTCTCTCTTTTCCAGCATCGCCTCGTTCTCTGCGCCGCAGACGAACAGTTCGAGGGCGCGCGCGACGACGAGACGCTGATCACGGCGAAGAAGATGCTCGATGACCAGGTGAAGGCGTTGTTTCACCCGGACGCGCCGGATGCTGGGAAGGCGCTTGGAGCGGTCGCCCGCTACGACGGGGTCGGCACGCGCGCGCTCGGCGCGGCGGCGCCCGAGCCTCCGCCCCCTGCGGTGCAGCCAGCTTCGCCGGAGCAGCATCCGGCCACCCATCCGCAGCCCGAGGCCGAAACCCCTGAGGCTGACGACCAGGAATGGACCATCAAGCGGATCAGGAAGGAGTGACGAGCATGACGCAGCAGGCTGATGAGGCACGCCTAAAGGAGATGGTCGCCCGGGTCGGCGCGATCAGGGAAATGCACATTCCGCATCGGCAGCTTCTCGACGTGAAGGCTGACCTCAGGACCCTGGTGGACCGCGACAACGCCACCAGCGAGGGCGCATGCATGCCTCTCGTGGGGAAGTCTGGCAGCGGCAAGACGAAGCTCATCCTCGACTTCATGTCGGAGTATCCCCGCCGGAAGCACGCGCTGGTCAATGAGCGCGGGGAGAAGGCCGACCACACGCCGGTGCTTCTGGTCTCGGTGCCGGATGCTGGCGAGAAGCCGTTGATGGAACGCCTCTACAAGGCCGCGTCCGGGGCGAGTGTCGTCGATACGCGACGCCGCTTCGATTTCCGCGAGGAGGCGGCACGCCTGCTCGGGCAGATGCAGACCAGGGTCGTCATCTTCGAGGAGACCCACCAGGCGTTCGGCCCGAAGCCTGAATCGGTCGCTCGGGTCGCTACGGCGTTCAAGGACCTGCTGAACGACGCGAAGTTCACGATCGTGCTCGCCGGGACGTCGGAGGTCTTCCGCCTCTTCGAGGCAAGCCCGGAACTCGCTCGCAGGAAGCTCGACAATCTCACCTTGGACCCGTTCTCGTGGAACGAGCCGACGGAACGCTCGGTGCCCGAGTTCTTCCGGGTGCTCAAGGCGTTCGACGACGCGCTCGAGGCCGCCCTGGGGAGCCGGTCGGGCCTGGACGCTCCAGGGTTGGCGCTCCGCCTCCACATCGCAACTGGCGGCCTGATCGGACTTCTGGCGGTGCTGCTGGAGCGGGCAGGCACTCTCGCCGCACGCGACATCGTGCGCCGCAAGGCGACCCAGATCACGACGAAGCACCTGGCACGCACCTTCGCGGGCCAGAGGGCGCCTGGAACGCCGAATCCATTCGTGATCGACGAAGATGACGCAGTCCGCGCAATGGCTCGCGCGCAGCATGCCGCAGAAGCACCTGCGGTTCCCCCTGCTGCGGTCATCCGCGCACGTGGTCGGAGGCGGCATGCGAATCCCGACCACCTCTTCCGGCCCTGAAGTGGAGGCGCTGCCGCTCTCGCTCGCTCCCCAGGGCGGCGAGAGCCTGCCGGGCTTCCTGGTGCGCCTTGCCGGACGAAGCCGTGTCCACGGGATTGCGGGGCTGGCGAGGCGCACCAGGCTCAGGCAGCCCGGCAGCGCCTTCGAGCATGCGGACCTGATGCCGTTGGCACAGCTCGCTGGGTGCGATCCAGTGCTCCTCGCCGGGATGCTGTACGCCCCCACCACTCGGCACGCCCACCATCGATTTCTTGGTGGCGAGGTCCACCGCGAGCAGATCGACCTTCGCCGACGCCGGGCATGCCCGGCCTGCCTGGGGGAAACAGACTACCACCGGGCGGTCTGGGATTTGTCGCTCGTGGGCTGCTGCCCGGTGCACAGGCTGCTGCTCACGTCTGCCTGCGGTCGCTGCGGCAAACCGCTGCGCTGGCAGACCAGCCTGACGCGATGCGACCATTGCCAGGCGGACCTCCTGTCGGTGCAGCAACCGGCGTGTACCGAAAGTGAGGCATTGGCCACTGAGAAGTTTCAGTGGCTGGCGGGCGGAGACCCTGTGCCGTGGCTTCCTGAAGTCCTGGCAGAGGCCGATCGTAGTGACCTCATGCGGCTGGTCATGGCGCTGGGGATACTGGGCAGTGGCTGGGAGGGACAGCGGCGTCCGGAGGGCGTGGCGGCGGCGGGTTCGTCGGCAGCGGCACGTATCGTCGTGCATGGGATCGCGGTCCTTGAGGAATGGCCAACCGCCTTCGAGGATATTCTACGAGGCGCTGCGCGGGGTTCCGATGCCCGACGCGGACGCTTCGGCGCCCGTCGGGGTCTGGGAGACCTGTATGACCTCCTTGCCGCCCTCCCTGGCGGCGCGATCAGGAACGCGGTCGCCGAGGTGGCGCGAGGTGTGCTGGCTTCGGACCCGGTCGCAGCATCCCGTCTGCGGAAGTCCCGGCTTCTCGCCCCCTTGGCGACGGATCGAGCGCCGCTGTCGCTGAAGGATGCCGCGAGGACCCTTGGGACGACCGGCCAGCGCGTAAAGAAGCTCGCCAGCATTGGAGCGCTGAAGGTCTCGGGTGTTGAGGGCCGCGGTCTTCCTGCGGCAGTTGACCCGACTGCTGTGCAGGCGTTCGCGGCGAGGCAGTTGCGACTTGTCGACATGAGGAAGGCCGCGGCGCTGCTATCGGTCTCCCGCGACCGACTGCGACGCCTTGTCGAACATGGGCTGGTGTCGCCGGTTCATCGGGCAACCGAGGACGGGTTCGGCTCCTGGGCGTTCGATGTACGCGACATCGCAGGTTTTCAGGTGCGGCTCGAAGGAAAGATGGCCACCGGCACTATTGGGGAAGCCATGGGGTTCGAGGCAGCCGTAGAGGCAGCAAGGCGACGCAGTATCAGGCTGCCGGACTTCCTCCGCTTGATCCTGGAGGGAGACCTCCAGCCGACAGCCATCAACGCGAGCGAGGTCGGCCTGAAGAGACTGCGGTTCTCAATCAGGGACGTCCGGGCGCTATGCCGCACCAGGGAAGCGGCACGATCCGTCCTGACGATGCAGGCCGCCTCCGAGTTGCTGGGTCTCAAGTGGGAGCAGGTGCGCCACCTGGTGCGGCAGGGACTCCTGGATGCCAAGGAAACCGGCATTCCCGTCGCAGCGGTGCATGGCTTTGCCAAGGAGTTCGTCGCCGCCGCGGAGTTGGCCAGGGAAAGACGCACCAGCCCTCGGGCGTTGGTGGGGTGGCTGCACGCGAAGGGTATCCGGCCCGCGACCGGCCCGGGCGTGGATGGAGGCCGAAAGGCGTTCTATCGGCGAGCAGACCTGCCGAACCGGGAAGACGGTTAGGCCAGGCGCCGCCTTCGCAAGGATTGCGTGATGTCGCTATCCTTGCCGCGTGGCTCCGATACCTACCGCAGACCGACACTTCGAGGAGGGCTTTGCGCTCGGCGCCGAACCTTTTCCCGACGAAACGCAGGCGGGGTTTGTCGCGCGACTTGCAGAGCGCCAGAATCGCTACGGGACCCGCTCGCTTTTCACGAAGCTCGGCTTCGGCCCTCCGACCAATCGGTTCTACGAGGAACCCGCCCGCGGCCTTGCGAGGATCGCCGGAACATCGGTTGAGCGAATACGAGCCACTACGCTCGGTCCGCCTGGTGTAGATTCGGCCGACTTCAGGGGTCGTCGGCTGCCGCTCAGGATGTTCGACTTGTTCGGCACCAAGTGGCGACGCGCTTGCCCACTCTGTCTCGAGGAATCCCCACACCATCGGTGCTGGTGGGACGTTCAGGTCGTCTCTGCCTGTCCTATCCACGCACTGGCCTTGGTCGACCACTGCCCGCGCTGCAACGAACCGCTGAGATGGATGGGCTACGGCGTGGAGAGAACAGGCTGCCATTGCAACGTCGACATCAAGTCCATAGCCACCCCCCGGATTGCCGAAGAAGAGCGCTCCGCCGTGGCGCTCCTCCATGGCTTCCTGGGGAACGAACGGTTCGCCGACCTGGCCGCCGAGGCTCGGTCCCGGCCGCCCTTTGCCGACCTGGATGACTCCTCGTCGGCGGACTTCATGATCCGCTTCGCCCTGGATCTCCTCGGTCGTTCGTCGAAGCGGTTCTCGGCCGTGGGGTCGCTGGACCTCGCGAGGCAGGGTCACCGAGGACTGGCAATGGTTGTCGCCGCCTTGTCCGGCTGGCCTCGCTCCTTCCATGCCGCGCTCGACGGCATCCGGCTGTCGTTGAACCCGGAGCAACCGCCGACGCGAAGCAAGGTCACCGTGCCCATGCGGGTTTGGGTTGACGGATTGCCCGACAATCAAGGACGCTTTTTGGCCGAAGCAATGAATGCCTGGATGCGGCACTGACTGCTCCGTCCACCGGCAATCCGGGTTGTCTCGCCATCTGCGGACGAACCCCCCAGGAGTCTCGCGTATGTTGACCGAAAATCTCAAACCACGTGTTCAGGGGCTACGGAATAAGGTCGGTTTCAGCTCGGTTTTGTCTCGATAATCCCGGCCGCGCACACCCGATGTCTGAATGGGGCGCCCCGCCGCGCGGCGGCTGGGCGCGCTTCGTGGTCGAGCTTCACGTGAACGACCTGGACGCCAGCCTCGATTTCTGGCGCGGCGTGCTGGGATTCACCACCGCCTATGCCCGGCCGGAGGAAGGCTTTCATTACCTCGAACACACCGACGGCCTGCAAGTGATGGTCTGCCGCCGCAATGGCCGCTTCGAGACGGGTCCGATGCAGGCGCCGCTTGGCCAGGGGGCGATGATGCAGCTCTATTTCGACACGCTGGCGCCCATCCTGGCGGCGCTGGAGGCGCGGGCCTGGCCCGTCCACACCGCCCCGCGCGACATCTGGCGCCGCACCGGCGATGTGGAACTCGGCCAGCGCGAGGTCTTCGTGCAGGACCCGGACGGCTACCTGCTCATGCTGGCACAGAACATCGGCACGCGGCCCATCAGCGCCTGATCGCCTTCGGTGCCATCACCGAGGGCGTGAATCAGCCGCCCTGTCGCGCCTGACGATCACCGCGACCGGCCCGCCGCCATCCGGCCCCTGGTGCTCCGCCCCGCCCGAGACGAAAAGATCCGTCCGCCCCGTCGCCGCGGCCACCACCCCGCCCACCAGCGCGCGGGCGTGGCGGGTCGCGTTGATGTCGCTGTCGTCCCACATGATGTGGCGGCGGCCGCGGATCAGCCCGGTGGAACTGGGCTCGGCCTTGCACAGCAGCGCGACGAGGCGCGCGGCCCCCTCCGCCGGCAACTGCCCGCCCGAAGCCTCCAGCCCGCCCGCCGCCAGCGCCCTCTGCACCGCCGGCAGGTCGATCGCGTCGCGCATCACGGCATGGGCGATGCGCAGGTCGCCGCCCCAGGCGGGGCTGTTGCCCAGGACCACCACCTCGTTGCGCGTCAATTCGACCCCGGCGGAACAACTGGCGCGGCCGGAGAACAGGCCCCAGTCGCGCCCGATCACCCCGTCATCCAGCGCCACGCGCCGCACCTCGCCCAGCGCCAGCGCCACGCCCAGTGCCGAGGCCCCGCGCGAGAGGCCCATCGAGGCATAGGTCTCCTCCGTCGCGCACACGGCGCCACGCGCGCGGGCCTCGGCGATGCGCTCGCTGGTCAGCAGGGGGCATTTCACCTGGACGTAGTGGACGTCGCGCGGGTCGGTGATGCCGGTCTCGGCCATCGCTTCACGCACGGCCTGGGCGGTCGCGTCAACCTGCGCCATGCGGCCCAGCGCCTCGGGCGGGAAGTCGGGCGTGAAGGCGACGCCCAGGGCCAGGGCGGGGCCGGCGGCGGGCGGCCCATCCTCGCGCACCCCCAGCACCAGGAAATGCGGCGACAGCCCGCCCTCCGTGCCGCCCGACATCACCATCGCCACCCGCGCCAGCACCGCCGCATGGGTGGTGCGAAGCCGCGCGGCCAGCATGTGGCCCAGCGCGTCCACGGCATAGGCGCGGGTGAAGTCGTTCACGCAGCCATTGCCCTCGGTCTTGCCCAGGATGGCCACCACCTCCTCGGGCAGCAGGGCGCCCCGGTCGAACAGGGCGGCGACGGCGGCGGCGTCGCCGGGATGGCGGGCGGGGACGAGAAAGGCGAGGGCCTGGCGCGACATCGGGGAACCATTTTGCTGCAATGCACCCGAGGGTGCCGCCGCCCCGCCCCCCGCGCAACTCTCCGTTCCGATCGGCCGCGCCGCCCCGCGCCGCGAGGTTTTCAACGCGCCGGGGATCGGCTAACCCGGAGCACATGGCCCGATGAGGCAGGGCCGTGACAAACAAGGATGACATGCGCCCCGTCCGGATCGCCCCCTCCCTCCTCGCCGCCGATTTCTCCCGCCTGGGTGAGGAAGTGCGCGCGGTCGAGGCGGCGGGCGCCGACTGGCTGCACCTCGACATCATGGACGGGCATTTCGTGCCCAACATCAGCTTCGGCCCGGGGCTGATCCGCGCGCTGCGGCCGCATTGCATGCTGCCCTTCGACGTGCACCTGATGATCGCGCCCGCCGACCCCTACCTGGCGGCCTTCGCCGATGCGGGGGCGGACCTCATCAGCCTGCACCCCGAGGCCGGGCCGCATCTGCACCGCAGCCTGCAAACCATCCGGGCGCTTGGCAAGAAGACCGGCGTGGTGCTGAACCCGGCCACGCCCGTTTCGGCCGTGGCGCATGTGCTGGACCTGACGGACCTCATCCTCGTCATGGCGGTGAACCCCGGCTTCGGCGGGCAATCCTTCCTGGACAGCCAATTGGCCAAGATCAGTGCGCTGCGCGCCATGATCACCGAGAGCGGCCATGATATCTCCCTGCAGGTGGATGGGGGCGTCACGACCGCCACCGCGCCGCGCTGCGTGGCGGCGGGCGCGGATGTGCTGGTGGCCGGCACCGCCGTCTTCGGCGCCGCGGACTACGCCGCCGCCATCACCAACCTGCGCGGGGACACGGCATGAGCGACATGTTCCGCAACGCCCGCCGCCTGTTCTCGCGCATCACGCCGGTGCGCGTGCCCGAGGCGCCGGCGCGCTCCTTCCGCGACCTCTGGCCTGGCGATGCCAATCGCGGCGCGCGGCTGCTGCGCGGCGAGATGGAGGTGATGGGCAGCGCCCGCCCCCTCGATGCCTGGGGCGCCGATGCCGGGCCGCTGCCCTGGCGGCAGGCCGCGCATGGCTTCGCATGGCTGCGCGACCTGCGCAGCCTGGGCAGCGACCCCGCGCGCGTCGAGGCGCGCGACGTGACCGAGGCATGGCTCACCCAGGGTGCCAACGAGGCGCTGGCCAACCTGCCCGAGGTGGCAGCCGCGCGCGTCTCGGCCTGGCTGGGGCATTGGGATTTCTTCGCGGCCTCGGCGGATGAGGAGTTTCGTCGCAAGCTCATGCAGCGGCTCGCCCATGACGGCCGCCGCCTCGCCGCCAGCCTGCCCGACGAGGCGGCCCATCGCGGCGCGCTGGTGGTGCTGAAGGGCGCCATCGCCGCCGCCGTGGCGCTGGGCGAGGAGGCCTGGATGGTCCGGGCCCTGAAATTCCTGCCGGCCGAGTTGGAACGCCAATTCCACCCCGATGGCGGCCATGTGGAGCGCAGCCCGGTCATCCAGCTCCTTGCCTTCCAGGACCTGATCGAGCTGCGGAACCTGCTGAACGGCAGCGGCGTGACGGCGCCCCCGCAGCTTGCCACCGTCATCGACCGCGCGGGCCAGGCGCTGCGCCTGTTCCGCCATGGCGACGGCACGCTCGCCCTTTTCAACGGCACGCGGGAGGAGCCGGCCTCGATGGTGGACCTGGTGCTGACCCAGGGCCAGGCCAAGGGCCGCGCGCCGCTGCTGCTGCAAGAGACGGGCTTCCACCGGCTGGCGGCCAGCCGCACGCTCGTCATCGCCGATTGCGGAGCGCCGCCCACCGGCCGCGCGGCCGACCCCGCCACTGGTGCCCCGCGCGGGGCGGTCCCCCTCGCCCATGCCGGCACGCTATCGGTTGAAATGTCGGTGGGGCGCGACCGGCGGATCGTAAATTGCGGCGCCGCCCCGGCAGGGGAGGGGGCCTGGCGCGACGCGCTACGCTCCACCGCCGCCCATTCCACCTTGACCCTGGCCGACACCAACAGCGCCGAACTCCGCCCCGAGGGCCTCGGCCGCCGGCCGGAGCGGGTGGAGGTGGAGCGCTTCGAGGCCAATGGCGCGCAATGGCTGGAGGCCACGCATGATGGCTACCGCCGCACCCATGCCGCCATCCACAAGCGGCGGCTGTATCTGTCGGAAAACGGCGACGACCTGCGCGGCGAGGATGTGCTGGAACCGCAGGGCGGCGTGGAGCAGCCCTGCGTGGTGCGCTTCCACCTGCACCCTTCCGTGACGGCGGTGCTGCAGGAGGAGGAGGGCGGCGTGCTCATGCGCCTGCCCACCGGCCAGGGCTGGCGGCTGCGGGCGCGCGGGGCGGCCATCGCGCTGGAGGACAGCGTCTATCTCGGCGCCGAGGCGCGGCGCAGCCAGCAGATCGTCCTCACCTCGCAGGGGGAGCCGGACGGCATCCAATGGGCCATCACCCGCGTGGCCCCGCCCGAGCCGCCGCCGCCCGCCGCCTGATGGCGTGCGCATCCTGGAAGTCACCAATGTGGACTTCTCGCTGCGGCATTTCCTGCTGCCGCTGATGCGCGCGGCCCGCGCGCGCGGGCATGAGGTGGTGGGGATGTGCGCCGAAGGCCCGCTGCTGGAGGTGGCGCGGGGCGAGGGCTTTCGTATCATTCCCGTGCCGATGGCGCGCAGCCTTTCGCCCCGCGCGAACCTGGCCGCGTATCGCGCCATCCGCGCCGCGCTGGCGGCCGAGCGCTTCGACCTGGTGCACGCGCACATGCCCATCGCGGGGATATTGGCGCGGCTGGCGGCGCGGGCGGCGGGCGTGCCGCGGGTCGCCTATACCTGCCACGGCTTCCTCTTCAACCAGCCCGGCCCGCTGTGGCGGCGGGGGCTTTCCGTCGGCATGGAGTGGCTGGGCGGGCGTCTGACGGACCGCTTCATCACCGTCAGCGAGGAGGAGGCGGCCGATGCGCGGCGCCTGTTCCTGCACCGCGAGGCCGTAGCGCTGGGCAATGGGCGCGACCCCGCGCTGTTCCGCCCCGACCCCGCCGCCCGCGCCGCAATCCGCGCCGAGCTGGGCGTGGCCGAGGACGCCGTGGTGGTCATCGCCGTGGCCCGGCTGGTGCGGCACAAGGGCTGGCCGGAACTGCTCTCCGCCATGGCGCGCGTGCCCGGCGCGCATCTCTGGGCGGTGGGCGACCGGCTGGCCTCCGACCACGGCGCCGACATGGAACCCCATTTCGCGCAGGCCGCCGCCGCCATGGGGCCCCGCCTGCACCGCCTGGGCTACCGCCGCGACGTGGCCGCGCTGATGGCGGCGGCCGACATCTTCTGCCTGCCCAGCCACTTCGAGGGCCTGCCGATGAGCGGCATCGAGGCCATGCTCACCGGCCTGCCCATGGTCGCCACCGACATACGCGGCTGCCGCGAATTGCTGCGCGATGGCGAGGGCGGGTTGCTGGTGCCGCCCATGCAGGCGGCGCCATTGGCCGATGCGCTGGCGCGTCTGGCCGGCGACGGGCAACTGCGCCAGAGCATGGGGCAGTCGGGCCGCGCCCGCGCCCTTTCGCACTACACCGAGGCCTGCGTCCTGGAACGCACCCTCGACCATCTGGGACTTTGACATGACCGACCGCCAGCCCATTCGCCGCGCGTTGCTCTCCGTTTCCGACAAGACGGGCATCGTGGACTTCGCCCGCATGCTCGCGGGGCAGGGCGCGGAGATCCTTTCCACCGGCGGCACCGCCCAGGCCATCCGCGCGGCGGGTGTTCCGGTGAAGGATGTCTCGGAGCACACCGGCTTCCCGGAGGTGCTGGACGGGCGCGTGAAGACGCTGGTGCCGCAGGTGCATGGCGGGCTGCTGGGGAGGCGGGACCTGTCGGCGCATATCCAGCAGATGGAGCAGCACGGGCTGGCGCCGATCGATCTGCTGGCGGTGAACCTCTACCCCTTCGAGGCGACGGTGGCGAAGGGCGCGGCGTTCGAGGACTGCATCGAGAACATCGACATCGGCGGGCCGGCGATGATCCGTTCGGCCGCCAAGAACCACGCGCATGTGGTGGTCTGCACCGAGCCCGCGCACCTGCTGCGCGTGAGCGAGGAACTGGCGACGCAGGGCGGCACCAGCCTGGCCCTTCGGCGCGAACTGGCCGCCGCCGCCTATGCCCGAACGGCCGCCTATGACGCGGCCATAGGCGCCTGGTTCGCAGGGCAACTCGGCACCGAATTCCCGCCGCGCCTCGCCTTCTCGGGACAGTTGGCGCAGACGCTGCGCTACGGGGAAAACCCGCACCAGCGCGCGGGCTTCTACCTGGACGGCACGGGGCGGCCGGGCATCGGCACCGCGCGGCAGGCGCAGGGCAAGGAACTCAGCTACAACAACCTGAACGACACGGACGCGGCCTTCGAATGCGTGGCGGAATTCGCGCGCCCGGCCATCGTCATCGTGAAGCACGCCAACCCCTGCGGCGTGGCGGAGGGTGCGGACCTCGCCAGCGCCTGGGATGCGGCGCTGCGCTGCGACCCCGTCTCGGCTTATGGCGGCATCGTCGCGGCCAACCGCACGCTGGACGCGGCGGCGGCGGAGCGCATCAGCGCCATCTTCACCGAGGTCGTCATCGCGCCCGACGCCGATGAGGCGGCCCGCGCCATCTTCGCCCGCAAGAAGAATCTTCGCCTGCTGCTGACGGGCGGGCTGCCGGACCCCGCATCGCCGGGGATGGTGTTCCGCTCCGTGGGCGGCGGGTTCCTCGCGCAGTCGCGCGATGCGGGGCGCGTCGCGGCGGACGGCCTGCGCGTGGTGACGCAGCGCGCGCCGACCGCGCAGGAGATGGACGACCTGATCTTCGCCTTCCGCGTCTGCAAGCATGTGAAGTCCAACGCCATCATCTATGCGAAGGCGGGTGCGACGGTGGGCATCGGCGCGGGGCAGATGAGCCGGGTGGACAGCGCCCGCATCGCCGCCTGGAAATCCGCCGAGGCCGCGCGTGCGTCCGGTTCGGACACGCCCTTGGCGCAGGGTTCGGTCGTGGCGTCCGACGCCTTCTTCCCCTTCGCCGATGGGCTGGAGGCGGCGGCGGCGGCGGGTGCGACGGCGGTGATCCAGCCGGGCGGTTCCATGCGCGACAACGAGGTCATCGCCGCGGCCGATGCCGTGGGCCTCGCCATGGTGTTCACGGGGATGCGGCACTTCCGCCATTAGCCCCGCGAAATCCGCTGCGCGGCTTTCGCGAGGACCCCGGCTGCGATCCCCACGAGACTGCCTTCGGCATTCTCGCGGGGGCCCCGGTTTGGCGTCATGTCTTGTGGGTTGGGCTCCGCCTGCCGTGGCGAAGCCACGGCTGGGCACCGGGGGGCGGATTTTCTTCGTAGGGGGGCGTGGGTGATGTCGGTTGAGGTGGTCCTTCTTGGGCTGGTGGTTCTGCTGCTGGTCGCCGTGCTCGTGCTGCTCCTGATCCGCAAGCCGGGCGCGGACCCAACCATCCCGCTGCTCCAGGCCGCGCAGGAACGGCAGGGCGAGCGGCTCGGCGCGCTGGCGGGCGAGGTGAAGGCGGCACTCGCCGCCAGCGAGGCCGCCACGGGGCGCACCATCCAGGGCTTTTCGGTGGAGCAGACCAAGGTGCTCAGCGAAGGGCTGACGCGCCTCGCCCAGGGCACCGGCAGCTTGCAGACCGACCTGGCGGGCAAGCTCGAAGCCCTGCGCGCCGGCCTCGCGGAAGGCCAGGCGGAATCGGCCAAGGCGCTGCGGGCCGAGATGGGCGAAAAGCTCGCCGCCATGAACGTCATGGTGGAGCAGGTGCGTGCCGCACTCACGGAATCCCAGGGCGCCATGCGCGCCGCCATCGCGCTGGAAATGACCACCGCGCGCGACCTCATCGACCGCAAATCCGCCGAGTCCCGCGCCGAAATCGAGGCCCGCCTCAAGGAAATGCGCGAGGCCAACGACAAGCGCCTCACCGACATCCAGGCCAGCGTGAACGAAAAGCTGGGCGAGGCGGTCGAGAAGCAGATGACCGAAAGCTTCACCCGCGTCATCGACCAGTTCAACGCCATCCAGGCCATGATGGGCAACGTGCAGTCCGTCGCGACCCAGGTCGGCGACCTGAAGCGCCTGTTCTCCAACGTGAAGACGCGCGGCGGCTGGGGCGAGGCGCAGGTGAAGGCCATGCTGGATGACTTCCTGCCCGAGAACAGCTACGAGACCAATGTGAAGTTGCGCGAGGACAGCAACGACGTGGTCGAATTCGCCATCCGCATGCCCGTAAGCGGCGAGACCCCGGTGCGCCTGCCGGTGGACGCGAAATTCCCCGTCGAGGACTACGAACGCCTGCTGGCCGCGCATGACGCGGGCGATGTGGTGGCGGAAGCCCAGGCGCGCCGTGCCCTCGAAGCGCGAATCCGCGCGGAGGCCCAGAAGATCCGGGAAAAATACATCCACCCGCCGCTGACCACGGAATTCGCGGTGCTCTACCTCCCCACCGAGGGGCTCTACGCCGAGGTCGCGCGCATCCCCGGCCTGATCGAGGATGTGGGCCGTTCGGGCCGCGTCTTCATCGCCGGGCCGTCGCTGCTGCCGGCCATGTTGCGGACCATCCAGCTCGGCCATGTCACCCTGGCGTTGTCGAAGAATGCCGAGGGCGTGCGGGATTTGCTTGCCGCCACCAAGGCCGAGATGGGCAAGATGGACCAGGTGCTGGAGCGGCTGGGCAAGCAGGTGGGGACGGTGACCAACACAATCGGAGATGCGCGCACGCGCACGCGCGCCATCGCGCGCAAGCTGAAGGGCGTGGAGGCCATGCCGGGCGAGCAATCCGCCGCGGCCCTCGGCCTCGACGCCGCACTGCCCGACGAAGACGACGAGGCGTGAGATACCGTCACGTCCATCAAGCGTTTTCTTCACGCCACGCAGGGGCGCGCGGTTGCGCGATTTGGGGGCTCCACCGCGCGCCCCTGCTCTTTAACGACGAAGGGCCTGCGGTGCTTGGCGACGCTGTAGATGGCGTGGAGCAGCTTTCGCATAGCGGCGATCAGCGCGACCTTGGCTGGCTTCCCGGCGGCCCTGAGGCGTTGATAGAAGGCACGCAGCCAGGCGTTGCGTTTGATAGCGCTGAGCACCGGCATCCACAGCGCGCGGCGCAGCCGTGCGTTGCCGAGCGGTCCGATGCTGGCGCGGGGGCTGGATTGCTTGCCAGATTGTCGCAGGCCCGGCACGACGCC
>JBHYDO010000071.1:0-16991 GCA_051860645.1 Roseococcus sp.
GCTGTTCATCCTGTTCTTCTCGATCTGGCTGGACTGGCTGCCCTTCGTCTACAACACCGAGATCAGCGCCACGGGCTGGCGCTGGTGGTGGGAGCATGTGCGCCAATCCATCATGCCCGTGATGGTGCTGGGCCTGTTCCAGGGCGCGGCCTGGACGCGCTTCGTGCGCTCGGCCGTGCTGGACGTCATCCGGCTGGACCATGTCACCACGGCGCGCGCCAAGGGGCTGCCGGAGACGCGCGTCACCATCAAGCACGTGGTGCGCAACGCGCTCATTCCGGTGGTGACGCTGGTGGCGCTGCAAATGCCCATCGTCTTCGGCGGCGCCATCGTGACGGAACAGATCTTCCGCGTGCCCGGCATCGGCTCCCTGCTGATCAGCGCGATCCTGGCGAACGACACGCCCGTGATCATGGCCGTGACCTTCGTCTTTGCCGGCCTCGTCATCTTCTTCAACCTGCTCGCGGATATCCTGTATGGCTGGCTCGACCCTCGCATCAGCTACCGCTAGCCCGGCGGCCCCTGGCCTGGCCGAGGGACGGCGCCCGCCGGTCTCGCCCTGGAACGAGGCCTGGCGGCGCTACCGCAAGCACCGGCTGGCGGTGGTCAGCGCGGGCATCCTGGGCACGCTCATCCTGGCCGTCCTGTTCGGGCCGCTGATCTGGCAGGTGCCGATCGACGAGATCGATTTCTCGGTGCGGCTGCAGGGCCCGTCCTGGGAGCATCCGCTCGGCACCGATGATCTCGGCCAGGACCTGCTGGCCCGGGTGCTCTATGGCGGGCGCATCTCGCTGGCCGTGGGCTTTGCGGCCATGCTGGTGGCGGTGCTGGTCGGCGTCTTCGTGGGCGCGGTGGCCGGCATGGCGGGCGGCAAGGTGGACGCGGCCCTGATGTGGCTGACGGACCTGTTCCTCTCCCTGCCTGAGCTGCCGCTGCTGCTGCTGATCATCTACCTGTTCCGCGAATCGCTCACGCAGATCGTGGGGCCGGAGATGGGCGTCTTCGTGCTCATCGTGGCGGTGATCGGCGGCTTCCGCTGGATGCCGGTCGCGCGCCTCGTTCGCGCGCAGTTCATGTCGTTGCGCGAGAAGGAGTTCGTGGAGGCCGCCCGCGCCCTCGGCGCCTCGCGCGCGCGCCTGGTCGTGAAGCACATCCTGCCCAATGCGCTGGGCCCCGTCATCGTGGCCGCCACCATCGACGTGGCGGCCGCCATCATCGCGGAGAGCACGCTCTCCTTCCTGGGCCTCGGTTTCCCGCCCGACATTCCCACCTGGGGGCGCCTCTTGTTCGATGCCAAGGACAATCTCGACTTCGCGCCGCACTGGGCGATCTTCCCGGGGCTGGCGATCTTCCTCACCGTGCTCAGCATCAACTTCGTGGGCGATGGGCTGCGCGACGCGCTCGACCCGAGGCGCGTGAAGTGAGCGCGACCGCCACCGAAGCCCGCGGCGCCACCGCGCCCGCGGCGCAGCGCCTGCTCGAGATCAGCGGCCTCAAGGTCCATTTCCGCACCGATGACGGCATGGTGCGGGCCGTTGACGGGGTCGACATAGGCATTGACCGCGGTGAGACCGTCTCCGTCGTGGGCGAGAGCGGCTGCGGCAAGACCGTGACGGCCATGACGGTGCTCAAGCTCATCGCCATGCCGCCCGGGCAGATCGTGGCCGGGAAGATCATGTTCGAGGGGCGCGACATCGTCCCCATGTCGCCGGCGGAGATGCGGGCCATCCGCTCCAAGCAGATCGGCATCGTCTTCCAGGAGCCGATGACCTCGCTGAACCCCGTCTACACCGTGGGCCAGCAGATCGCGGAGACGGTGCGCCATCATGAGGGCCTGTCCAAGCGCGCGGCCATGGAGCGCGCGGCGGACATGCTGCGCCTGGTCAACATCCCGAGCCCGGAGCGGCGGGTGAACGACTACCCGCACCAGTTCTCGGGCGGCATGCGCCAGCGCGTGATGATCGCCATGGCGTTGTCCTGCAACCCGAAGCTGCTCATTGCGGACGAGCCGACCACGGCGCTCGACGTCACCATCCAGGCGCAGATCCTGGAACTGCTGAACGAGATGAAGGAGCGCCTGGGCATGGCGGTCCTGCTCATCACCCACGCCATGGGCGTGGTGGCGGAAACCGCGCAGCGCGTGATCGTGATGTATGCCGGCAAGGTGGTGGAGGAGGCGACGGTCGAGGATCTCTTCGCCAATCCGCGCCACCCCTACACCCAGGGGCTGATCCGCTCCATCCCGCGCATCGATCTCGCGGCCACCGGCCATACGCGGCTGGAGGCCATTCCCGGCACCGTGCCCTCGCTGCTCAACCCGCCCAAGGGCTGCCGCTTCGCCGCGCGCTGCCGCTACGTGACCGAGGCCTGCGTCGCCGCCGAACCACCGCTGGTCGAGAAGGCGCCGGGCCACAAGGCCGCGTGCATCCTGTGATGGAATCCACGCCCCCGATGAGCGAACCCCAGCCCCTGCTGCGCGTCCAGAATCTCGTGAAGAAGTTCCCGGTGAAGGGCGGGCTGCTGCGCCGCACCGTGGACCATGTCCACGCGGTGAGCGATGTCAGCTTCGACCTCAAGCCCGGCGAGACGCTGGGCCTGGTGGGCGAGAGCGGCTGCGGCAAGTCCACGACCGGCCGCCTGATCCTGCGGCTGATCGAGCCCACCTCGGGCCAGGTGTGGTTCCAGGGCACCGACGTAACGGCGCTGGACAATGAGCAGCTCGGCAGCCTGCGCCGGGACATGCAGATCATCTTCCAGGACCCCTTCGCCTCGCTGAATCCGCGCATGACGGTGGGCTCCATCATCAGCGAGGCGCTGATCATCCACGGCCTCGCCAAGACAAGGCAGGAGCGCGAGGACCGCGTGGTGGAGCTGCTGGAGACGGTGGGCCTCAACGCCGACCAGATGCGCCGCTTCCCGCATGAATTCTCGGGCGGGCAGCGCCAGCGCATCGGCATTGCCCGCGCGCTGGCCGTCTCGCCCAAGCTCGTGGTCTGCGACGAGCCGGTCTCGGCGCTGGACGTCTCCATCCAGGCGCAGGTGGTGAACCTGCTGGAGGACCTGCAGGAGAAGTTCGGCCTCACCTACCTGTTCATCGCGCATGACCTCTCGGTGGTGGAGCACACCTCCGACCGGGTGGCCGTGATGTATCTGGGGCGCATCGTCGAGATCGCCTCGGCGCGGGACCTCTACACCAACCCGCTGCACCCCTACACCGAGGCCCTGCTCTCGGCCGTGCCCATCCCGGACCCCACGGTGAAGCGCAAGCGCATCATGCTGCAGGGCGACGTGCCCAACCCGCTGCGCCCGCCCTCCGGCTGCCATTTCCACACGCGCTGCCCGATCGCCAAGGCCTCGCCCTGCCAGGACGTGGTGCCGCAGCTGCGCGAGGTGACGCCGGGGCACTGGGTCTCCTGCCACCTGCGCGGATGATGCCTGATTTTCTTGCGTCCCGGTGCGCGCTGTGACCACTTCATCGGCATGCAATCACGCGGAACATGGCTTTCCGCCAAAGACAAGGCTTTGCCGGCGTGGCATCGGGAGGGTGCGGCCGGTATCTTTTGATGCATGCACGGTTGGGGCTCCCGGCCCGGGTTCACGATCCGGTTGATCCGGCAGGCCCCCAACCGTCATGCTTCAACCGTGTCGGGCACGCCGGGGCAACCGGACATCCGCACACGGGACTGCCATCAACGTCTGGGAGTGTGAACATATGAAACTCGGTCTCACCTTGCTCGCCGCAGCCGCGGCGATGGTGACGGTCAGCACGGCCGCGTATGCCCAAGCGACACTGCAACAGGTCCGCACCCGCGGCAGCCTGAACTGCCAGGTGGGCCTGCCCACGCCGGGCTTCTACGCGCTGGCGGCGAACGGCACCTGGTCGGGCATGGACGTGGACATGTGCCGCGCCGTCTCCGCCGCGATCTTCGACGACCCGAACCGCGTGCAGTACCAGTCGGTGACCTCGGCGGTGCGCTTCACCTCGCTCGCCAATGGCGAGAGCGACATGCTCTCGCGCACCACCACCTGGACCGCGGTGCGCGACACGCAGCTCGGCCTCGAATTCGCCGGCGTGAACTTCTATGACGGCCAGGGCTTCCTGGTGCCGCGCGCCTCGGGCATCACCTCCACGCGGCAGCTCGACGGCGCCACGGTCTGCGTGCTGACCGGCACGACGACGGAGCTGAACCTCGCCGACTACTTCCGCGCGAACAACATGCGCTTCCGTGCGGTGACCAACGAGAATGTGAACGTCCTCGTCGAGACCTACCTGGGTGGCGGCTGCGACGCCTACACGAACGACAAGTCGGGCCTCGCCTCGCGCCGCGCGGCCTTCCCGAACCCCAACGACCACGTGATCCTGCCCGAGACCATCTCGAAGGAGCCGCTGGGCCCCGTGGTGCGCCATGGCGACCAGAACTGGGGCGACATCGTCCGCTGGGTTCTCTACGGGATGATCGAGGCCGAGGAGATGGGCGTGAACCAGGGCAACCTCGCCGAGATGCTGCGCTCCACCAACCCCGGCATCCGCCGCCTGCTCGGCACCGAGGGCAATATCGGCCAGGGCATGGGCCTGCCGGCCGACTTCATGGCCCGCGTGATCCGGCACATCGGCAACTACGGCGAGGTCTATGAGCGCCATGTCGGTGCGAACACCCCCGTCGGCATCCCCCGCGCGAACTCGCTCAACGCGCTGTGGACCAATGGCGGCATCATGTACGCGATGCCGTTCCGGTGAGCTTCGGCCACTGACGTGAAAAAGGGCCGCGCATGCTGCGCGGCCCCCCACCCGCACCCGACAGGTTGAGCATGTCAAGCACCAGCTCGGCGCCACCGCCGCGTCCGTCCTTCATCAACGACGCCGGCGTGCGGGCCTTCTTCTACCAGGCCGCGGTGTTCCTGGCGGTGACGGGGCTGCTCTACTACCTGATCTCGAACACCATCACGAACATGTCCCAACGGAACATGTCCGCGGGGTTCGATTTCCTGCCGGTCTCGGCGGGGTTCAACATCGCCTTCACGCTGATCCCCTACCGCGAGGGCGACAGCTATCTCCGCGTGTTCCAGGTGGGCATCGCCAACACGCTGCTGGTCGCCGCGATCGGGATCGTCTTCGCCACCGTCATCGGCCTGATCGTGGGCCTCGCGCGGCTGTCCAACAACTGGCTGATCGGCACGCTGGCGCGCTGGTACATCGAGGTGCTGCGCAACACACCGCTGCTGCTACAGATCATCGCCTGGTATTTCGGCGTCTTCAACCTGCTGCCCCGCCCGCGTGAGAGCATCGACTGGGGCGGGCTGTTCTTCCTGAACAATCGCGGCTTCTACATGCCGGGGCCGGTCCCGCAGGACCAGTTCGTCTGGACGCTGGCCGCCTTCGGCGCCGCGCTCCTCTTCGCGATCATCCTGGTGCGCTGGTCCAACGCGCGGCGGCGCGCCACGGGGCGGATCTTCCCGGGCGGCATCGTCGCCACCGCCGTCGTCATCCTGGTGCCCCTGGCCGTCTTCTACGCCACGGGTAAGCCGCTCGCCTGGGACTGGCCGGCGCTGCGCGGCTTCAACTTCGTGGGCGGCATCAGCGTGCCGCCGGCCTTCTGCGCGCTGGTCGTGGCGCTCTCCATCTACACCTCCTGCTTCATCGCGGAGATCGTGCGCGCGGGCATCCAGTCGGTGGCGCATGGCCAGACGGAAGCCGCGCGGGCACTCGGCGTGAAGCCCTCGCGCACCATGCGCTTCATCATCCTGCCGCAGGCCATGCGCGTGATCATCCCGCCGCTGATCAGCCAGTATCTGAACCTGACGAAGAACTCCTCGCTGGCCATCGCCATCGGCTTCCCGGATCTCGTCAGCGTGTGGATGAACACCTCGCTGAACCAGTCCGGCCGCGCCATCCCGATCGTGGCGATGACCATGGCCTTCTACTGCGTGGTCAGCCTCGGCGTCTCGGGCCTGCTGAACATCTACAACCGACGCATGCAGTTGACGGAGCGCTGAGCCGATGGCTGCCGACCAACCCCCCTCCGCGCCCCTCGTCTTCACGCCGCGCCCCTCGGCGCCCCCGCCTGCCAGCACGGTGGGCGTGGTGGGCTGGCTCCGTGCCAACCTGTTCTCCTCGGTGCCGAACGCGATCCTGACCATCCTCGGCGCCTACATCTTCTATGCCTTCTTCGACGCGCTGATCACCTGGGCGCTGGTGAACGCGGTGTGGGACGCGCCCAACCGCCGCGCCTGTCTCGACGCGGTGGGCCGTTCGGGCGCCTGCTGGCCGGGCGTCATCGCCTGGATTCCCAACCTCATCTACGGCCTCTACCCCAAGGACCAGGTGTGGCGCATCGACCTCGGCGGGCTGATCCTGGTGCTGTGGGCGCTGCCGCTCTTCCTGCCGCGGGTGAAGTCCAAGGTCGCCATCGGGCTGACGGCGGTGCTGGTCTATCCCTTCCTCGTCTCCTACCTGTTCCTGGGGGGCGAGAAGGGTTGGCTCTGGACCGCCATGGTCGCGGGCGCGCTCGCCACCTTCTTCTGGGTCTGGCTCACCACGATCACCGAGATGCGAACGGGCCAGGGCTTCGTGGAACTGCTGGTCCGCACCTTCGGTGGCACCGACCCCATCCCCGAGCGCGCGGCGCTGGTGCGGCAGGTGACCTGGCTTGCGCTGTTCGTCACCGCCCTGCTGATCGTGGCGCGCTGGGAGCTGGTGGAGGTGCCCACGCGGCTGTGGGGGGGCTTCTTCCTCACCATGGTGATCTCTGGCATCGGCATCACCTTCTCGCTGCCGGCGGGCGTCATGCTGGCCCTGGGGCGGCGGTCGCAGATGCCGCTCATCCGGGGCTTCTGCGTGGCCTTCATCGAGCTGTTCCGCTCGGTGCCGCTCATCACCATCCTGTTCATGTTCAACACCATGCTGCCGCTGTTCCTGCCTGTCGGCACCGAGGTGGACCGGCTGCTGCGCGCCATCGTGGCCGTGTGCCTCTTCGCCGCCGCCTACATGGCCGAGATCGTGCGCGGTGGGCTGCAGGCCATCCCCAAGGGCCAGTATGAGGCGGCGGCCGCCATGGGCCTGGGCTTCTGGCAGGCGACGACGCTGATCATCCTGCCCCAGGCGCTCAAGATCATGATCCCCGCCATCGTCGGCAACTTCATCGGCCTGTTCAAGGACACCACGCTCGTTTCCATCATCGGCCTTTTCGACATGCTGAGCATGGCGCGCGCGGTGGGCGAGGACACGCGCTGGCTCGGCCTGTTCATCGAGCCCTTCTTCTTCATCACGATGATCTACTTCGTGTTCTGCTTCGCCATGTCGCAATACAGCATGAACCTGGAACGCCGCCTGGGCGGGGGGCAGCGCCGATGAACCTCGCCACCCCCGCCGTCGAACTGGTCGGCGTCAGCAAATGGTATGGCAGCTTCCAGGCGCTGAAGGACATCAACCTCAGCATCGCGGAAGGGGAGCGGGTGGTGGTGTGCGGGCCGTCCGGTTCGGGCAAGTCCACCATGATCCGCTGCGTGAACCAGCTGGAACGCCACCAGCGCGGCGACATCCGCATCCATGGCCGCGCCTTCGGCGGCGGCGCGCGCGACGATGACGCCATCCGCCGCGAGACGGGCATGGTGTTCCAGTCCTTCAACCTGTTTCCGCATCTGACCGTGCTGGAGAACTGCACCTTCGCCCTGACCTGGGTGAAGCAGTTGCCGGAGGACGAAGCCAAGCGCATCGCCATGTCGCACCTCGAGCGTGTGCGTATCCCCGAGCAGGCGGCAAAATACCCGTTGCAGCTTTCGGGCGGGCAGCAGCAGCGCGTCGCCATCGCGCGCGCGCTCTGCATGCAGCCGCGCATCATGCTGTTCGACGAGCCGACCTCCGCCCTCGACCCCGAGATGATCAAGGAGGTGCTGGACGTGATGGTGGAACTTGCCTCTACCGGCATGACCATGGTCGTCGTCACGCATGAGATGGGCTTTGCCCGCCAAGTGGCGGACCGCGTGGTGTTCATGGACCAGGGCGAGGTGGTGGAGCAGGCGCCGCCCGAGGAATTCTTCGGCGACCCGCGCTATGATCGGACGCGGCTGTTCCTCAGCCAGATCCTGTAGCGGGCCTTGCCGGAACGCCGGCCATGACCGCGCCGGCCGGCACGTCGCGCACCACGGCGGCCCCGGCGCCGGCCACGGCACGAGGGCCGAGGGTCAGCCCCGGTGCCACCACGGCCCCCGCGCCCACCAGCGCGCCCGCACCCACGCGCACCCCGCCGCACAGCACCGCGCCGGGCGCCACATGCGCGGCCTCTTCCAGCACGCATTCGTGCTCGATGATGGCGCCCGTATTCACCAGCGCCAGCGCCCCCACCACCGCGAGCGGTCCCACGGATGCCCGGGCCATCACCTGCGCGCCCTCCTCGATCCGCGCGCTGGGCGAGACCAGTGCCGTCGGATGGACCAGCGCGGGCAGGGACAGTCCCGCCCGACCTGCCGCGTCGCCCCAGTGCCGCCGCGCCGCATTGTCGCCCAGCGCCACCACGGCGTGCGTTGCGCCATGGGCGCCGAACGAAGCCAGTGGCCCAAGCACCTGCCGGCCCAGCAGCGGGGGCAAGGCCGGGCGGTCATCGAGCAGGCCCGCCACCTCCCAGCCCAGCGCGTCCAGCGCCTCCAGCACCACCAGTGCGTGGCCGCCGGCGCCGAGGACGACCAGCCTCACCCGCCGGCGCCGTCCAGCGCGTCCAGCACGTGCAGCGAATAGGTCAGCGCCGCACCGGCGTTGAGCGCGATGGCGACGCCCAGCGCCTCGGCCACCTCCTCCTTGGTGGCGCCTGCCGCGCGGGCCTTGCGCGCATGGGCGTCAATACAGCCCTGGCACCGCGTGGTGACGGCGACGGCGAGCGCGATCATCTCCCGCGTCTTGGCGTCCAGGTGCTTCGTGGTGTTGGCGCCGCGGCTGAGCGCGCCGAAGCCCTTCATCAGCTCCGGATGCATGGCGGACAGTTCCTTGCCACGGGCACGCAGCCCGTCGCTGTAGCTGTCCCAGTCCTCGATTCGGGTGTCGGTTGTCATGTGCGGCGCTCCAAAAGGAAAGGGCCCCGATGGTTTCCCATCGAGGCCCCGCCGTCCATTGTCCTGGATCAGCCTATTCGGCGGTTTCCGGTTCCTTCTCCGCCTCGCCATCGCCTTCCGGCTTGGGCAGGGCGGCGACGGGCGCCTCGGCCAGGTCGAAGGCCAGCGCGCCATCCACCAGGTTCACCTTCACCGCGCCACCCTTCACCAGCTTGCCGAAGAGGAGTTCCTCGGCCAGCGGCTTCTTGATGTGCTCCTGGATCACGCGGGCCAGCGGCCGCGCGCCATAGAGCGGGTCGTAGCCACGCTCGGCCAGCCATTCCTTGGCGGCCGAGGACAGTTCGATCGTCACGTTGCGGTCGGCGAGCTGCGCCTCCAGCTGCATGACGAACTTCTCCACCACCTGCGCCACGATCTCCTGCGTGAGGCCGGCGAAGGGGATGACGGCGTCCAGGCGGTTGCGGAACTCGGGGGTGAACATGCGCTTCACCGCCTCCTCGTCCTCGCCGGTACGGACCGGGCTGCCGAAGCCGATGGCGGGCTTCTGCATGTCGGCGGCGCCCGCATTGGTCGTCATGATGAGGATGACGTTGCGGAAATCCACCGTCTTGCCGTTGTGGTCGGTCAGCTTCCCGTGGTCCATCACCTGCAGCAGGATGTTGTACAGGTCCTGGTGCGCCTTCTCGATCTCGTCGAGCAGCAGCACGCAGTGCGGGTGCTGGTCGATGCCGTCGGTCAGCAGGCCGCCCTGGTCGAAGCCCACATAGCCCGGCGGCGCGCCGATCAGGCGCGAGACGCTGTGCCGCTCCATGTATTCCGACATGTCGAAGCGGATAAGCTCGATGCCCAGGGTCTTGGAGAGCTGCTTGGCGACTTCCGTCTTGCCGACGCCCGTGGGCCCCGAGAAAAGGTAGTTGCCGATCGGCTTCTCCGGGTCGCGCAGGCCCGCGCGGCTCAGCTTGATGGCCGAGGACAGGGCCTCGATGGCGCGGTCCTGGCCGAACACCATGGCCTTCAGGTCGCGCTCCAGGGTGCGCAGCGTCTCTTTGTCGTCGGCGCTGACGGACTTGGGAGGAATGCGGGCGATCTTGGCGACCACCTCCTCAACATCCTTCAGCGTGACGGTCTTGCGGCGCTTGCCCTCAGCCACCAGCATGCGTGAGGCGCCCACCTCGTCGATCACGTCGATCGCCTTGTCGGGCAGCTTGCGGTCATGGATGTACTTGGCCGAGAGCTCCACCGCGCCGCGGATCGCTTCGGGCGTGTACTTCACCTTGTGGTGCTTCTCGTAATTCGTCTTGAGCCCCTGCAGGATCTTGACCGTGTCCTCCACGGAAGGCTCGTTCACGTCGATCTTCTGGAAGCGCCGCACCAGGGCGCGGTCCTTCTCGAAGTGGACGCGGTATTCCTTGTAGGTCGTGCTGCCAATGCAACGCAGCGTGCCCTGGGCCAGCGCGGGCTTGAGCAGGTTGGACGCGTCCATGGCACCACCGGAGGTGGCGCCGGCTCCGATGACCGTGTGGATCTCGTCGATGAACAGGATGGCGCCCGGCTGGGCCTCCAGCTCGTTGACCACGGCCTTCAGCCGTTCCTCGAAATCACCGCGGTAGCGCGTGCCGGCGAGCAGGCTGCCCATGTCCAGGCTGTAGATGGTGGACTTGGCCAGCACCTCGGGCACGTCGCCTTCCACGATTCGCTTGGCGAGCCCCTCGGCGATGGCCGTCTTGCCCACGCCCGGGTCGCCCACGTAAAGCGGGTTGTTCTTGGTGCGCCGGCACAGGATCTGGATGGTGCGCTCGATCTCGATGTCGCGCCCGATCAGCGGGTCGATCTTGCCCTGGCCGGCCTTCTTGTTGAGGTTCACGCAATAGGTGCTCAGCGCATCCTGGTTGCGGTTGCCGCCGCGCGGCTTCTCCTCGCGCTCACTGTTGCCCGAACCCTCCTCCGGGGGGGTGTTCGAGCTGCCCTGCACGGGGCGGGGCTGGCTGCGGCCGGGCGCCTTGGCAATGCCATGGCTGATGAAGTTGACGGCATCGAGCCGCGTCATGTCCTGCAGCTGCAGGAAATAGACGGCGTGGCTCTCGCGCTCGCTGAACAGGGCGACGAGGACATTGGCCCCCGTCACCTCGTCGCGGCCGCTGCTCTGCACATGGATGGCGGCGCGTTGCACCACGCGCTGGAAGCCGGCCGTCGGCTTCGGGTCGCCGCCGCGGTCGGAGACGAGCCCCGCCAGGTCCTTGTCGAGGAATTCGCCGAGGTCACGCTTCAGCTTGTCCACGTCCACGCCGCAGGCGCGGAGCACGGTGGTGGCGTCGGCGTCCTCGGCGAGCGCCAGGAGGAGGTGTTCGAGTGTCGCATATTCGTGCCGGCGGTCGTTCGCGAGGCCGAGGGCCCGATGGAGCGTCTGCTCGAGATTGCGGGACAGCATGGTCAGTACGCTCCCCAGAGGGTGGCAGGCCACGGGGCTGTGGCCCACCCGTTGATGGGCAATGTGATGGCACTCTCCCGAAAGTCACGTCCCCGGGTGTCACGCGCCTGCAATTCAGGTGCCCGGGTGTCGTTGCCCTGTCGTCCCGGGATGCGATGGAAGGGCAGGGCCCGGGATGGTGTCTCCACCCGACAGGGTAGAGAATGCGACACGGAAAGGGAGGATTTTTTTCGCGTCACACGCGCTCCCGCATCACTCTTTCTCAATGGTGCATTGGAGCGGGTGCTGGTTCTGCCGCGCCAGGTCCATCACCTGGGTGACCTTGGTCTCGGCGACCTCGTAGGTGTAGACGCCGCAAACCCCCACGCCGCGGCGGTGCACATGCATCATGATGCGCGTCGCCTCGTCGCGGTTCTTCTGGAAAAACCGCTCCAGCACGTGCACGACGAATTCCATCGGCGTGTAGTCGTCGTTCAGCATCAGCACCTTGTACATCGCCGGCTTCTTGGTCTTCGGGCGCGGCTTGACGACGACCCCGGTGTTGGGGCCGCCATCCCCCTCCCGCTTGTCGTTGTCGGAGAGGGTGACGCGAAGACTGGCCCGCAATGCGGGGTAAATCGGCATGTGGTTCGGTCCGGGCTGCATGGTGGGCCGCTTGTCCGTATTCGTCATGATCGAGGGAGGATATCGGGTGTCGGCGCCTCGGGAAAAGGGCTTGGCTGCCCCGCGTCGCGCACGGGCCAAGAAAAAGGCCCCGGCGTCCTCTCGGACGGCCGGGGCCTCCATCGCGATCAGGCCCGCCCGCGAGGGGCGGGGCGCTGCGTCAAGCCGCGATCGGCTTCGCCATCTTCTCCATCGCGACCGTCATGCGGGCGGCGATGGGCTCGATGGAGGTTTCGGCGACCTTCAGCACGCTCTCCTGCAGCTTCGCGCCGTCATTCATGGCGCGCTCGATCGAAGCCTTGGCGAAGGAGGCCTGGAAATCGGCGGCTTCCTTCAGGCTCTTGGCGGCCGAGAGCGTCTTCATGCCCTCGATGGTCTGCTCGGACAGCGCCTGCAACATCGCCATGGTCTGGCGCGACAGGTCCTGCACGCCGGTGACATAGGCCTGCGAAGCCTTGGTCATGGCTTCGAAATTGCCGCGGCTGAACTCGACGGCGTCCTCGGCCACCTTCATCATTTCGGTCGCGGCCTTGTTGGCGGCTTCCATGCTCTTCTCCATGGTGACGCGGGCCTGGTTGGCGCCGTCTTCCATGATCTTCTTCGCCTGGTCGGCGCCGGCCTTGAAGGCCTCGGTCTGGGCGGCGGTGGTCATCGCCTTCTTCATTTCAGCCTGGGTGGCCATGCTCGTCTTCCTTGTCCAAGTCCGCCTCTCGGCCTGGAAGGGGCGAGGCGGCACGTTTTGCTGCAATGCAGCATGACGATGATCTAGTCCCTCCGCCCGAGGCTTTCAAGCGAAAATGCTGCAGCGCACAAAAATCCCACCAGCCCCCCGCTGTGCCCGGCATCTTCCGCCCCTGCCGGCGTGTGGCCCGAAAGCGATGGACACTGGCCAGCATCGCTGGTTGATTGCATGTCGGGACGCATCGCCTTGGGGGAGGCCGCGCCCCGCACCGAACGGGGGGGTGTTCATGTTGTTTCGAATTTGGGCCGGGTTGGTCCTGGCCCTATGCTGGGCCATGCCGGGCATCCGTCCGGCCGTCGCGCAGGCCTCTGCGCCGATCGAGCAGCGCGACCGCTACGCTGCCATCGTGGTGGATCACCAGACAGGCAGCATCCTGGTGGCGCATGACGCCGATGAGCTTCGCCATCCGGCCTCGCTCACCAAGGCGATGACGCTCTACATGGTGTTCGATGCGCTGGCAGCGGGGCGCCTCACCCTCAACGCGCCGATTCGCATGTCTGCCGAGGCGCATTCCCGTCCGCCCTCGCGGCTCGGGCTGCCGGTGGGCACGCAGTTCTCGGTGGAGACGGCGATCCTCGCCCTGGTCACACGCTCCGCAAATGACGTGGCGGCCGCCGTGGGCGAGCACCTGGCCGGCAGCGAGGCCGCCTTCGCCCGGGAGATGACACTGCGCGCCCGCCAGCTCGGCATGACGCGCACCGTCTTCCGCAACGCCTCCGGCCTGCCCGACCCCGAGCAGGTGACCACGGCGCGCGACATGGCTGTGCTGGGCCGGCGCCTGCTGCACGACCATCCGCAGCACTATCATTACTTCTCGGCCACGCACTTCCGGCACAACAATCAGCTGATCCGCAGCCACAACGGCATGCTGGTGGACTATCCGGGCGTGGATGGCATCAAGACCGGCTATATCAACGCCTCGGGCTTCAACATCCTGACCTCGGCCGAGCGTGGCGGGGTGCGGCTGTTCGGCGTGGTCTTCGGCGGCAACAATTGGCGCGAGCGCAACGCCCAGATGGCCTCGCTGCTGGATGAGGGCTTTGGCCGCCAGGGCGTGCGCGGCATCCCGCCCGCCGCACTCGCCATGGCCTCGGCCGCCGCGGCCGGGCGCGTCCTGGCCGCGCGCCCGGTGGGCGGGTCGCTGCCGCCGCCGGTGCGCGCGCTTCCTGCCAACCCCGCGCCGGTGGCCCGCGCGGCGACGCCGGCACGCCCAACCCGGGCCGCGGCGCCCCGGCCGGCGCTTCGCCGCGCGGCCACCGCCAGCCGCCCCACCGCCCGCGCCCAGGCGGCGCAAGGCCGGAGCGCGCGCGCCCAGCCGTCCCGCGCCGCGCCCGCCCGCGCCACCCGCCCCGCCCCGGCCGCCGCCCCGCGCGGCACCCGCACCGCCCCCGCCCGCTCGCAAAGGGTCGCCGGCGGGCGCTGACGTGGCTTGCCCGTCGCACCTTCGCCGTGGCAACAAAGACTTGTATCGGCGAAGGACCCGACCCCCGTGATCAAGCCGCTCAAGAAGGCCGTCCTGCCCGTCGCGGGCTTCGGCACCCGCTTCCTGCCTGCCACGAAGGCCGTGGCCAAGGAGATGCTCCCGGTCGTGGACCGGCCGCTGATCCAGTATGCGGTGGATGAGGCGCGCGCCGCCGGCATCGAGCAGTTCTGCTTCGTCACCGGTCGAGGCAAGACCGCCATCGTCGAGCATTTCGACATCGCCTATGAGCTCGAGAGGAGCCTCGAGGAACGCAACAAGGCCGACATCCTGGCCGAGTTGCGGGCACTGGCGGTCACCCCCGGCAGCATCCTCACCGTGCGCCAGCAGGTGCCCATGGGCCTCGGCCACGCCATCTGGTGCGCGCGCAGCTTCGTGGGCGACGACCCCTTCGCCATCATCCTGCCCGACGACCTGATGCAGTGCGAGACCTCCTGCGTGGCCCAGCTCGCCGAGGCCTACCGCGAGACCGGCGGCAACGTCGTCGCCATCGAGGAAGTGCCGATGGAGCGCGTGAACAAGTACGGCGTGCTCGACATCGAGAAGGACATGGGCCGCCTGGTTTCGGTGAAGGGCCTGGTGGAGAAGCCGCCGGTGGACAAGGCGCCCTCCAACCTCACCATCATCGGCCGCTACGTGCTGATGCCCGAGGTGATGACGCATCTCTCCAAGCTCGAGAAGGGCGCGGGCGGCGAGGTCCAGCTGACGGACAGCATGGCCAAGCTGATCGGCCACCAGCCCTTCCACGGCCTGCGCTACCAGGGCCGCCGCTTCGACTGCGGCGACAAGCTGGGCTATCTGGAGGCGCAGATCGCCTTCGCGCTGGACCGGCCCGAACTGGCGCCCGCTGTGCGCGGCTTCCTCGAGAAGTATCGCTGACCGAGGTCCGAAGGCCCCGTTCCGCCTGTCCTGCCTGCATGTCCTGAAAGGTCCGCGCCATGCGCATCGCGATCCTGGGCGCCGGCTATGTCGGCCTCGTCTCCGGCGCCTGCTTCGCCGAGTTCGGCACCGAGGTGACGCTGGTGGACACCGACCCCGGCCGGGTCAATGCGCTCCGCGAGGGACGCATGCCCATCTACGAGCCGGGGCTGGAGGCGCTGGTCGCGGACAATGTCCGCGAGGGCCGGCTCTCCTTCACGCAGGACCTGCCCGAGGCCATGCAGGGGGCTGACGCGGTCTTCCTCGCCGTCGGCACGCCGACCCGCCGCGGCGATGGCCATGCCGACCTCACCTATGTCTTCGCCGCCGCCGAGGAGGTGGCGCGCGCCGCCACCAAGCCGCTGGTGCTTGTCACCAAGTCCACCGTGCCCGTGGGCACCGGGCGCGAGGTGAAGCGGCGCGTGCAGGTCGCGCGGCCCGACCTTGAGATCTCCGTCGCCTCCAACCCGGAGTTCCTGCGCGAGGGGGCCGCCATCGCCGACTTCATGCGGCCTGATCGCGTCGTGATCGGCGTGGAGGATGGCGAGGCGGGTGCCAGGGCCGAGGCCGTGCTGCGCCGCCTCTACCGGCCGCTGTTCCTCATCGAGACGCCCATCGTGGCGACGCGCCTCGAGACGGCCGAGATCATCAAATACGCCGCCAATGCCTTCCTTGCCATGAAGATCAGCTTCATCAACGAGGTCGCCGACCTTTGCGAGGCGGCGGGCGGCGACGTGCACGACGTGGCGCGCGGCATCGGCCTCGATGGCCGCATCGGCCGGAAATTCCTGCATGCGGGGCCGGGCTATGGCGGCTCCTGCTTTCCCAAGGACACGCTGGCCTTCGCGCGCACCGGCCAGGACCTCGGCGCACCGCTGCGCCTGGTCGAGACCACCATCGCGGTCAATGACGCGCGCAAGCTGGCGATGGCGGACCGCATCATCGCGGCCTGCGGCGGCGACGTGGCGGGGAGGGTGATCGGCATCCTGGGCCTCACCTTCAAGCCCGAGACGGACGACATGCGCGATGCGCCCTCGCTGGAAATCATCCCGCGCCTGCTGGCCGCCGGGGCCCGAATCCGCGCGCATGACCCCGAGGGCATGGACGCCGCGCGCCGCCTGCTGCCGCAGGCGGTGGAGTACTGCTCGGGCGCGCTCGACGCCGCGACCGGCGCCGATGCCGCGGTGCTGCTGACGGAATGGAACGAATACCGCAACATCACGCCGGCCAAGCTGCGCGGGGTGATGCAGGGCGACCTGCTGCTCGACCTGCGCAACGTCTATGATCCGCCCGCAATGCGCGAGGCGGGTTTCACCTATCATTCGATCGGACGCCCCTGATGGATGCCTTCTCGCACCGCTTCGACCCCACCTCGCTGCGCGAATACGATATTCGCGGCATCGTCGGAAAGACGCTGCACGGCGCGGACGCCTTCGCCATTGGCCGTGTCTTCGGCACGATCGTGGCCCGCGCGGGCGGCGCGCGCGTGGCGGTGGGGCGCGACGGGCGGCTCTCCTCGCCCGAGCTTGAGACGCATCTGGTGGCCGGCCTCATGGCCTCGGGCATGGAGGTGGTGCGCGTGGGCTGCGGGCCGACGCCCATGCTCTACTTCGCCAGCTACGACCAGAAGGCCGATGGCGCGGTGATGCTGACCGGCAGCCACAACCCGCCCGACTACAACGGCTTCAAGATGATGATCGGCAAGAAGCCGTTCTTTG
>JBHYDO010000072.1:0-16803 GCA_051860645.1 Roseococcus sp.
GTCCTCCCGCCCTGACCATGCCGGCCTGCACCTGCTGGGCGCCTTCGACCGCGACGCCGTGCGGCTCGACGCCTTCACCCGTTTCCACAATCTGCCCGCCTACCCGAGCCTGGAGGCCGTGCTGGCGGACCCGGCGGTGGAAATGGTGGTGAACCTCACCAACCCGCGCAGCCATGTCGAGGTGAGCCGTGCCGCGCTGCTGGCCGGCAAGCATGTCTATTCGGAAAAGCCGCTGGCGATGACAATGGAGGAGGCGGAGGAACTCGTGGCGCTGGCCGCCGCCCGCGGCCTCGCACTCGCCGCCGCCCCCTGCAACCACCTCGCCCCCCCGGTGCGCGAGTTGGTCCGGCTGCTTCGCGCCGGCCGCCTGGGCCGCCCGCTGATGGCCCAGGCGGAGATGGATGACGGCATTGTCGCCTTCCAGGGCTTCGAGACCTGGCGCAGCGTCTCCGGCGCGCCCTGGCCCGCCCGCGACGAGTTCGAGGTGGGCTGCGTGATGGAACACGCGGGCTACCAGATCGGCCCGCTGGTGACGCTGTTCGGCCCGGTTCGCGAGGTGCTGGCCCTGCCGGCCACCTTGCTGCCCGAGAAGGGCGCGGGGCTGGGTCTCGGCGCGACCAACCCGGATTTCTCGGTGGGGCTGCTCCGCTTCGACCATGGCGTGGTGGCACGGCTGAGCCTGTCGATCATCGCGCCGCACAACCGCCTGCTGCGCGTGGTCGGCAGCGCGGGCTTCGCCACCCTGCACGATGTCTGGGACAACCGCGCGCCGCTTCGCATCAGCCCGACGGGCAAGGGTTTCGCCCAGCGCGCCGCGCGCAAGCTGGAGCTGAAGCTTGCCGCCTTCCTGCCCGGCATCACGCTCGGCCGTGCCGCGCGGGTGGTGCATTGGCCGCGACGCCGCGGGACCCAGCCGATGGACTTCCTCCGCGGCGTTTCGCAGCTGGCCGCGCAGGTGGAGGTGGGCGCCCCGCCGCTGATGGGCCCGGAGCTGGCGCTCCACGTCACGGAAGTCACGCTCGCGCTGCAATCCCTCGAACAGGCCGGCCGGGTGCAGGCCATGCGCACCAGCCTGCCGCCCAGCTGGACGGACACCTCCCTTGCCCGATGAAGCGCTACGCGTTGGCCTGCTGACCTGTTCCTTCGCCGGGGATTTTCCACTGTGCCGCACCCTGGCACGCAGCGTTGCGCGCTTTGCCGGGCCGGACGTGCTGCACCGCATCGTGGTGCCACGGCGCGACCTCGCGCTGTTCCACGGACTGGCCGGGCCGCGCACCGAGATCGTCGCGCAGGAGGCGCTGCTGCCGCGCGCCTTCCTCAACCTGCCGCGCCCGCCGGGCATGATCCGCCGTGCCATTCCCGCGCTGCGCCGCGAACTCTACCTCACGCCGGTCGGCCTCGTGCGTGGATGGATCATGCAGCAGATCGTGAAATTCGCCGCCGCCGCCGCCATGCCCACCGACATCGTGGTCCATGCCGACAGCGACACCTGCCTCATTCGCCCGCTGGATGCCGCGGCGCTGCGGCCGGGCGGGCGCATCCGGCTCTACGCCGTGCCGGGGGCGGGCCAGCTCGAGACGCACCTGCCCTGGCACGCCGCGGCGGCCGAGCTGTTGGGCCTGCCGCCGCGCGACTATTTCGGCGCGGACTACATCGGCTCGCTCATCACCTGGAACCCGACCAGCGTGCGCGCGCTGCTGGAGACGGTGGAGACCGTCGCCGGCACTTCCTGGGCGTGGGCGCTGGCGCGGCGCTGGCAGTTCTCCGAATACATCCTCTACGGCGCCTATACCGGGCGCTCGGGCCTCTGCCCGGTGCCGCACGCGCCCGACCCGCGCTCGCTCTGCCACAGCTCCTGGGGGCACGACGTGCACACGGCGGAGGGTGTCGCACGCTTCGTGGCCGCGCTGGAGCCGCATCATCTCGGTGCCGACGTGCAGTCCACCGAGGGGCTGGGCGATGCGGCGCGGGAGGCGATCTTCGCCGCGCTGGAGGCGCGGGTCGCGGCCTTCTGAATCAGGCCGGCGCCAGGCGCGCCAGCAGGGGGGGCAGAACCTCGCGCTGGCCGGTGAAGGCCATCCCGGGCAGGGCGCCGCCGGCCGCCATGATCTCGTCGCGGCGTTCGCGTGCGGCGCGCAGCGGCGTCACCTCGCCGCGCACCACCAGCAGGTTCGCGTCCATCAGCCCGGCCAGTCGCCGGGCGGCGTAGCCCGAGCCATCGCCGGCCACCACCAGGATGACATCGAACTCGCGCTTCAGCAGGCCCAGCATGCGCGAAGCCTCCGCCTCGCTGGCGCGCGGGTCGGTCAGTTGCGAGTTCTGTGAATCATAGGCCACCCACAGCCGCTCATGTGCGGTGGGAAAGGCGAGCACATGGCCGTCGGTGCGCTCCACCGCCTCGGTCTCGCCGCCCAGCGCGCGGAGGTGGTCGGCGCCGTCGGTCTGCAGGTCGAGCAGCAGCACGGTCTTCGCGCGCCGCACCGTCATCTCCTCGGCGAGGGCGCGGGCGAGCAGGCCGCGCTGGTCCTCGCCCGTGCCGGCACCCACCAGATGCAGCCCGGCCCGGCCGCCAAGCTGGTCCAGCAGAAGCGCTGCAAGCTCGGCCACCGCGGCGTCCGGTGCGCCGGTCTCCAGCCGCCCGAAGCGGCCGAGGACGGGCAGGCGGAGATTGGCCACTGCCTCGCCCGGCGTGGCCGGGGTGGCGCGCAGGAGTGTCAGCAGCACGAGGCCCGCGCCCGCGAAGGTAAGGCCCGCCACCACCCCTGCGGCACCGAAGAGCAGCGCCCCGCTCCGCCCGTCAAAGGGGGCGGCGGGCGGCTGGATCACCTGGACATTGGCGGCCCCGCCGCGGCGGGCGCTTTCCTCCAGCCGCACGCCCGCCTCGCGTGCGGTGAAGGTGCGGGTGACGGCCTCGATCGCGTCGCGGCGGCGGAACAGGTCGCGCAGCACGGCGTCGGCCGCGCGCAGTGTGGCGCCACGCGCCTCGGCCTCGGTGCGCTGGGTGCTCACTTCCTCCAGCTGGCGCGTCAGGCTGTCCAACTCGATCCGCGCGGCGATGCTGCGCGCCTCCAGCGCCTCCCAGTTCGGGTTGCGGATTTCGCGGCGGGTGGCGAAGGAGGTGCGCTCGTTGCGCTCCAGCGTCTGCCGCACGGTGGCGATCCGCTGCTCTAGCTCCCGCAGTTCGGGCGCGCCGGGGGCATAGTGCGTGGCGATGTGCCGGCGTTCCTGCAGCAGCCGCGCCAGCGTGTTCCGCGCCTCGTCATTGGGGGCGAGGTTGGTGGCGTCGCTCCCGGCGAAGACGCGCTCCGGCACGGCGGCCAGGCGTTCCTGTGCGGAAGCGAGCTGTGCCGCGGCGGCGGCGCGCTGCTCGCGCAGCGTGTTTTCCCGCACCAGCAGGGCTTCGAGGCGGGCATTGGCCAGCGCGATGTCCTGCGGCAGGTCCATCACGCGGAAGCGCGACTGCGCCGCCTGGATCTGCTGTTCAATGCCGCGCAGCTCCTCGCGCTGCCGCGCCAGGTCGGACACCAGCAACTGCGCGCCGCCCTCGGTGAAGCTTTGCGCACGCTGGCGCAGATAGGCCTCGACCAAGGCCTCCAGCACGCGCGTGGCCAGTCCGGGGTCATCGGCCCGGTAGCGCAGGCGGAGGATGTTGGTGGATGGCTCGGTCTCCGCCCGCAGCGCCCGGCTGACCAGGGTGGTGGCGGCCTCCAGCTGCTCCGCCGGCGTCAGCGCCCGCTGCCAGGGGCGGGGGTTGGCGAGGCCGGGAAAGAGGTTGGCCACGCCCAGTTGCTCCACCGCGCGGCGCGCCACGGGGCGGCTGGTGGCGATTTCCATCTCCGAACGCACCACGCGCAGCTGCTCCACCGTCTGCACGGTGGGACCGAGGCCCGAGAGGTCAGCCGCGCCCACGCTCTCTCGCGTCACCTGCACCAGCATGCTGGTCTCGGCCTCGAAGACGGGCTTGCGCGTTACGGCCACGGCCAGCCCGGCTGCGACGGGCAGGCCCAGCGCCAGCAGCACCAGCCAGCGCCGAAGCCACAGGGTCACGAGAATCTGCGCGGGCGTGAGGCGGCGCAGCGCCAGCACCTCCGCGCGCTCGGCCTCCGGTGGCGCGGCGGGGCGGGTGCGGGCGATGGAGGCGGTGACCGCGAGCGACATCAGGGCCCCTGCGTAGCGCAGCTTGGCCGCGCAGGGGGAGTCTGCCGCAGGGCGGCGCGCCAGAGGAGCACCGCCAGAACCGCCTGGCCCGCCGCCAGCGTGACGAGGCTGCCCGGGCCGCCGAGCCACAGGATCATCGGCACCAGCGCCACCACCACCGGCCCCGCCACGCTGCCGATGCGCAGGGCCAGCAGCCGGAAGCGCGAGGCCGCCTGCAACTGCGCCGACCCTATTTCCGTCACCGCCTGCAGCGCGACCACGAGCGCCCACAGCGCGACCAGCACGCCGATGTCGTCATATCGCCCCTGCAGGAGGTGCAGCGTGATGGGGGTCCAGGCGGCCCAGAGCAGCAGGGGGAAGGCCAGGATCGCGGCGAGCAGCACCAGCGCCGCGCGCACCGCCTGCCGGTGGATGCGGGCTTCCTCGCCCGCCGCCCACATCTGCGCGAAGCCGGGGATGAGGGTGCGGTTGACGCCCACCAGCAACAAGGCAACGGGCGTCAGCAGCATGCGCGCGGCGTTGACCTCGGCCACCGCGGCGAGCCCCGTCAGCAGCCCCAGCAGGTAGAAATGCGACTGGTTCTGCACCATCACCACCGCCACGCCGCCCACCGACCAGCGCCCCTGGTCCCAGACGGCGCGCAGCGCCTCGCCCATGCCGGCGAAGCCCTGGCGCAGCGGCAGGCGGGCGGTGGCGATGGCGACCATCGCCGTGACCGCGCAGGCGGCGCCATGGGCGGCGATGGCCGCCACCGGCACGGCAAGGCCCAGGCCGAGACCCGCCATCGCAAACCCCAGCCAGAGCAGCGCGTTGAGGAGGTCCAGTGCCAGCGCCGCCTGCGGCCGCAGCAGCGCCAGGCGGTGGACGCGCAGGAAGTCGAGCGCCACCGCGGCCGGAATGGCGAGCAGCGTGGCCACTGCGAAGCCGCTCGCCCATCCGGCGGGCAACAGCAGCGCCAGCACCAGCGCGCACAGCATCGCCACCCCGCCGGTCTGGGCCAGCAGCAACGCGGCGGCGAAGGGCGCGCGCGTGGCTTCCGGCCGGCGGTGCTGGGCCACGATGAACTGGCTGCCGAACATGCCGCCGGCGAAGCTGTTGGCGATGATGATGGCCATGTAGCCCAGCGCGTAGAGGCCGAATTCCTCCTTGGTGCCCAGCCGCAGAACGCCCAGCGCCACCGCGAAATTGGCCAGGCTGATCACCGCCTGGTCCGCGATGCCGGTCAGCGTGCGGCCGCGCGGGCCGGTCAGCAGTCGGGCCAGCGCGGGCAAGGCGGCGGACAGCACGGCGGACATCGGCGGGGCGTGACCTTCGGTTGCGGCCCCCGGGTTTACACCCCGGGCGCCGCCCCGGCCATCGTGGCTTGCCTGCGCCACACCGCGCCCACATCCTGCGCTTCATGCCCGAGCCCCGCCTGAGCGTCGTCGTCCCGTGCCATGACCGCACGGATCTGTTGGCCCGCACGCTGCAGGCCCTGGCCGCCCAACGCCTTCCCGATGGCGTGGACTGGGAGGTGGTGGTGGCCGACAACCACCCCGATGCACTGGCCCGCCCGCTATTGGATGGCATGGGCGGCCCCGCGCCCTTCCGTCACATCGCCGCCATGCCCCACCGCAACATCGCCGCCGCGCGCAACCGTGGGGTGGCGGCGGCGCGCGGCGAGTTCATCGCCTTCGTGGACGACGACGAGGCGCCGGAGGAAGGCTGCCTCGCCGCCCACCTGGCCGCGCTGGAGCGCACCGGTGCCGATGCCAGCTTCGGCCCGAAATTCCCGGTGTTCGAGGGCGGCGCCGCGCCTGACTGGGACCCGCAGGGCGACTATTTCCGCACCGACCTCGACCTGCCGGCCGACACCCGCCTGAACCCGCTGCACTGGTGGCACGCCGGTGGGCGGGGCGTGGGCACGGGCAACTCCATGCTCCGCCGCGCCACCTGCCTGCCCGGCGTGGCGCCTTTCAACGAGACGCTGGGCCGCGCCGGCGGCGAGGACACGCTGCTGTTCTTCACCCTGGCGAAGCAGGGGCGCCACTTCATCTGGACGCCCGATGCGCGCGTGCAGGAGGTGAACCAGCGCGGCCGGCTTTCGCCCGACTACATGCGCGCGCGCCTCGCCCGCAGCGCCCGCCACTCCGCCCTCTTCCGCGCGGCGGTGAGCGACCGCAAATGGGCGGCCTGGCTGATGGCCTGGGGCATCGGCGCGGCGCAGGTCGCCGTGCACGGTCCGCTCTATCTGCTGATGCGCCGCGGCCCGCCCGCTAACTGGATGCGCCACCGCTTCGGCATCGCGAAGGGGTTGGGCAAGCTTGGCTTCGGGACGGGCCTCGACTTCGTGCGCGAAGGCTGAGCCGCCTTACGGCATCGCCACCTCGATCCCCTGATAGAAATAATTCTGCGCGCGGATCTGGTCGTCGGTCAGGCGCTGGCCGGCGGGAATGACGGTGGTGCCGTCCTGGCGCGTGATGGGCCCCTCGAAGGGGTGCAGCGTGCCGGCGGCCAGCGCGTCGCGGATGCGCGAGGCCTCGCTCGCCTCCTCGGGGGTCATGTTGGTGAAGGGGGCGAGGCGGAACATGCCGGAGTTCAGGCCGCCCCAGGTGTCGCCGGGCTGCCAGCTGCCGTCCAGCGCCGCGCGGGCGCGGGTGACGTAGTAGTCGCCCCAGTTGTTCACGCTGCTGGTGAGGTGCGCGCGCGGAGCGAAGCGCGTCATGTCCGAGGCCTGGCCGAAGCCGAAGACATTGCCGCGCTGCTCGGCCAGCTGCAGGGGGGCGGGGCTGTCGGTGTGCTGACAGATCACGTCGCAGCCCTGGTCGATCAGCGCGCGGGCGGCATCGGCCTCGCGGCCCGGGTTGAACCAGGCGCCGGCCCAGACCACGCGGATCTTCATCTGCGGGTCCACGCTCCAGGCGCCGCGCATCACGGTGTTGATGGCGTGGATCACCTCCGGCACCGGGAAGGAGGCGACGTAGCCGATGGTCTTGCTGCGCGACTTGCGCGCCGCGATCACGCCCTGGACGTAGCGGCCCTCGTAGAAACGCGCGTTGTAGATGGCGAGGTTGCGGGACGTGGCCGTGCCCGTGGCACTTTCCCAGAACACGTTGGGGTTCTGGCCGGCCACGCGCTGCGTCGCCTGGAAGTAGGAGAAGCTGGTGGTGAAGATGAGGCGCGATCCGGTGCGGACCAGCTGCGTCGCCACGCGGTCGAAATCGGGCGGGGCCACGGCCTCGACCTGGGTGGCGCGGACGCGGTCGCCCAGCACCTCCAGCATGCGGCGGCGGCCCTGGTCGTGCATGGTGGACCAGCCGAAATCGCCCACGGGGCCGATCAGGATGAAGCCCACGCCGAGCGGCGCCTGGGCGGTGGCGGGCGTGGCGGCGGCGGCAAGCGCGCCCCCGCTGAGCATGAGGTGGCGGCGGGACAGTGTCATGGGGCTGGGGTCTCCTTCGCGCTGGCCACTACACATCCGTGACGCCGCTGTCATGTGCCATCAGCGGTCCGGAACGAAGGAAACGCCCAGGGATTGCGGCCCCGCCACACCCGCGCGCCGCAGCCGCATGATCAGCACCAGCACGAGGATGGTGATGAGGTAGGGCATGGCCGCCAGCAGCTGCGTGGGCAGCGGCACCCCGGCCGATTGCGCGTGCAGCTGCAGGATGGTGACCCCGCCGAACAGGTAGGCCCCCACCGCCGCCCGCCAGGGCAGCCAGGAGGCGAAGACCACGATGGCCAGCGCGATCCAGCCGCGGCCGGCCGTCATGCCCGAGGTCCAGAAGGGCGTGTAGGCCAGCGACAGGTAGGCTCCCGCCAGCCCTGCGCAGCCGCCGCCAAACAGCACGGCCAGGAAGCGCACCCGCAGCACGTTGTGGCCGAGCGCATGGGCCGAGGCGTGGTTCTCGCCGCAGGCGCGCAGCACGAGGCCGGCGCGCGTGCGGAACAGGAACCAGGACACGCCTGCCACAAGTGCCACGGAGGCGTAGACGAAGGCGTCCTGCCGGAACAGCACGGGCCCGAGGAAGGGAATCCCCGACAGGAAGGGCACCACGATGGGCCCGATCCCCTCGCGCTGCACGCCCACGAAGGGCGCGCCCACCACGCCCGACAGCCCAAGGCCGAAGATGGCCAGCGCCAGCCCTGCCGCCACCTGGTTGGCCGCCAGCCCGAGCGTGAGGGCGGCAAACAGCGCCGCCATGGCCATGCCCGCCAGCACCGCCGCCAGCACGCCAAAGGTGCTCGATCCGGTGGTGATGGCGGCCGCGACGCCCACCGCGGCGCCCATGATCATCATGCCCTCGACGCCCAGGTTCAGCACGCCGGCGCGTTCCACCACCAACTCGCCGATGGCGGCGATGAGCAAGGGCGTGGAGGCGGTGATGACGGTGAGGAGGATGGCTTCGAGAAGAGTCACTTTTCTGCCCTCAGACGCCGGGTGCCGCCTGCGGCGGCTTGGCTTTCGCGCCGCGCACTGGTCCGCCGTTCGGGAGGGGCGGTTTGGGCGCGCCGGCCGCTTTGCGGCCGGATCCTCGCGGTGCGGCACCGAATCTTCACGCTTCCGCTTCCCGCACCCAGCGCACGCGGTAGAGCAGCAGCGTGTCGCAGCCCAGCACGTAGAACAGCAGCAGGCCCTGGAAGACGCGCGTCACGTCCAGCGGCATCTGCAGCATGATCTGCGCGTTTTCGCCGCCGATGAAGGTGATGGCCAGGAACACGCCAGCGATCAGGCAACCGACCGGGTTCAACCGGCCCAGGAAGGCCACGATGATGGCGGTGAAGCCATAGCCCGGCGAGAGGTTGGGCTGCAGCTGCTTCACCGTGCCCGCCGCCTCCAGCACGCCGGCCAGGCCCGCCAGCCCGCCGGCGATGGCAAACACCGTCCAGGTCAGGCGCTTCTCGTCGAAGCCGGCGAAGCGGGCGGCGCGCGGGGCCTCGCCCACCAGCGTGATCTCGAAGCCCTTCAGCGTGCGCGCCACCAGCAGCGCCGCCACCGCCACCACCACCAGCATGATGGGCGTGCCGAGGTTCAGCCGCCCGCCCTCCAGCAGCAGCGGGATGGTGGCCTCAGGCGCGAAGACCACGCTTTGCGGCATGTTGAAGCCCTGCGGGTCGCGCCAGGGGCCGCGCACCAGCCAGTCGAGCAGCAGCTCCGCCACATAGACCAGCATCAGGCTGGTCAGGATCTCGTTGGCGCAGAAGCGTGTCTTGAGCAGCGCCGGGATCAGCGCGAACAGCGCCCCGCCCAGCGCACCGCAGGCCAGCATGGCCGGCAGCAGCCAGGGCCCCTGCGCCGTGCCATGCGTGGCGATGGCCAGCCAGGAGCCCGCCATGGCGCCCAGCAGGAACTGCCCCTCGGCGCCGATGTTCCAGTTGTTCGAGCGGTAGCAGAGCGCCAGCCCGACCGCGATCAGCACCAGGGGGGTGGCCTTCACCGCCACCTCCTGCAAACTCCAGGAATCCGAGACGGGCAGGATGAAGTAGACGAACAGCGCCTCCAGCGGGTCGCGCCCCATCGCCACGAACACCAGCACGGCCGAGGCCAGCGTCATCGCCACCGCCAGCAGCGGCGCGGCCAGCGCCAGTGCCCAGGGCGTCTCGGCGCGGCGTTCCAGCACCAGGCGCCTCACGCGGCGCCCCCCATCCGCAGGCCGATCGCCTCGCGCGTCAGCCCGGCCACGGGGGCGGCGGGCGAGAGTTTCCCGTGAAACAGCACGGCGATGCGGTCTGCCATCTCGAGCAACTCGTCGAGATCCTGGCTGATGACCAGCACCGCCGCCCCCTCCCGCGCGAGGTCCAGCAGCGCCTGTCGGATCAGCGACGCCGCGCCGGCATCAACGCCCCAGCTAGGCTGCGACACCACCAGCAGGCCGGGCCGCCGCAGCACCTCGCGCCCCACCACGAATTTCTGCAGGTTGCCGCCGGAGAGCGCCCGCGCCTCCGGGTCGCGCGGGCCCTTGCGCACGTCGAAGGCCTGCGTCACCGCATCCACCCAGCCCAGCATGCGCCCGCGGTCGAGGAAGCCGCGCCGCACCAGGCCGGACGCCGCATGGCCCGAGACCAACGCGTTGTCGGACAGCTTCAGGCGCGGCGCCGCGGCGTGGCCCAGCCGTTCTTCGGGCACGAAGGCCGCCCCGCGGCGGCGGCGGGCGTTGATGCCCGTGCGGCCCACCGCCTCGCCATCCAGCATCACCTGTTCCGCGCACGGGGCCAGCACCTCGCCGGAGAGGGCGGCGAACAGCTCCTCCTGCCCATTGCCGGCGACGCCCGCGACGCCCAGCACCTCACCCCGCCGCACCTCCAGCGAGACACCCTTCAACGCGGTGCCATGCGGATCATCGGAGGGCAGCGAGAGGTCGCGCACGGCAAGCCGCACCGGGCCCGCCGGCGCCCCATGTGCGGCGCGCAGGCGCGGCACCTCGTTGCCCACCATCATCCGCGCCAGGCTGCCGGCGGTCTCGCTGCGCGGGTCGGTGCGCGCCACCACGCGGCCATGCCGCAGGATGGTGGCGGTCTCGCAGAGGCGCCGCACCTCCTCGAGCTTGTGCGAGATGTAGAGCACGGCCCGCCCCTCGGCGCGGATGCGGTCCAGCGTGGCGAAGAGGCCCTCGCTTTCCTGCGGCGTCAGGACCGAGGTGGGTTCGTCCAGGATCAGCAGGCGCGGGTCCTGCATGAGGCAGCGTACGATCTCGATCCGCTGGCGCTCGCCGACCGAAAGCCGCCACACCTCGCGGCCCGGCTCCAGTGGCAGGCCATAGGCCCGTGACACCTCGGCGAGGTGCGCGGCAACCTGGGCCACCGGCTCCGCGGCGTCCAGCGCCAGCGCCACGTTCTCTGCCACGGTCAGGTTATCGAACAGCGAGAAGTGCTGGAATACCATGCCGATGCCCAGGGCCCGCGCGGCCCGCGGGCTGTGCGGCGCCACCACCCGGCCCTGCCAGGCGATGCGCCCCGCATCGGCGTGCAGCAGCCCATAGAGCATCTTCACCAGTGTGGACTTGCCCGCGCCGTTTTCGCCCAGGAGCGCATGCGCCTCGCCGGCCATCACCCGCAGGTCCACCTGGTCATTGGCCAGCAGCGCGCCGAAGCGCTTCACGAGGCCCGTGGCGTCGAGCAGCGGCGCGGCGTTCATCGCCGGCGAAGCGCGGTCCAGAGCTTCTCCGGCGTGGCGGGCATGGTCACCTCGGCGCCGACCGCGTCCTGGATGGCGGCCATCACTGCCTGCGGGGCCGCGATGCACCCTGCCTGGCCGGTGCCTTTCACGCCCAGCCCGTTCGCCGCGGTGGGCGCATCCTCGCGCAGGGTGATGGCGAGCGACGGCAGGTCCGTGGCGCGGGGGAGGCAGTAGTCCATCAGGCCGGCCGTCAGCAATTGGCCGCTCTCGGGGTCGTAGCGGATCGCCTCCATCAGCGCCTGGCCAATGCCCTGCACCACCCCGCCCTGCACCTGGCCCAGCGCCAGCATGGGGTTGAGCAGCCGTCCGTAGTCATCCACGGCGGTGTAGGCGCAGAGGGTGGCCTCGCCCGTCTCGGGGTCCACCTCCACCTCGGCGGCGTGGGCGCCGTTGGGAAAGGTGCAGAGGTCGAGCACGTGGCGCGCCTCGGCGGCCAGCGGAGGTTCCTCCGCGGCCAGTTCGCCGAGCGTCACGGATTGCCCATCGGCGAGGGAGAAGCGCCCCCCCGCATAGTGCAGCGCGTCGGGCGCGGCCTGGAGCAGCCGGGCGGCGCGGCTGCGCGCCTCGGCCAGCAGGTTGTGCGCGGCCTGACGCATGGCCTCGCCGCCCATGTGCAGGCTGCGCGCCCCGCCATGGCCGTTGCCGAAGGCGATGAGGTCCGTGTCGGCCTGCACGTAGTGGATGCGCTCCGTCGGCAGGTCGAGCTGGTGGGCGATGTATTGCGGGAAGCTGGTCTCGTGCCCCTGCCCGTTGGACTGCGTGCCGATGGCGAGCGTGACCCCGCCATTCGGCGCCACGGTGAGCCTCGCCCATTCGCCGAAGGCGCCGCGCGCGGTTTCGAGGAAGGCGGTCAGGCCGAAGCCTCGCCGGCGGCCCCGCGCCTCGCTGGCCGCGCGGCGGGCAGGGAAGCCGGCCTGGTCCGCCAGGACCGCGCATTCCGCGAGCCGCGCGGCGAAGTTGCCGTCGCACAGATCCATGCCCAGCGCCGAGCGATAGGGGAATTCGCCAATCATGTTGCGCGCGCGGAGTGCGGCCGGGTCCTCGCCCATCGCACGGGCCGCGAGGTCGATCAGTGTCTCGATGATGTAGTTGGCCTCGGGCTTGCCGGCGCCGCGATAGGCCTCCATGGGCGCGGTGTTGCTGAAGGCGCCGCGCACCGTCATGTGGATCGCGGGGATGGCATAGACGCCGCCCATGGCGGTGGACGCCGCATTGGTCGGGCAATGCGGACCGTTGGCCGAGAGATAGGCGCCCATCTCCGCCATGCCCTTGAAATCCAACGCCAGGAACCGCCCCTGCGCGTCCAGTGCCAACCGCCCGCGCCCGTGCAGGCCGCGGCCATGGGCAGCGGCGGCGTAGTCCTCGCCGATGCGCGCCGTCCAGCGCACCGGTGCTCCGAGTTCGCGTGCCGCGTGCAGCAGGCAGACATGCTCGGGGAAGGCCACGTTCTTCATGCCGAAGCCGCCGCCCACATCGGGCACGACCAGGTGCAGCGCATCGAGCGGCAGCTTCATCGCGGTGCAGAGCTGGGTGCGCATCGAGTGCACGTTCTGCCCGTTCACCAGCAGGCGGAGGCGCGCGCCCTCCGGCATCGCCACCGCCGCCCGCGGCTCGATGGGCGCGCAGGTGACACGGGCGTTAGGGATGTCGGCCTCGACCACATGCGCGGCCCGGGCGAAGGCGGCTGCCACCGGCGCCGCATCGCCCTTGTGCCAGAGGAAGGCGAGGTTGCCGGGCGCCGCGTCATGCAATTGGGGCGCGCCAGGGGCCAGCGCGGCATCATGGCCGGTCACGGCGGGCAGGGGACCGTATTCGGCGAAGATCAGTTCGGCCGCGTCCTCGGCCTCGTGCGCTGTCCCGGCGACCACGCAGGCCACCGCCTCGCCCACATGGCGCACGCGGTCCAGCGCGAGGCAGAAGCGTTCGGGCTTCACCAGGGGCGTCTCGGCGGCCAACACGGCGGTGCAGGGCAGGCCGCCGATGCCGGCCTCCGCCAGCATCGCCCCGGTCAGCACCAGGCGCACGCCCGGCGCGGCCGCGGCCGCCGCGACATCCAGCGACAACAGCCGCGCATGGGCGTGCGGGCTGCGCAGGAAGACCGCGTGCAGTGCGCCGGGTGGTGCGAGATCATCCACGTAGCGCCCCGTGCCGCGCAGGAAGCGCGCATCCTCGACGCGGCGGACGGATTGGCCGAACAGGCTGATGGCGTTCATCGGCCCAGGTTAGCGCCTGATCAGCCCAGGCGGAATCGCCGAAGTGGAGGATCCGGCGCTGAAATCGAGGTTTCGTGGGTGACGCCGTGGGTATGCATCACCCGCGGTCGGTCTCAGGCGGCACGCATCTGCCGCAGCAGGCTGGACAGTTCGCCCCGCAGCCCCTCGCCCTGGTGCGCGATGTCGTCGGTGGTGCCGGCGAGGCTGGACAGCGCCCCCTCGGCCGCCTGGGCGCCCTGGCCCACCTCGTCCATGCGGCTGGCCACGCGGTCCGTGCCGGTCGCGGCCTCGGCCACGTTGCGGGCGATCTCGCGCGTGGCGGCCCCCTGCTGTTCGACGGCGGCCGCGATGGCGTTGGCCACCTCGTTGATCTCGGCCACCACGGTGCCGATGCCCTGGATGGAGCGCACCGCGCCCTCGGCCGCGCCCTGGATGGCGCTGATCTGGGCCGCGATGTCGCCGGTGGCGCGGCCGGTCTGGGCCGCCAGGTTCTTCACCTCGCTCGCGACCACCGCGAAGCCCTTGCCCGCCTCGCCGGCGCGCGCGGCCTCGATGGTGGCATTCAGCGCCAGCAGGTTGGTCTGGCCGGCGATGTCGCTGATCAGCCGCACCACCTCGCCGATCTTGGTGGCGGCTTCGCTCAGCTCGGCCATTGTGGCGTCGGTGGCGCGGGTCTCCTCCAGCGCGCGGCCGGCCACCCGGGCGGCTTCGGCCACCTGGCGGGTGATCTCGCTGACCGAGGCCGAAAGCTCCTCCGCCGCAGCCGCCACGGTCTGCACGTTGCGGGTTGCCAGCCCCGCATCCTCGTTCACGGCATCGGCCAAACGCGCGGTCTGGCCGGCGCCGGCGCGCAGCTCGGCGGTGGCGCCGCGCAGCGCCTCCACCCGATCCGCCATGGTGTCGAGCGCGGCGCCCAGGGCCGTCTCGATCTGCTGGGCGAGGTGCGAGCGCGAGCGGCGCCCCTCCTCGGCGGTGGCGGTGCGCTGGGCGGCGGCCTCCGCCTCCAGGGCGCGGGCGCGCAGGGCCTCCTGGCGCAGCACGTCCAGCCCGCGGGCCAGCGCGCCGAACTCGTCGGCGCGGTCGGTGGCGGGCACCGGCGCGTCATGCTCGCCGGCGGACAGGCGCGCGGTCGCGCTTTGCAGGCCGGACAGGGGGGCCAGCACGCGCTGCATCACGATCCAGACCGATATGGCCAGGAACAAGATGGTTCCGCCCAGCACGGCCATGGAGACGAAGGCCTGGCCGCGGGCCTCGGCGATGAGCGCATTCGCGCGCTCCTGCGTCACCAGCCCAGCGGCGTCGCGCACCAGCAGCAGGCTGCCGATCAGCGGCGTGGTGCGCTGGATGAAGGCGGGCGCGGCCATGCGTTGCGGCGACGGTTCGGCCTGCTGCGTGGCCAGGGCACGGAATTCCTCGAAGTAGCGGCGACGGGCCTCGGCCACGGCGGCCATCAGCCGCGGCTCGCTGCGGGTCTCGGGCTCGGCCTCCAGCAGGCGCCAGGCGCTGTCCACGGCGCCGCGCGATTGGGCCACCGCGGCCAGGTTCTGCGGCGTCAGCGCGCGATCGCCCGCGATCGCGCCGGCCACGGTGCTGCGCTCCTGCCCGGAAGCGTCGCGCGCCAGCCAGCTGGCCTGCTTCAACATGTTCAACCGGGCGATGACGGGGTCCTGCGCGCCGGCCGCGGCCAGCAGCGCCGACCAGATGCCCTGCTGCGTGGCCACGAAGCGCGACAGTTCCGCGTGCAGCCCACCGCGGGCGAAGGCGGCGTCCCGCCCCTCGGCCGGCAGGGCCATCTGCGCATCGGCGCGCTGGCGCAGGGCCTCGAGCGGCGCGGCCATGCCCTGCAGTTCCTGGATCATCCGCGCCGTCTCCGGCAGCCGGGCCTCGCGCAGATGGACCAGCGCCTGCTCCAGCTTCGCCTCGAACACGCCGCGGTGCCGCGCGATGGCCCCGCGTGCCGTCTCGCCCGCCGGGGTGGGCGTGGCCAGCGCCGCATTGCCCTGGGCGCGTTCCAGCAGCAGCTCGAACAGGCCCTCGTTCAGCCGCCCCGCCGCCTCGTTCATTTCGCTGACCGCGCGCCGTGCCTCCCAGGAGGTCCAGGCGGTGGTGAGCGAGGAGGTGGCGGGAACCAGCGCGAGGATCGCCAACAGGAGGCTCACCCCCAATATGGGCGTTCGGACGGAACGCAGCAGGTTGGTCATGAGGCGGCACCGTGTCTGTTCCCCGGCACATTGCCGCGCATCCCATGAAGCAAGCGTGAATCAGCGTCGCGCCGGCGCCTCCGCCTCGCCGCCCAGGTCGAACAGGCCGCGCAGGAAGCCCGGCGTCAGTGCCGCCAGCGGGTTCACGGCGATGCTGGGGTCCTCTGGCGGGCCCTGCACCCGGAAGGTGGCCGCGAAGACGCCGCCCCCCGTCTCGGGGCTGAACAGCCGGCCTACCAGCGGCAGGTTGCCGAGCAGGGTGTTGAACACATAGGCCGGCACGATGGTGCCCTCCATGTCGAGGATGGCGCGCCGCCGCAGCAACCGCCCCCGCGCGGTGAGGCCGAGTGAGGCCGAGAAGGCCCGCGCCTCGTTCACCCGGAGCACGTCCGGCTCCAGCGTGAAGGGCACCACCGCGCGCGTGAAGACGAGGCCATTTCCGCCCTGCATCGCCTCCAGCAGGCCGAACAGCGTCATGGCCTGCAACAGCTTGCCCAGCGCAGGGGCGTCGCGCACCAAGAAATTCTCCAGCTCGGCCGTGCCGTTCAGCGGCGCGCCGGGGCGGGCCTCGGTATACTCACCGGTGAGGACCAGGCGCCCGCCATTGATGGAACTGGTGATGCCGAGCGCACGCAGCACCGCCCCGCCATCCTCTGCGGCCGCGCGCAGGTTGCGGACATCGCCGCGCCCGGGGGTCATGGCCGCCTCGAACGTCCCGCCCCCGCGCGCGGTGCGGCCGCGCAGGGTGGCCGCGCGCAGAACGCCCGCCCCATCCATGCGGCCGGTGGCCTGCATGGCGAAGATTTCGCGCTCTGGCCCGATCAGCACCTGGTCGAAGCGCAGGTCGAGGTTCAGCGGTGGCTGCCGCGCCGCGGGGCCGTCGCGGGCCTCGCCCGGCGCCGCATCCGGCCCCAGCACGGGGCGCAGATCCAGCAGGGGGCCGCGCAGCGCGATGCTCCAGGGGTCGCGGGGGCCCGCGCCCGGGCGGGGGGCGCCCCCCCCGCGGGGGGGGCCGCACACCCGCTCCTGCCCTTCCCCCCGCGCGGTGCGGGCGGGGCGCGCGCCGGCGCGGGCG
>JBHYDO010000073.1:0-11823 GCA_051860645.1 Roseococcus sp.
CCGCGATGGCGGAATGGGCCCGCCTGCGTGGCCGCGTGCCGGAACTCGGCCCGCACCGGCCGACGGTGGTGCGCTTCGACCGCGAGGGCCGGCCCACCTTCTGGCGCCTGCGCGTCGGCCTGCCGGACCGCGCGGCAGCCGAGGCGTTGTGCGAGCAGGTGCGCGCCCGCGGCGGCAATTGCGCGCTGCCGCGCAGCTAGCGCCATCGGCCGACAGCCACGCGTGGATCAGCGTGCGACACACCTGCGCGCCCCGTCCGGGGCGTCGCACCCACCACAAGGGCTGAACGCCATGCAGCAACCATCACCCCCCGAGAGCGGCCCGGCCCGACCGCCCGGCGGCACAACCATTCCGCCCCGCGGCGCACGCATTCCGCCCCGCGGCGCGTGGGGGGCGTCCAAGCCCGCCATCATCGGCCTGTCCGGGCTGGCCCTCACCGCCGAGGAGGTCGCCCTGCTGCGGGCCGAGCGGCCCTTCGGCATCGTGCTGTTCCGCCGCAACGTGGACACGCCCGCCCAGCTTCGCGCGCTGACCGCCTCCATCCGCGACCTGTTGGGCGAGGTCACCCCCATCCTGGTGGACCAGGAGGGCGGCCGCGTCGCCCGGCTGCGCCCGCCGCACTGGCCGGTCTTCCCGGCGCCCGCGCAGTTCGAGGGCGGTCCGGCCGAAGCCGCGCGCGCCAATGCCGAGGCGCTGGCCCGCTGCTGCCTGGCCGAGGGGCTGAACGTGATCTGCGCGCCTTGCCTCGACCTGCGCCTGCCCGGCGCGCATGACGTGATCGGCGACCGTGCCTTCTCGGCCGACCCGGCCGAGGTGACGCGGCTCGGCGCCGCCTGGATCGCGGGGCTGCGCGCGGGTGGCGCCATGCCCGTGCTCAAGCATATTCCCGGCCATGGCCGCGCCCTGGTGGACAGCCATTTCGCGCTGCCCGTGGTCACCGAGGCGCGCGCCGAGCTGGAACCGGATTTCGCGCCCTTCCGCGCCCTGGCCGCGCCCGACCTCTGGGGCATGACCGCGCACATCCTCTACCCGGCCCTGGACGAGGCGCGCTGTGCCACCCTCTCGCCGCGCGTCATCTCCGAGATCATCCGCGGCGAGATCGGCTTCACCGGCACGCTCATTTCCGACGATCTCGCGATGAAGGCGCTGGAGGGCGCGCCGGGCGCGCTGGCCGCGCAGGCGCTGGCGGCGGGGTGCGACGCGGTGTCGCACTGCTCGGGCGTGCTGGAGGAGAGCGCCGCCGTGCTCGCCGCCTGCCCGGCCCTCGGCGCGGCGTGATGCCCGACTGGCTTCCCGACGTCACGGCGATCGTCCTCGCCACCATCATCGCCATCACCTGCCACGAGGCGGCGCATGGCTATGCGGCGCGCGCGCTGGGCGACCCCACCGCCGCCCTGCTCGGCCGGCTGTCGCTCAACCCGCTGCGGCACGTGGACCCGGTGGGCACCATCCTGGTGCCGGGCCTGCTGCTGGCCTCGCAGCTCCTCGCCACGGGGCGGGTGGAGATGATGTTCGGCTGGGCCAAGCCCGTGCCGGTGGATGTCCGCAACTTCGCCAACCCGCGCGTGGGCATGATGTGGGTGGCCATCGCGGGCCCGGTGATGAACTTCGCGCTGGCCCTGCTGGCGGGGGTGCTCTTGCATGCGGTGGTGGCGGGCGATGGGTTTCTCTCGGCCGAATCGCTGCGCTGGCTGTACCGCTTCATCAGCTTCGCGATCCTGGTGAATCTGGTGCTTGGGCTGTTCAACCTGTTCCCCGTGCCGCCGCTCGATGGCGGGCGCATCGTGGTGGGGCTGCTGCCCTACCGCGCCGCCATGGCCTATGCGCGACTGGAGAATGTGGGGCTGTTCCTCGTGATCGGCGTGCTGTTCCTGGTGCCGCTTGCCATCCCGACCTTCCGCCCGATGGACTGGTTCATCTGGGAAATCGTCCGCCCCGCCTTCAACTTCACGCTGCGCATCACCGGCCACGACGCCCCATGAGCACCCCTGCGCCCGACACCGGCGACGCCCTGCTGCTCGACATCGACGGCTTCCAGGGGCCGCTCGACGTGCTGCTGGAACTGGCCCGGGCGCAGAAGGTGGACATCCGTTCCATCTCCATCGTGGCGCTGGTGGACCAGTACCTCGCCGTCATCGAGGGCGCGCGGGGCGTGCGGATCGAACTCGCCGCCGACTGGCTGGTCATGGCCGCCTGGCTCGCCTGGCTGAAGTCGCGCCTGCTGGTGCCGGAGGAGGAGCGGGGCCCCGAGGAGGAGGACCCCCTGCTGGCCGCCGCCCGCCTCACCGAGCGCCTGGCGGAGCTGGACCGCATGCGTGCCGCCGCCGAGTGGCTGGGCCGGCGTGCCCAGCTTGGCCGCGAGACCTTCGCCCGCGGCGCCCCAGAGTCGCTGCGCGTCGAGGACCGGACGGGGCTGGTGACCGACCTCACCACCCTGCTGCGCGCCTATGCCGCCGCCCGCCGCCGCGCCGTCGCCACCCGCCCCTTCACGCCCAAGCCGCGCCGGCTGTGGTCGGTGGCCGAGGCGCTGGGCCGGCTGCGCGCCCTGCTGGGCGAATTGGGGCCGGGCTGGGCCACGCTCAGCCGGTTCCTGCCGGCCGACATGCTCTCGCCGCTCGACCGCCGGGCGGCGCTGGCCAGCACGCTGGTGGCGGCGCTGGAGGCGGCGCGGGGGGGGGGCGTGGAACTGCGCCAGGACCGGGCCTTCGGGCCCATTCATCTGCGCAAGGGGGAGGGGGAACTGCCCAATGTCGCCTGAACATGACGCGAACCCGGACTATGACCGCGCGCTGCGCATCGCCGAGGCGCTGATCTTCGCCTCCGACCGCCCGGTGCCGCTGCCCCGCTTGCAGCAGGCCCTACCCGAGGGGGTGGATGCGGCCGCGGTGCTGACCGCGCTGGCGGCCCGGAGCGCGGGCCGCGCGGTGGAACTGGTCGAGGTGGCGGGCGGCTACGCCTTCCGCACCGCGCTCGACCTGGCGCCGGCCATCACCCGGGTGGTCGAGGTGCCCCGCCGCCTGCCACGCGCGGCGATGGAGGCGCTGTCCATCATCGCCTACCACCAGCCGGTGACCCGGGCCGAGATCGAGGAGATCCGCGGTGCCGCTCTGTCGCAGACCACGCTGGACGCGCTGTTGGAGGCGGACCTGGTCACGCCGCGCGGCCGGCGGGAAAGCCCCGGGCGGCCCACGCTGTGGGGCACCACGCGGCATTTCCTCGACCAGTTCGGCTTGAAGTCGCTGGCCGACCTGCCGCGGCGGGAGGAACTGGTCTCGGGCGATCTCGCGGTGGGCCCGCGCGACGGCGCGCCGCCGCTGCAGCCCGACGGAGGCGCCCGGCACGCGGCCTGAAGCCGCCGCGCGGCCCCGCGCTGCGCCGCGCCTTGGCCCTCGGGCGCGCTGCGCCATGGCCCTCGGGCGCGCTGCGCCATGGCCCTCGGGCGCGCCGCGCCATGGCCCTCGGGCGCGCTGCGCCATGGCCCTCGGGCGCGCCGCGCCATGGCCCTCGGGCGCGCCGCGCCATGGACAGTGGCGATGCGGCGTTCCAGAACAGCGCCATGACGCACGCCGCCCGCCCCGCATGAGCCTGCTGCTCGGGGACATCCACCACGCCTATGGCGCGAAGGTCGTCCTGCGCGGCGTCTCGCTCGAGGTGGCGCGTGGCGAGATCGTCTGCCTGCTCGGCCCCTCGGGCGATGGCAAGACCACGCTGCTGCGCCTGATCGCGGGGCTGGAGCCCCTGCAGCGCGGCCATATCGCGCTGAACGGCCGGACGCTGGCCGAGCCGGGCGCCGACATCCCGCCCGAGGGCCGGCATGTCGGCTTCGTCTTCCAGGACTACGCGCTGTTCCCGCACCTGACCGTGGCCGACAACGTGGCCTTCGGCCTGCGCCGGGTGCCGCGCGGCGACCGCGGCTGGCGGGTGGCCGAGGCGCTGGCCCGCGTGGGCCTGGAGGCCTATGCGCAGTCCTGGCCGCACCAGCTCTCGGGCGGGCAGCAGCAGCGCGTGGCCCTGGCCCGTGCCCTCGCCCCCGCGCCGGAGGCACTTCTGCTGGATGAGGCCTTCGCGAGTCTCGACGCCCGGCTGCGCGAGCAGGTGCGCGACGACACGCTGCACGTGCTGCAGCAGGCCGGCATCCCCGCGCTTATCGTGACCCATGACGCCGAGGAAGCCATGTTCATGGCCGACCGGATCGCGCTGATGCGCGAGGGCCAGGTGGTTCAGCTCGGCACGCCCGAACAGCTTTACCTGCACCCCGCCACCCCCTTCGTCGCCACCTTCCTGGGCGAGGTGAACCGGCTGCCCGCCCGGGTGCGCGGCGGGGCGGCGGAGACGGTGATCGGCGCCGCACCGGCGCGCGGCCTGCCGGAGGGGAGTGCCGCCGAATTGCTGCTGCGGCCCGAGGGGCTTCGGGTGCTGGCCGATGGCGCCCCGGGCACCACGCGGGCCGAGGTGGAGGCCTGCCGCCTGCTCGGCTCGACCACCCTGGTGCACATGGCGGTGGCGGACGGCATGGGGGGCGTGCTGCACCTGCACGCCCGCCTGCCGCCCGGGGCGCGGCTTTCGCGCGGGGATCATGTGGGGGTGGCGCTCGATCCGGAGCGCGCCTTCGCCTTCCCGCCCGAGGCCAGCTGATTCCCCCGCGCCGGGAATCCCGCGGGGCGGGGTGCAACGCGGGCTCGTCGCGACTAAGTAATGTCTCGCCACATTGGCGCGGCGGCGCGCCGCTGGTATCGGTGACGCGTCGCGGAGCGGCTAGCCGCATTTGAGGACGGTATGTTCAACCTCGCCTGGACAGAAATTCTGCTGATCATCATCGTGGCCGTGGTGGTCATCGGCCCGTCGCAGCTTCCGGGCGCCGTCCGGGGCATCGCGGACGGCATCAAGAAGGCAAAGCGGCAGCTGGCCTCGTTCCAGCAGCAGGCGGACGAGCTTGTGCGCGAAGCCAAGCTGGAGGGCGTGCGCGACCAGATCGCCGACGTGAAGGGCGCCATCAACGAAATCCGCAGCTTCGACCTGAAGGGCCACATCCAGAAGACGGTCGACGAGGACGGGACCCTCACCCGGACCTTCAACGAAGACCCGATGGCGACCACGGGCGGCACCAGCCCCGCGCCCGCCTGGACGCCACCGCCCACGGCCCGGGACATGCCGGACGCGCCGGCCATGATCCCGCCGCAGACCATGGCGCCCTACAAGCCGCCACCGGAGCCGCCCAAGCCCGAGGTTCCGGCCTTCCTGCCGCCATCCACGCCTGCGCCCCTCAACCTCGCGCCGCTGCCCGAAGCCACGCCGCAGGTGGCCGCGGCAGTGCCCGAGGCTGCGCCAGCACAGATCCCCCCGGCCGAATCGCCGGCGCCTGGGGTGACAAGTGCCGAAGAAACCCATCCGCCGGCCCCCGTGCCCGCCAAGACCGCATGAGGCCCTGACGTGTCCGACATGACCAAGGACGATCCTATCAACGACAAGCCCATGTCGCTGCTGGAACACATGATGGAGCTGCGCGTGCGGCTGCTGTGGTCGGTGGGCACCTTCATCCTGATGTTCATGGTGTGCTACTACTTCAGCACGCAGATCTATGGCTTCCTGGCGCGGCCGCTGGCCAACATCCTGATGGAGCAGGGCGGCGGCGACCGCCGCATGATCTTCACCGCGCTGTACGAGGCGTTCTTCACCTATCTCAAGGTCGCCTTCTTCGGCGCCGTGTTCTTCAGCTTCCCAATGTGGGCCACGCAGCTGTGGCTGTTCATCGCGCCCGGGCTCTACCGCTCCGAGAAGCGGACCATCATGCCCTTCCTGCTGGCCTCGCCCGTGCTGTTCGTGGCGGGCGCGGCGCTGGTCTACTACTTCATCTTCCCGATGGCCTGGCAGTTCTTCATCAGCTTCGAGACGCCGGGCGGCTCGGACACCGTCGCCATCCAGCTGGAGGCGAAGGTGAGCGAGTATCTCTCGCTGGTCATGCACATGATCCTGGCCTTCGGCCTCGCCTTCCAGATGCCGGTGCTGCTGGTGCTGCTGTGCAAGGTGGGCATCCTGCGGGTGGAGACGCTGCGCAAGGGCCGGCGCTATGCGATCGTGGGCATGTTCGTGCTGGCCGCCATCATCACGCCGCCGGACATCATCAGCCAGGTGGGCCTCGCCCTGCCGCTGATCCTGCTCTACGAGGTCTCGATCCTGCTGGCGTCCTGGATGGCGCCCAAGCCCGTGAAGCTCGACGCCGACTGACCGCGGGACAGGCCTGAGCCATGCATGACATCAAGGGGGGCCGCGCGGACCCCGCCGGTTTCGACGCGGCCCTGGACCGGCGCGGCCTCGCCCCGCAATCCGCCGCATTGCTGGCGCTGGACGATGCGCGCCGTGCCGCCATCGGCCTGGGCGAAGGCGCGCAGGCCCGGCGCAACGCCCTCTCGCGCGACATCGGCGCCGCCATGAAGCGCGGCGACGCGGCCGAGGCCGAGCGCCTCAAGGCCGAGGTCGCCGCCGTCATGGCCGAAGCCGCCGCCGCCGACCCGGCCGCGCGCGAGGCCGCCTTGAACGATTCGCTGTCCATCCTGCCCAACACGCTCGACGCCGAAGTGCCGGACGGTGCTGACGAGAGCGCCAATGTCGTCCTGCACCGGCACGGTGAGCCGGCGGAGATCGAGGGCGCGAAGCAGCATTTCGAGCTTGGCGAGGCGCTGGGCCTCATGGACTTCGCCACCGCCGCGCGCCTCTCCGGCAGCCGCTTCGTGGTGCTGAAGGGCGCGCTCGCCCGGCTGGAGCGGGCGCTTGGCCAGTGGATGCTGGGCGTGCACACCGATCGCCACGGCTACACCGAGGTGAACCCGCCGCTGCTGGTCAACGCGGCCACCCTCTACGGCACCGGGCAACTGCCGAAGTTCGAGGAAGACCTGTTCCGCACCGGCGACCACTACCTGATCCCCACCGCCGAGGTGCCGCTCACCAACCTTGTCGCCGACCAGATCATCCCCGAGCCCGATCAGCCGCTGCGCTACACGGCACTCACCCCCTGCTTCCGCAGCGAGGCCGGCAGCGCGGGGCGCGACACGCGCGGCATGCTGCGCCAGCACCAGTTTCCCAAGGTGGAGATGGTCTCCATCACCCGCCCCGAGGACAGTGCCGCCGAGCATGAGCGCATGACACGTTGCGCCGAGACCATCCTGACCGAGCTTGGCCTCACGTGGCGGCGTGTCTTCCTTTGCGCCGGCGACACGGGCTTCGCCGCCGCCCGCACCCATGACCTGGAGGTCTGGCTGCCCGGCCAGCGCGCCTGGCGCGAGATCTCCTCCTGTTCCAACTGCCGGGACTTCCAGGCGCGCCGCATGAAGGCCCGCTTCCGCCGCGGCAAGGAGAACCTATTCCTGCACACGCTGAACGGCAGCGGCGTGGCGGTGGGCCGCGCGCTGATCGCGGTGATGGAGACGCACCAGCAGCCGGATGGCGGCATCCTGGTGCCCGAAGTGCTGCGGCCCTGGATGGGGACGGACCGGATCGGCTGAGGCCTTCGGTGGCCCGCGTGATTTCCGCCTCCGGCCCTCCGGCGATCACGCTCTACACCGGCAGCCGCAGCCGCGCCCTCAGCCCGCCCATCGGGCTTTCCTCCAGGCCGATCTCGCCGCCATGGGCGCGCACGATGTCGCGCGCGATGGCCAGCCCCAGCCCCGTCCCGGTCGCCGAGCCGCTGGTGAAGGGCTTGAAGGCGGCGGCGCGGTCGGCGGCCGGAATGCCCGGCCCGTCATCATCCACCAGCACCTCCGCCCAGTCGCGCTCGGGCCCTGGCGCGCGGCGGACCGTCACCGCGATGCGGCGGGCATGGCGCCGCGCATTGTCCAGCAGGTTGCCCAGCGCGCGGGCCATCGCGTCCGCCCGCAGCGGCAGGTGCAGGCTGGGTGGCAGGTCAAGCTCCAGCATCGCCCCGCTGCGCCGGGCCTTGGCCGCGGTGTCGGTCACGATGGCGACGAGGTCCGCGGGCCGGGCCGCCTCCGTGCCCTCGCCGCGGGCGAAGGCGAGGTAGGCTTCCACCATCCGCTCCATCTCCTCGACATCCTGGGTGAGGGCGGCGATGTCGGCCTCCGTCTCGGGCGTGCGGGGCAGCATGGTGAGTTCGAGGCGCATGCGCGTGAGCGGCGTGCGCAGGTCGTGGCTGATGCCGGCCAGCATCTCGGTGCGCTGGTTCACGAACAGCAGGATACGTTCGCGCATGGCATTGAAGGCCAGCGCGGCCTGGCGCACCTCGCGCGCGCCCTCGGGCTTCACGGGCCCGGCATCGCGCCCCAGGCCGAAGGTTTCCGACGCCTCCGCGAGGCGGCGTATGGCGCGCACCTGGTTCTTCATGAACAGCACCGCCACCAGCGCCAGCAGCGCGGCCGATCCCACCAGCCACAGCACGAAGACATAGAGCGTGGTGGTCAGCAGGCGCTTGCGCGAGGCCTCCACGTTCAGCACCCCCTCGGTGAGCTGCACGCGGATGATGATGGCGGCGGGGTCGCTGTGCCAGTCGGCGTCATAGGGCCGGGCCAGGCGTTCGCGCAGCGCCGCGCGCAGATCGCCCTCCAGCGGCAGCAGGCGCATCCAGGCCGGGCGCTCCGGAATGGCGCCCAGCGTGGCGCCGGGCTCCAGGCTGAGCGCGAGGCCGAGGCGCCACTGCGCCTCGCGCATGATGACGGGCCGCGCCTCGGGGGCTGCGTTCTCGATCATGGCGGCCACGAAGCCGATATCGCCGGCGAGGCCCGCGGTGAGCCGGCGCGAGATCACGTCCAGGTGCCCGCCATAGAAAAGCTGCAGCGCCACGCCCTGCAGCACCACCAGCGGCAGCAGCAGGATGAGCAGCACGCGCGCGAGCAGCCCGCGCGGCAGCACGGCATTGAGCCGCCGCGCCAGCGACTTGTCCGGCCGCAGCAGGGCCGCGCGGCGGGGGCGGGGCGGGGCGGCGCTCACGGGCCGGGCCGCAGCACATAGCCGCGGTGTCGGATGGTGTGCAGGAAGCGCGGCTCACGCGGGTCGGCCTCGATCTTGCGGCGCAGCCGCGTCACCTGCACGTCCACGCTGCGCTCGCCGGCATCGGGCGTGCCGAGGGCCGTGGCGATGTCCTCGCGCGAGAGCACCTCGCCGGGGCGGCGGGCCAGCGCGGTCAGCAGGGCCGTCTCGCCGCCGGTCAGGCGCTGCACGCCCTCGGGCGTGCGCAGCTCCGCGCGCTCGGCGTCGAACCAGCGCTCGCCGAGCTGCACGAGGCCGAGCGGGGCGGCGGCGGGGGCGGCGGGCTGGGCACGGCGCAGGATGGTGCGGATTCGCAGCGCCAGTTCGCGCGGGTCGAAGGGCTTGGCCAGGTAGTCGTCGGCGCCGTGCTCGAAGCCGGCCACGCGGTCGTCGGGGTCGCCGCGGGCGGTGAGCATCAGCACGGGCGTGTCGCCGCCGTCACGGCGCAGGGCTTCGACGAACTCGAGACCCGTCTCGCCGGGCATCATCACGTCCACCACCAGCAGGTCGAAGGCCATGTTGGCGATGGCGGCGCGGGCGGCGGCGCTGTCGGCGGCCACGGCGACGCGGTGGCCCTGCTCGGCCAGGAAGCGCTGCAGCAGGGCGCGCAGCCGGGCGTCATCGTCGATGACCAGGATGTCCGCGGCGGGCTCGGCCATGGCTCAGGCGCTCCGCCGCGCGGCGATGGGGCTGGGCGGGGCCGCCCGGTCCGAGCCCGCCTTGTCCGAGCCCACCCTGTCCGGGCCCACCCTGTCCGAGCCGGGCGCGGGCGCGAAGGCCGGCGTCGTGCGGCCCGGGGCGGCGGTGCGCTCAAGCGCCTCGAACTGCGTGCGCGCCTCCGGGCCCATCATGCCGCGCATCACGCGGCGGAAGCCTTCCACCGCCTCGGGCCCGGCCTCGCGGTAGGCGCGCAGCACCCATTCGCGCTGGGCGTCGAACAGGCGGCGCTCCAGCGCCTCGCCCTGCGGCGTCAGGCGCAGCAGGCGCTGGCGCTTGTCCTTCAGCCCGGGTGCCTGCTGGACATAGCCCTGGTCGATCAGCGGCTGCAGCACGCGCCCCAGGGATTGCTTCGTGATGCCGAGGATGGCCAGCAGGTCGCCCACCTTCATGCCCGGCGCGCGGCCCACGAAGTGCAGCACGCGGTGATGGGCGCGCCCCATGTCGAGCTGCGCCAGGATGCGGTCCGCCCCGGCCGTGAAGTCACGATAGCCGAAATAGAGCAGGTCCTGCGCCAGGCGAAGCTCCTCTTCGCGCAGGAACAGCAGGCTGCGCGCGGGGCCGGCGCCGGGGCGAAGCTCGGCCTCGCCGCGCGGATCGGCCCTCGCCGGATCTGGCCGGCCAGGTCCGGGGCGGTGCGGGTCGCCCGCCTGGCGACGGGCTTCTTCGGGGCGAAGGGTTTCCGGCCGGTCCGGCATGGCTGCCATGCTCCCATTTTCGGTCAGGTTCATTGACACATTTTTTCCGTTCATTCTAGAAGGGCGTTGCATCACGCAATGATGCTGCGCCGAAAGGTGTCAGGGCTTTCCTTTCCGAACATCCCCGACGGCGCAAGCGCAATGTGCAAACCCGATTGGGTGCAAACCGTCTGGAGAAACGCCCGTGGCCCTGGTTCCCTTCGACGACCGTGACGGCTTCATCTGGTGGAATGGCGAATTCCGCCCCTGGCGGGATGCCAAGCTGCATGTCCTGTCCCATGGCCTGCACTACGCCTCGGCCGTCTTCGAGGGCGAGCGTGCCTATAACGGCCAGATCTTCAAGCTGCGCGAGCACAGTGAGCGCCTGATCAATTCCGGCCGCATCCTGGGCTTCGAGAACCCCTGGACGGTGGAGCAGATCGACGCCGCCTGCCAGGAAACCCTGGTCCGCAACAACCTCACCAATGCCTATGTGCGCCCCATCGCCTGGCGCGGTGCCGAGGAGATGGGCGTGGCCGCCCAGCACACCAAGGTGCACATGGCCATCGCGGTGTGGGAGTGGGGCGCCTATTTCGGCGTGGAGCAGCGCATGAAGGGCGTGAACCTCGCCATGGCCAAGTGGCGCCGCCCGCACCCCGAGACCGCACCCACGGCCAGCAAGGCCACCGGCCTCTACATGATCGGCACCATGAGCAAGCACGCCGCCATGGACGAGGGCGCCGACGACGCCATGATGTTGGACTGGAAGGGCGACATCGCCGAGGCCACCGGTGCCAACGCCTTCTTCGTCTTCGACGGCGAGGTGCACACGCCCACCCCCACCTGCTTCCTGGACGGCATCACCCGCCGCACCGTCATGGGCCTCGCGCGCAAGCGCCAGATGAAGGTGGTGGAACGCGTGATCAGCCCCGACGAACTGCCCCGCGCGACCGAGGTCTTCCTCGCCGGCACGGCGGCGGAGGTGACGCCCGTGCGCCGCATCGGAACCCAGGATTTCACGCCCGGCAGCATCACCGAGACGCTGATGAAGGACTACGAGGCGGTGGTGAACGGCCGCGCCTGACGCGCCGCCACGCGGGCCGGGCGCCGCGCAAGCCTTGACGGCTGCGCCCTGCGCTGGAATGCAGGGATGCAGCCGGAGGTGATGCGGGAGATGCCTGTGCCAATTGCTGCGCGGCCTGGTTCGGGTGTCTGTCGCATCGGCGCCACGCGGCGCCAGACGTTCCGGAACGGCACGCCTTGGGCGTGATCGGGGGCCTGCTCCGCCGCTGGCGGTTGCGACCGGCCCTGCTCGCGCGCGACCAGGCGGATGCAGCGCGCGATTCCGGCCGTTGGGCCGCCGCCGCCGCCGGTTACCGGCGCTACCTCGCGACCATTCCGCAAGACGCGGCCATCTGGATCCAACTCGGGCATGCCGAGAAGGAGCGTGGCG
>JBHYDO010000073.1:11833-16662 GCA_051860645.1 Roseococcus sp.
CCCCCCCGCCCGCCCTTGCCCCACGCCGCGGCACCCTGCCTCCCCCGGGGTCTGGCCCTGCTGGGGGGGGGGGTGCTGGGGGGGGCCGTCGGGGCCCCGCGCGCGCCCCCGCGCCTGCATCCCGCCGACCATGATGCGCCCCTGCACCTGGGGCATGTGCTGAAGCTGCAGGGCCGCCTCACCGAGGCGACCGAGGCCTATGATCTCTCCGCCCGCCTCGCCCCCGTGAACCACGCCGCGCGGGAATTGCAGGCGCTGCGCCCCGACGCCGACCCCGGGCCCGCCGCCCCCCGCGGCGCCCCCCCGCCCCCGCCGCCCGGCGCGCGGCCGCCCCCCGGGCGCTGGCCGAAGCCCGGCAGGCCGCCGCCGCCGCGCCCACCGACATCCCGACCCTGCGCGCCCTGGCCGAGGCCGCGCTGGCGGCCTTCGAGCATGGGCAGGCGCGCGAGGCCGCGCTGGCCTGCTGGGGCGCGCATCCCGACCGCCGGCACTGGCAGATGGTGCGCCGCACCACCGGCGCGCCGCCGCCCACCCGGCCCGACGCGGCGGCCGGCGCCACCCTCTACGACGTGACCGACCTGCTGAACCTGGTGCGCGAGACCGGCCGGGCCACCGGCATCCAGCGCGTGCAGCTCGGCCTCGCCGAGGGCATCCTGGCCGACGCCGCCGCCGCCGCGGACGCTCGCTTCGTGGTGCTGGCCGAGCGCATGGGCCCGCTCTGGACGCTGGATGTCGGCGACCTGCGCGCCATCCTCGCCTATTGCCTGGCGGAGCGGCACGACCACGACCGCGCCCGCGCCCTGGTGGAGGCCGCCCTCGACCGCGCCCGCCCGACCGACCTCGCAGCCGCGCGCACCTTCATCATCCTGGGCGCCTTCTGGTTCTGGGCGGGCGCGCCGGCGGCGCTGGCGCGTCTGCGCGCCGAGGGCCTGCGCATTGGCGTGCTGGTCTATGACCTCATCCCCGAGACCCACCCCGAATACACCAGCGAGGGCACGGTGCGCGCCTTCCGCCAGGGCCTGGCCGAGGGCGCGCAGCTCTGGGACTTCGCGCTGACCATCAGCGAATACACCATGCACGAACTGGCCCGCGTGCTGGCCCGGCTCGGCGCGCCCGCCATGCCCATCCGCCCCGTGCCGCTGGCCCACCGCATGAACGCGGCCCTGCCGGAGGAGGGCAACGCCTGGCCGCCCGCGCTGGAGGCGCTGCGCGGGCAGGACTACATCCTCAGCGTCTCGACCATCGAGGCGCGCAAGAACCACCTGGCGCTGTTCCAGGCCTGGCGCCTGCTGCTGGCCGAGGGGTTCGAACCGCCGCCGCTGGTCATCGTGGGCCGGCCGGGCTGGCGGGTCGAGGATCTGATGGCGCAGCTCGAGGCCACGCGTTACCTCGATGGCCGCATCCGCCTCGTGCACGGCATCTCGGACCCGGAGCTGGACGCGCTGTATCGCGGCTGCCTGTTCTCCATCTTCCCGTCCTTCACCGAGGGCTGGGGCCTGCCGGTGGGCGAATCCCTCGCACTCGGCAAGCTCTGCCTCGCCGCCCCCGAGGGCGCGACCCCCGAGGCCGGCGCCGGCTTCGCCGAGCCCATCGACGCCTACAGCCCGCGCGCCATCGCCGGGCGCGTGCGCCACTTCGTGACCGACCGTGCGGCGCTCGCCGCGGCCGAGGCGCGGATCCGGGCCGAATTCCGCGCGCGCAGCTGGCCCGAGGTCACGGCCGACTTCCTGTCCGGCGTGGCCGGGATCACCGCGGGCCCGCCGCCCCAGCGCGAGACGCCCGTGGCCCCCAGCCTCGCGCCCGGCGCGCGCCTCGCCCTCGCCGCCGGCGCGCCCGGCGCCATGCTGCTGGGCACCGGCTTTGAGCCGCCGGAGGAAGGTGGCGCACCGCTGCTCGGCCGGCATGGCAGCCTTGCCGTCACGCTCACCGAGCCGGCCACGCTGGTGCTGCGCTTCGCCGCCCGCCCCTGGGCCGAGATGAACCGCCTGGGCGCCTTTGCCGAGGGTGCGACCCCGCGCTGGTTCGGCCTGATGGCGGGGCAGGAGGCGGTGGCCGTCCTGGAACTGCCCGCCGGCCGCCATGTGCTGGGCTTCGTGCTGGAAGGCCCGCTCGAACCGCCGCCCGGCCACCCCGACCCGCGCCCCATCCGGCTCGCGCTCCGCGAAGTGGCGGCGGTGGGCGCAGGCGTGGCGCGGCTGCCGCCCCGCCGCGCGCTGCGCTTCGGCGCGCTGGCCGACAACCCCGCCTGGGCCGCCATGCTGGGCGATGGCTGGGACCTCTCGGCCGACATGGTGGGCGTGCAGCCGATCTCGACCGCGCCCGTCATCGCCTTCCTGGCCGAGGGGGTGGCGGCGGGCGAGGCGCTGCGCGTGCTGCTGCACCTGGCCGTCCAGCCCGGCGCGGGCGGCGTGCTGCGCCACCCGGACGGCGAGGCGCCGCTCCCGCTGGCCGGCGGCCCGCTCATCCTGCCGCTGCGCCTGGAGGCGGAGGCGGAGGCGAACGGCGGTGCGGAAGGCGTCGCGCGCATCCGCCTCTCCATGGCCGGGGGCGGGCTGCCGCCACTGCGCCTCGTCGGCCTGCAATGGGCGGCGGAGACCGACACGGGGGGACGGCTCGCCCTGTTGGAGGCGCTGCTGCTTTCGGGCGGCGAGGCGATGGGGCTGCCGGGCGATGAGCGGCTGGCGCAGCTTGAGGCGCGGCTGCAGCGCGGTGCCGGCCCGACCAGCCTGCCGGGCGGCGAGGCCGGGCGCGCGGCGCTGCGCCTGGCCGGCGCGCGCCGCCCCTGATCATGCGCGTGCTGCTCGACATGCAGGGGGCGCAGGGCGTCTCGCGCGCCGCCGGGGTGGGCCGCTTCGTGCTGGGCCTGGCGCGCGGCCTGGCGCGCGCCCGCGGCCCGAACGAGCTGCATCTGCTGGTCAATGCCCGGCTGCGCGAATCGGCCGCGCGGCTGATGGAGGAGTTCGCGCCCGTGCTGGGCCGCGACGCCCTGCACCTCTGGACCCCGCCCGAGGGCTGCGCGGCCGGCAGCGACCCGCAATCGCCGCGCCGGCGCCTCGCCGAAATCCTGCGCGCCGAGGCCGTGCACGACGCGACGCCGGACCTGCTGCTGCTGGGTTCCGTCTTCGAGGGCTGGCGCGACGAGGCCGTCACCACCTGGCCCGCCAGCCTGCAGCGCCCCCACACGGCCGCGGTGCTGCACGACCTCATCCCCCTCTCGCTGCGCCCGCTCTACCTCGACGGGCTGTGGCGCGAGGCGGGGCTGCTGCCCTGGTATCACCGCGCGCTGGATGAGCTGGGCGCGGCCGAGCTGCTGCTCTGCAACTCCGAGGCGACGCGCGCCGAGGCGACGCGCCACCTCGGCACGCCGCCCGCGCGCCTCGCCGTCGTGGGCGGCGGGGTGGAGCCGCACTTCGCGCCGCCGGACCCGCCCGACCCCGGCCTGCCGGCGCGCTACGGGCTGCGGCCCGGTTACCTGCTCTATCTCGGCGCCGGTGACCCGAGGAAGAACGAGGGCGTGCTGCTGGATGCGCTCGCCCTGCTGCCGGCCGCCCTGCGCGCCCGCCACCCGCTCGCCATCGGGCATGTGAACCCGCCGCACCTGCGCGCCATGGCCGAGGCCCGGGGGCTGACGCCGGCCGAGGTCGTCACCCTGCCCTTCGTGGCGGAGGCGGACCTGCCCGGCCTCTATGCGCAATGCGCCATGCTGGTCTTCCCCTCGCTGGCCGAAGGGCTGGGCCTGCCTTTGGTGGAGGCCATGGCCTGCGGCGCGCCGGTGATCGCGAGCAATGTCTCGGCCATGCCCGAGGTGCTGGGCCGGGCCGATGCGCTGTTCGACCCCAACGACCCCGCGGGTCTCGCCCGCCTGATCGAGGCGCTGCTGGCCGACCCCGACCGCCGCGCCGAGATGTCGGCCTACGGCCTGCGCCGCGCGCGGGAGTTCAGCTGGGACGCCGCGGCGGCCCGCGCCTGGCCTGCCCTGCTGGCCACCGGCGCGCGGCGCGGCTATTGGCGCCCGCTGCCGCGCCCGCGCCTCGCCCTTGTGGCCCCGCTGCCGCCCGCGCCCACCGGCATCGCCGACTACACGGCCGAACTCGCGCCTGCGCTGGCGCCGCACTATGCCGTGACGCTGGTCTCGGCCGCGCCGCCCGAGGGGGCCTTGGCCGGCCGCTTCCCCTGGATGTCGGAGACCGAGTTCCTGGGCGAGGGCCACCGGTTCGACCGCATCCTCTATCAGGTCGGCAACAACCCGCTGCATGCGCCCGTCCTGCGCCGCCTGCTGCCGCGCCATGCCGGGGTGGTCACCCTGCACGACCCCGTGCTGACCGACCTGCGCAACTGGATGCTGTCCGACCGCGCCGAGCGCGAGGGCGCGGTGGCCGGCCGCGTCGAGGAGGAGGGCTACCCTTCCGCGCTCAGCGGGCACCAACCGGCCGGCAGCGGCGGGCTGCTGGCGCAGGCCATGGGGGTGCTGGTGCACTCCAACCATGCGCGGCGCCGGCTGCTGGAGGAGTATGGGGCCGAGGCCACCGCGCATGTGCGGGTGGTGGCGCATCTGCGCGCCGGTCCGGAGCTCCCCATGCGCGCCAGGGCCCGCGCCGTTCTGCGGCTGCGGCGGGAGGCGCTGGTCATTGCCGCCTTTGGCCTGATCACCATCCGCAAGGGGCCGTTGCAGCTGCTGTCGGCCTTCTCGCGTGTCGCGGCCGAGCATCCCGGCGCGCGGCTCGTCTTCGTGGGCGGCGCGCAGGACGGGCTGGATGCGCGGATCACCGGGGCCGCGGCCCGGCTGAACCTCGCGGCCCGCGTCACCGTGACCGGCCGGCTGCCCACGC
>JBHYDO010000074.1:0-16268 GCA_051860645.1 Roseococcus sp.
GGCATGCAGGAGCTGAACGTGGCGTTGGGCGGCAGCCTGGACCAGCGCATCCAGGACCTGCCGCGCCGCATGGACCACTCCACGCCCAGCGACCAGCCCATCCCGCTGGTCCGCACCGGCAAGGCCCATGCCGTGCGCCTGGCGCCGGGCGCGCTGCTGGCGGAACTGGCCGGAGGGGAGGAAGTGCCGGTGAACTCCCTGCACAACCAGGGCGTCCAGCGCCTCGCCCCACGGCTTGAGGCGATGGGCTGGGCGCCCGATGGGACGGTCGAGGCGGTGCGGGTGCTGGAGGCGCGCAACTTTGCCTGGGGCGTCCAATGGCATCCGGAGTATGACTGGGAGCGCGACGCCTTCAGCCGGGCTATCTTCACCGCCTTCGGCACCGCCTGCGCCGAGCGGTCCAAGTCGCGCTTCCCCTTGCAGGCGGCCGAATAGCGCCGCTCCCCCAGGCATGAATCCTGTTGGCATCCCTGACACAGGGTGCTACTCTTTTGACGCTGGCGGCTGAACATCGCCGGTGGACGCGCCGGTTTCCCCAACCGGCTCGCCCGACCACTCCGATCGGTAGTGTACTGCACGGGCGCCCGACCACCCCCCTGGTCGGGCGCTTTTGCGTTTCAGGCAAGCGCCGAAGTGTTGTCGGGCCGCGCTCCTTCATCGCGCGAAAAAACTGTCATTCCCGCCGAAGCCGGGTCAAGCATGAAAATGTCACGCGTGCGCCCTGGCGCCGCCGGCCTGCCCGTTGCCCCTGGCGCCGCGCAGTCGGCGGCAGCGCGGCACGCACCCGCCTTGCTCCGCCAAGGCACGTCCCGCTCCGGAGCAGGCTGTGTTCGATGCGTTCCCGCAGCCTCCCCTGCCCTTGCTGGTCGCGGGATTCGGCGTCTTCGATGATTTCCCCTCGGCGCATCCCGCTCTAGACCCTCCGGATCACCGCCCACGGCGAGGCTGCTCCAGCGTCGCCCCAACCTCGAGGGAGCCCTGCCTTGCCCCAATATGTCATCAACCCGCCCGCGATGGCCGCCGTGCCGATCCAGGGCAGCGACGCCCTGTTCCCGGTGCGGCGCATCTTTTGCGTGGGCCGGAACTACGCCGAACACGCCATCGAGATGGGGAGTGACCCGACGCGCGAGCCGCCGTTCTACTTCACCAAGCCGGCCGATGCCGCGCTCATCAACGGCGCGGACATGCCCTACCCCTCCAAGACCAGGTCGCTCCACCACGAGATGGAGTTGGTCGTCGCCATCGGCACGGGCGGGTCCAACATCGCGGTGGCCGATGCGCTCAGCCATGTCTGGGGCTATTGCGCCGGCCTCGACATGACCCGGCGCGACTTGCAGAACGAGGCCAAGAAGACCGGCCGCCCCTGGGACATGGGCAAGGGCTTCGACCACTCCGCCCCCATGGGTGCCTTGCGCCCCGCCGAAGGCTTCGACCCCTCCAGGGGCAGGATCGAACTGCTGGTGAACGGCCGGCAGCGCCAGGTGAGCGACCTGTCCAAGCTGATCTGGTCGGTCCCCGAGGTCATCGCCAACCTGTCCGAACTGGTGGCGCTGGCCCCCGGCGACCTCATCATGACCGGCACGCCCGAGAACGTGGCCGCCGTGGAGCGCGGCGACCTGCTGGAGGGGTTCGTCGAGGGCGTGGGCGAGGTCCGCACCCGCCTGGTTTGACGACAGGTTGCGCGGGCGGCGCCCGCCGTGGCAGGGAGCGTCATGCCCGATGACGTCTTCCCGCCCGCAGGCGCCGCGCCCTGGACCACCCTCGGATCACGAACCCTGCTGGATGACCGCTGGATCCGGCTGCGCGCGGATCATCTGCGCACCGCCACCGGCGAGGAACTGGCGCCCTGGTATGTGCTGGACTACCCCGACTGGTGCGCCGTGGTGCCGCTGACCGAGGATGGGCGCCTCGTCCTGGTGCGGCAATGGCGCCACGCCGCCCAGTGCTGGAGCCTGGAACTCCCAGGCGGCGTGATTGACCCCACCGACGCCGACCCCATCGCCGCCGCCCGCCGCGAATTGCTTGAGGAGACGGGGTTCGGCGGTGGCGCATGGCGCGGTCTGTTCGCAGGCGCGCCCAACCCCGCCATCCAGTCCAACCGCCTGCACGTGATGCTGGCCACCGGGCTGCGCCGTTTCGCCGAGCCGACGCCCGACCCGGGCGAGGCCATTCGCGTGGAACTGCACGACCCAGCCGCGCTGATGGCCGCGCTGCCGCAGGGCGCGCTGGGGCAGATGATGCATGTGGGCCCGCTGATTCTGGGGCTGCAGGCGGCGGGCGTCCTGCGCTGCGTGGTCAGTCCGCCCGGATCGTGAAGCGGAGCACCCGGGCCGCGCGGTCGGTCAGCTGGGCGGGCAGCAGGGCCAGCAGGCGAAGCAGCAGACCGAGCGGCGCCGGGATGATCGCCCGTCCCCGTCCGCGACGGAGGGCGCGGGCCACGCGCGCGGCCATGGCCTCCAGCGGCATCTCGCCCGGATGGGCGCCGTGGAAGCGCGCGCTCATGTCGCTCGTGAAGAAGCCGGGTGCGATGCAGGTGACGCCGACGCCGGCCGGCCCCAGCCGCGCGCGCAGCGCCTCGCCATAGGCCCAGAGCCCGGCCTTGGAGGCCGAGTAGGCCGGGCTGTCCGGCAGTCCCTGGAAGGCCGCCACCGAGGCGATGAGGGCCACGCGCCCCGCCCGCCGCGCCAGCAGCGCGGGCAACAGGGGTTCGACCGTGTTCACCGCGCCCATCAGGTTCACGCCGAGCACGCGGGTGGCGCTCTCCCAGCCCTCCAGCCCGCCGCCGGGCGGCGTGCCGCCGGTCACGCCGGCATTGGCGATGAGCAGGGTGAAGGGGCGCGCCGCGTCCCATCCCAGCAGGAGTTCGGCCAGCGGCCCGGCGTCGCGCACGTCGCACAGCGCGGTCTCCACCGTGGCGCCGCGGCCCCGGCACTCAGCGGCCACGGCCGCCAGGGCCTCGCCGTCACGCGCCACCAGGCAGAGATGCGCGCCGGGGGCGGAAAACTCCCGCGCCAGCGCCGCGCCCAGCCCGCGCGAGGCGCCGGTGACGAGGATGTTCAACGCTGCCAGAGCCCGAGGTGCCGCGCCTGCTTCAGCAGCCATCCCTGCGGCCGCCACCACAGCCGGTCATACAGCCGCCGCCCCCGCGGGAGCGGCGGCCAGGCACTGCGCTGGCCCAGCCGGTCCAGCAGCGTCTCGGGCGGGCAGGGCAGGCCGGTCACGGGGTCGGTGTAGCGCGGGTAGAGCAGCAGCGCGCCGGCCACAAGCGCGTCGAGCGAAAGGGCGCGGCCGCGGCGCGGCGGCGGCTTCATGTCCTGCGTCAGCCCCCATCCCGCGTAGAAGGGCTGGCCGTAGGTCGTGACGGACAGGCCCCGCAGCAGCGCCTCGAAGCCGGCCAGGCTGGTCAGGGTGTGCACCTCCTGCACCTGCGCGAAGAGCGCGGCGATGTCGCCCTGCGGCAGGACGGCGTTGGCGTGTTCCAGCGCCTCCCGCCGGGTCACGTAGCCGCGGCGATAGCCGGTCTGCACGTCCGGATGGGGGCGATAGACGATCCAGGCGTCAGGGTTGGCGGCGCGCACCGCGGCCAGCAACTCCAGATTGCGTCGGATGCCGGCGCCGCCCAGGCGCACGGAGGCGTCGTCCTCCACCTGGCCCGGCACCAGGATGCGCCGCCGCGCGCCGGCCTGGCCGAAGGCGGCCGTCAGGTCGGACGCCGCTCCGCCGCCGAGGTTGTATTTGGTGATGCCCAGCGCCACGATCCGTGCGCGCAGCGCGCCCGCCCGCTCGAGCACGTCCGGCGGGAATTCATTGCTGCAGAGGGTGCGCTCCAGCAGGCTGGGCGCGCCGGGGTCATAGTGCGGCACATGCGGGTCCACGCAGAGCGAGCCCGCGGTGACGAAGTTCACCCCAAGCCCGACCGAGCGCAGGAAGCCATCCTCCACATGCAGCAGCGGCACGCCGGCCGCGGCGCAGCGGGCGGCGAAGCCTGCCGGGAGGCGGGTCGCCCAGGCCGCGATGGCGCCGCCGGGCATGCGCTGCGCGAGGGCGAGCGCCTCCTCCGCCGTCGCGGCGAAGGGGGGCGGGCCGCCGGGGCGGGCGAAGGCGGCATGGATGGCGGCCTGCTTCCACCGGTCCATGCCCAGCAGCGCGGCCACGCGGGAATTGTCGGCCACGCGCTCATGCCAAAGGTCGAGCAGCGCCTCGGCCGCGCCCGGTGCGAGGGGCGCGCCGGAGAACGGATCAAGCCGGCCCACGCCGGGCCGCGGCTCGAGCAACGCCCGCCACGCCTCCGGCGCTTCGGTCAAGGCGGGCAGGGGCTGCAACATCCAGATGGCGGCCTTTCAACATTTGCGGTGAGCGCAACGGCGATATATGTCTTTCGGCCGACGGACGGCCAGCCCGATCAGTCCATTTCATGAAGGAAAGTGCAGTTGCGGATCACCGTTCTCTCGCTGCTTCTTGCGCTGGGCGTTCTTTCCGGTTGTGGAACCACCATTGGGGGCGTGACCATGCCAAGCCTCGGCGGCGCGGAACCCGTGCCGGCGGCGGTGCCGGCGGTGGCGCGCCCCGATGACCCGCTGGCGGCCTTCGCCGCGACCGCCACGCCGGGGCGGCCCGGTTCCGTGCAGGGGCAGCCGGCACGGCTCGTGCGCAGCTACAACGCGGCGAGCGGGCGCGAATGCCGGGAGATCCTGCTGGGCACCGGCGTGACGGAGCGGACGGCGGTGGCCTGCCGTGGGGTCGATGGCAGCTTCGTCTCGGCCCGTCCTCTCCTGCGTGGCAACGCGCGGTAAGTGTCGCACCAGCGCACCACGCTCGAGGACAACAGCTTCGGCCGCGCCCTGCGCGTGCAGATGGGCGTGCTGGGCGCGCTAATGATGCGCGACATCCATTCGCGCTTCGGGCGGCAGAACCTCGGCTTCCTGTGGCTGTTCGTGGAGCCCGCGCTGCTGGGCGTCTTCGTGGCGACGGCGCGCGTCCTGCGTGACCGCGTGATTCCCGGCGGGATCAACATCCTGGGCTTCGCCGTCATCGGCTACGTGATCTACTACGTGTTCCGAACCATCGTGGGCCGGGCGGCCAGTGCGGCCGAGCAGAACGAACCCCTGCTCTGGCACGCCCGCGTGACCCTCGAGGATGTGATGATCTCGCGCACGATCCTGGAGACGGCGGCGGTCATGATGGCCACATGCGTCTTCCTGGTCGCGATCGGCGTCTATTTCGGGGACTGGCCCACGAGCTGGGTGCAGATGGGGCTGGGCATCATCATGATGTCGCTGCTGGCGCATGGCGTGGCCATGATCGTCCTTGCCCTGACGCAGTTCGGCGTGCCGGTCGTGGACCGCATCGTCCACCCGCTGCTCTATATTTCCATCATCTTCACCGGCGTCTTCTACATGGTCTGGTGGATGCCCACCAAATTGCAGGGCGTGGTGCTGATGCTGCCGATCATCCACATCTTTGAGTTCATTCGCGAGGGGCAGTTCGGGCCTATTCAACCATATCATTACGACCTGTTTTATGTCGGATCCTGTATCATCGTGCTCAACGTCTATGGGGGCTTTGCCCTGCGTCGAGCCAAACCGCATCTTGAGCTGTGAGGTCCGCGCATGCTGCGGCTGACCTCCATCCGCAAGACCTTCGTGGAGCGCGGCCTGGTGCGCGAGGTGCTGCGCGGCGTGGACGCGACGTTCCAGGTGGGCGACACGGTGGGCATCCTCGGCCGGAACGGTGCAGGCAAGTCCACGCTCATGCGCATCATGGCCGGTGTCGAGAAGCCGACCTCGGGCCTCGTCGAACGGACCATGTCCATCTCCTGGCCACTCGGCTATTCGGGCGGCGTCCATCCAGCGCTGACGGGTGCGGACAATGCGCGCTTCATCGCGCGCATCTATGGCCGCCCGGCCGACTGGACGGTCGGCTTCGTGCGCGACTTCGCCGAGTTGCAGGAGGAAATATACGCGCCGGTGCGGACCTATTCCTCGGGCATGCGCTCCCGCCTGAGCTTTGCCTTGTCGCTGGCCGTGGATTTCGACTGCTATCTGCTGGACGAAGTGACGGCGGCCGGCGATGCGCGCTTCAACGCGAAGTGCCAGCACGCGCTGCTGTCACGGCGCCGGCGCAGCGCATTGATCCTTGTTTCACACAATGCAGAGACAGTGCGGACGTTCTGCCGCTATGCGGCAGTCCTCAACGGAGGCAGGCTGACATTCCATGAAGATATGGACGAAGCTTTCGTCGCCTACAACCGACTCTAGGGCACGCGGCCTTCGCCCGCAGCCGGCCCTGGGGGCGCCGGCCCGCATGGCCCGTGGGCGGCCGCCGGGCATCGAGATCGGTTTCCCCTCGGGGGGCGCCTTCCCCGCCGACACGCCGGCCCGCCGCCTGGGCGAGAGGGTGCGCCGCTATCCCTTCGCCTTCAGCGTCGTGCTGCCGAGCCTGCTGGTGGCGCTGTACTTCTTCTTCTACGCCACGCCGCAATTCGTCTCCGAGGCCCGCTTCGTCATCAAGACCCAGGGCAGCGGCGCCGCCTCGCTGACCGCCGAACTGATGGGGGGCGCGCGGGGGATCGGCTCCAGCGAGAGCGAGAACGCCGTGCGCGATCACCTCCTTTCGCATGATGCACTGGGCGCGTTGCGAGAGCGCGTGAACCTCGTGGAAGTTTTCCGCCCGCCCCAAGCCGACATCTATTCCCGCCTGTGGTGGCCCAATCCGACGGCCGAGCGCCTGCTGGACCACTACCGCTACCAGGTGAGGGTGGTGCCGGACGCCTATACCGGCATCGTCACCATGACGGTGCGGACCTACACCCCGGAGCAGAGCCGCGCGCTCGCGCGCCACCTCCTCGAGATCGGCGAGGAGTGGGTGACCCGCGCCAACCAGCGCATGCTGGACGAGACCCTGCGCGCCTCGCGCGAGGTGGTGGAGCGCGCCGAGGAGCGCGTGGCCAGCGCCGCCGCTGCCGTGACTGAGTTCCGTCAGCGCGAGCTCGCGCTGAACCCGACCCGCTCGGCCGAGCTCGCCGTGAGCAACATCGGGGCGCTGGAGGCGGAGGCCACGCGCCTGCGCTCCGACTTGCAGCAGCTCCAGGCCTTCTCGCGCCCGAATTCCCCGCAGATCCAGAATCTCCGGAACCGGATCACCGCCGTCGAGCGCCAGGTCCAGGAGGAGCGCGCGCGGGTGGCGAATGCCGATCGCGGGGTGACGCAGCAGGTGGCAGGCTTCGAGCGCCTGGTGCTGGAGCAGGAACTGGCCAATCGCGGCCTCGCCGCCGCCATGGCCGGCTTCGAGACTGCGACATCCAACGCGCAGCGCCAGCAGATCTTCCTGCAACGCGTCGTCGAGCCCAATCTTGCGGAACGTTCGCTCTATCCGAAGCCCGTCCTGTTCACGGTCTATGTCTTTGCAGGACTGTCCATGATCTATGGCCTGACATGGCTGTTGATTGCCGGGGTAAAAGAACATGCGTCCTGACCAGTTTCTCCGCGCCGCGCTGGCGCTTGCCCTGCTCCTGCCGCTCGGCCTTCCGCCGGTGGAGGCACGCGCGCAAGGCGCGGCCGGCCTGCTGCCTGGCGGCGCCGCGGCCGTCCAGGGGCTGGCGCTCGGCCAGCAGCCGGGCGCCGCCGGCACGGCCCGCGCGGGCACCGAGACCGAGGCCGAGGCCGGCGCGGGCATCACCCTGCCGCTGGGCGAGGCACGGCGGCCACAGGGCCAGCCCATGGCGGTGTTCGGCGCGGCGCTGTTCACCGGCACCGCCGCCACCTCCTCCGACGCGCCCAACCCGAACTACGTCATCTCGGTGGGCGACCGGCTGAACGTGCGCGTCTGGGGCGCGATCGAGGCCGAGGCCTCGGGCATCGTGGATCCCGAGGGCAACTTCTTCCTGCCCAATGTCGGCCCCGTGCGCGTGGCCGGCACCCGCACCGGCGACCTGCAATCGCTGATCGAGGGCGAGGTGCGGCGCATCTACACCCAGCAGGTGCAGGTCTATGCGGTGCTGACCTCGGCGCAGCGGATCGGCGTGTTCGTGACGGGCTTCGTCCGCACGCCCGGCCGCTTCAGTGGCTCGGCCGCCGACAGTGTGCTCGAGTTCCTGGTGCGCGCCGGCGGCGTGGACCCTACGCGCGGCAGCTATCGCGACATCACGGTGATGCGCGGCGGGCGCAACCTGGCCAGCGTGGACCTCTATCGCTTCCTGCTCGACGGCCGGCTGCCGGTGCTGCGTCTGCAGGAGGGCGACACGGTCCTGGTCGGCCGGCAGCGCGCCCTGGTGGGCGCGACGGGCGCGGTCCGCAACAACTACCTCTTCGAGGTTCCCGGCCGCGTGATGTCCGGGCAGGAACTCGCCCGCTACGCCCGCCCGCTGCCCGCCGCGACCAACGCCGTGATCCAGGGCAGCCGCGATGGCCGCCCCTTCTCCCGCTACGTCACCCTGCGGGACTTCCAGAGCGTGACCCTGACCGACCAGGACATCGTCACCTTCATCACCGACAGCCCCGCACCCACCATCCGCGTGACCGTCGAGGGCAGCCGCATCGGCCCCTCCGTGCTGGTGGCCGACCGCGAGGCGACGCTCTGCCAGGCGCTGGACTACATCGCCGTGGACCCCGCCCTGGCCGACACCAACAGCGTGTTCCTGCTGCGGACCAGCGTGGCCAACCAGCAGCGGCGTGCGCTGAACGAGGCGGCGGACCGGCTCGAACGCCAGTTGTTCACCGCGATTTCCCAGACCCAGGGCGTGGCCGCCATCCGCAACACCGAGGCGCAGCTGGTCTCGACCTACCTCCAGCGCGCCCGCACCGCCGTGCCGGACGGGCGCGTGGTGGTGATGGACAGCCAGGGCCGCTGCGGCGCGCTCCGCCTCGAGGATGGCGACGTCATCGTGATCCCGGAGCGCAGCAACACCGTCTTCGTCTCGGGCGAGGTGGGGGCGCCGCGCGCCATCCTGTGGCAGCCCAACCTGCGGCTGGAGGACTACATCCAGCAGGCCGGCGGCTTCAGCGAGCGTGGCAGCAGCAGCAACGTGCTGATCCGCCGTCCTTCCGGCGAACGGGTGATCGACCCGCGGACGCCGCTCCGGCCGGGCGACGAGATCATCGCGCTGCCCCGGCTGGACCCGCGCTATCTGCAGCTGGGCCTCGACATCTCGCAGATCATCTTCCAAACCGCGCTCTCGGCCCGGGTGTTCCAGTAGGCGAGGGCCCGGTAGGCGAGGTCAGGGACGGGCGGTGGCGGCCAGCCAGCCGCCGCCCGCCACCAGCAGCAGGGCGGCCCACAGTGCGGGGCTGAGGCTGCCCTCGCCACCCGCCGCGAGCAGCAGGGTGGAGGCGACCGGCACCGCATAGGCCAGCGTGCCGAGCAGCCGCGGGTCGCCGCGCTTCATCCCCGCATCCCACAGGAAGAAAGCCGCACCCACCGGCCCCAGACCCAGCAGCAGGGCAGCGAGGGCCTGGCGGGCATCGGGCGCCACGCTTGTCTCGAAGGCCAGGTGCACCAGCAGCGCCAGCAGCGCGGCGCCGCCGCAGAAGCCGGCCACGGCCTCGGTCGGCACCGCCGAAAGCCGCCGCGCCGTCACCGAATACAGCGCCCAGACCACCGCGCAGCCGATGGCGGAGAGAAAGCCGAGGTAGACGCTCCACGGTGCGTCCGCCGGCAGGCTGGCGCCGCCACCCAGCAGCAGCACGCAGCCCGCGAAGCCCAGCCCCACCCCGGCCAGCCGCCGGGGCCCGAGTCGCAGCCCCAGGATGGGCGCCGAGAACAGCACGATCAGCAGCGGCCAGAGGTAGTTCAGCAGGTTGGCCTCGATGGCCGGGGCATGGGCCAGGGCGGCGAAATAAAGGGCGTGGTAGCCGAACAGGCCGCCCACCCCATGCGCCCAGGCGAGGCCCGGCTGGCGCAGCGCCGAGAGCCTGCCGCGCACGGCCACGACGGCCACCCCCACCAGGGCGGCCACCGCGAAGCTCATCGCCGTGAGTTGCAGCGGCGGGATGCCGGCCGCCAGCCGCGAAAGCAGGCCGAGGAAGGCCCACAGCGCCAACGCGCCGATGCCCAGCGCCGTGGCCGTCATGCGCGGCCTCAGGCTTCGGCTTGGGTCCCCGGAAGCGGCGTGTAGGGCAGGGGGGCGAAGCGGGTCTGGTAGATGTCCATCTGGCCCCAGACGCCCTGCGTCACATAGGGGTCCTCGGCCCAGAAGGCGCGGGCGGCGGCGGCGTCGGGGTGGCGGGTGATGGCGATGCTGCCCACCATCTCGCCGCGCGGCGTCATCAGGGCGCCGCCACAGGCGAGCGTGCCGTCCTCGGCGAAGGCACGGACGCGCTCCAGGTGCGGGTCGCGGGCCGCGGCGCGGCGGAGTTGCGTGCCCTCCTGGTCCTCGGCGATCAGGACGCAATGGGTCATGCCCGAGGGCATGGGGCCGGAGGGCAAAGGCTGGTAGGGCAGGGGCGCGATGCGGAAGGGGCGCATCTGGTAGGAGAGCCACACGCCATCGCGCGCAAAGGGCTCCTCCAGCAGGTATTCGCGGGTGCCGACCTCGTCCTCCCCGTCCAGGATCATGACGGAGCCGGCGGCGGAGCCATCGGCGCGGAACAGCGGCACGGCCAGGTTCAACCGGCCCGAGGAGGCCCAGCGCTGCAGCACCGCGAGATGCCGGTCGCGCGCGCGGGCGCGGCGGGCGGGGGCCTCGGCGTCCTCGCCGTCCCAGCCCAGGATGACATGGCCCATCGCAGATCCTCCCTGTCGGGGCCGATGGCCCGCCGGGCGAGGGTATAGCCGTCCACGCCCCAAGGAAACCGCGCTGGACGATGATCCGCAAACACGGATCATGGTCCAGCCTTTGCTGACAGCATGATTCAGCGTCTTCGGCGATTCCGCCGCAACGCATCATGCCCTACCGACGCAGCTCCATCTGGATCGGTCCCTCGCGCTCACCATTGGCGAACTGGTCCACCATCGCATTGCCCGTGTGGCCCAGCGCCTCGGCATCGCCGGCCCAGACGATGCGCCCCTTGTGGATCATCGCCGCGTGGTCGCCGATGCGGCGCGCGCTGGCCATGTCATGCGTGATGCTGAATGCGGTGGCGCCCAGGCGCGTCACGCAATCCACGATCAGCCCGTCGATCACGGCGCCCATGATGGGGTCGAGGCCGGTGGTGGGTTCGTCGAAGAAGATGATGTCCGGCTCGGCCGCGATCGCCCGGGCGAGGGCCACACGCTTCTGCATACCGCCGGAAAGCTCGGCCGGCGAGAGGTCGCCCACGCTTTCGGCCAGCCCCACCTGGGCCAGCACCTCGGCCGCGCGGTCGCGCGCGCGGGCGCGGGTGATGCGGTGCTGCGCGAGCAGCTTGAAGCAGACGTTTTCCCAGACCGGCAGGCTGTCGAACAGCGCGCCGTTCTGGAACAGCATCCCGGTGCGGTCGAGCAGCGCGGCGCGGTCGCGGCGAGAGAGGCGCGTCACGTCGCGGCCGTCGATTTCCACCACGCCCGCATCGGGCGGGATCAGCCCCAGGATGCACTTGATGGTGACCGACTTGCCCGAGCCCGAGCCGCCCAGCAGCACCATGGAATGCCCCGCCGCGACGTCGAGGTCCACGCCGTCCAGCACCACCTTCTCGCCGAAGGATTTGCGCAGGCCGCGCAGCTTGATCTTGAGGTTCTGGGTCACCGGGAGAAGAACGCCTCGGTCAGCACATAGTCGAAGGCCAGGATCATGATGGAGGCCGCCACCACCGCCTTGGTGGTCGCCTGGCCCACGCCCTGCGCGCCGCCCCGGCTCTGGTAGCCATACCAGCAGCCCATCAGCGTGATGAGGAAGCCGAAGACGGCCGCCTTGATCAGCCCGCTGCCCACATCCATCACCTCCAGCACGTCCCAGCTGCTGGTGAGGTAGCTCTGCGGTGCGAAGCCCAGCTTGAGCGTGGCGACCAGGAAGCCGCCCATCACGCCCAATATGTTGGCCACCAGCACCAGCAGCGGCATGGCCAGCGTGCCGGCCAGCAGGCGGGGCGCCACCAGGTATTTCATGGGGTCGGTGGACAGGGTGCGCAGCGCGTCGATCTGGTCGGTGACGCGCATGGTGCCGATCTCGGCCGCCATCGCGGCACCGATCCGCCCCGAGACGATCAGGCCGGTGATGACCGGCCCCAATTCCCGCGTGATCGAGAGCACCACCACGGACGCCACCGCGCTTTCGGCGTTGAAGCGGGCGAAGCCGACATAGGTCTGCAAGGCCAGCACCATGCCGGTGAACAGCGCCGTCAGCGCCACCACGGGCAGCGAGAAATACGCGATCTCGACGAAATGCCGCAGGAATTGCCGCGGGTGATAGGGCGGGCGGAACAGCTGCGCGATGGCGTTGCCCGCGAACAGCACCAGCGCACCGACCATGCCGCTGACGCCCATCACCACGCGGCCGAGCGCCGCCAGCATGTCCAGTGGTGCGGTCATGCGGGCAGGTAGGTCCGCGCGTAGCGCGCGCCGAGCGAGGTCAGCACCTCGTAGCCGATGGTGCCGGCCAGGCCCGCCACCGCGTCGGCGTCCTGCGCCGGGCCCAGCACCTCGATCAGGTGATCCACGCGGGCGGCGGGGATGTCGGTCACGTCATAGGTCGTGAGGTCCATGGAGACACGGCCCACCAGCGGCGCGCGCTGCCCGTGCAGCACCCCGAAGCCCCGGCCCGACTGCGCGCGCAGCCAGCCATCGGCATAGCCGAGTGCCGCGGTGGCGATCCGGCTGGGGCGCCTGGCCGTCCAGGTCGCGCCATAGCCGACCGTGGCGCCCTCGGGGATGTCGCGCAACTGCAAGATGGGCACCTCCAGCCGGACAACGGCTTCCATGGGGTTGGGCTGCCCCGGCATAGGGTTGATGCCATACAGCGCGCAACCCGGCCGCGCGAGATCGCTGCGAAAGGCCGGCCCCAGGAACACCCCGGAGGAGTTGGCCAGGCTGCGTGGCGCCGGCGGCAGCCGCGCACAGGCGGCGGCGAAGCGCGCGGCCTGCAGCGCGTTCATCGGGTGGTCCGGCGTGTCCGCGCAGGCCAGGTGGGTCATCACATGGCGCAGGCGCAGCGCGCGCAGGGGGGCGGGGTCCGCGGCCAGGGCGTCGAGTTCCGACGCATCCAGGCCGAGGCGCGACATGCCGGTATCGATGTGCAACAGCGCCTCGCGGCCGGCATGGGCGCGCACATCCTCGAGGCTGTTGAGCACCGGGGTGAGGCGCGGATGGCTGCCGGCGGCGAAGCCGTCCAGCACCGCGATCATGGGCGCAGGGCCCAGCGCGTCGCGCAGCGCCTCACCCTCGCCGGGATGGGCCACGAAATAATGCGCGCAGCCGACGGCGAGCAGGGCGCGCGCGAGGGGCACGGCGCCCAGCCCATAGGCATCGGCCTTCATCACGGCGGCGACGGCGCCGGGGGCGTGGTGCTCGCACAGGCGGCGCCAGTTGCGGACCACCGCGCCGCAATCCACCGTCAGCAGTCCCTGTTCCATCACCGGCACGATCGCCGCCGGCGTTCTGCGCCGGCGTCCTGAATCGGCCCGCCACCACCACCATTGGCGGTGCGCGGCGCCGCTGCGCGACATGCCAGGCCGCGCACCGTCAATCCCCGTATTCCGGCGAATGCACCGTGTCGAGATCGCCGAAGCGGGTGAATTCCGGCTCGAAGAAGAGTGCGATGGTGCCGGTGGGGCCGTGGCGCTGCTTGGCCAGTATGAGGTCGGCCTTGTTGTGCGCGCGCTCCATGTCGGCCTGCCAGCGTTCCATCGCCTGCTGGAACTTGCCGTCATCGGCGAAGGCCGCGATCTTGGGTTCGCGCTGCTTCAGGTAGTAGTCGTCGCGGTAGACGAACATGACTGCGTCCGCATCCTGCTCGATCGAGCCGGATTCACGCAGATCGGACAGCATGGGCCGCTTGTCCTCGCGCTGCTCGACGGCGCGCGAGAGCTGCGACAGCGCCAGCACCGGCACTGCCAGCTCCTTCGCGATGGCCTTCAGCCCCTGCGTGATCATCGAGATTTCCAGCACGCGCGATTCCGGCCGCGTGCCCACGCTGGGCCGCATCAGCTGCAGGTAGTCCACCACCACCAGCTTGAGGCCCCGCGTGCGATGGATGCGCCGGCAGCGCGTGCGCAGCGCCGAGAGGCTGATGGCCGGCGTGTCGTCGATCATGATGGGAAGCTGCGCCAGCTCCCGGCTCACGGCCACGAAGTTGTCGAACTCCCGCTGGCTGATCTCGCCGCGGCGGATCCGGTCGCCGGGGATGCGGCTGGCTTCGGAGAGGAGGCGATTGGCCAGCTGGTCCGCGCTCATTTCCAGCGAAAAGATCGCGATGGCGGGCAGCTTGGCGCCCTTGCTCTCGGCCAGCACCGCCTTGGACGCGCCGAAGGCGATCTTGGTGGCGAGCGCCGTCTTCCCCATGCCCGGCCGCCCGGCGAGGATGAGCAGGTCCGAGGGGTGCAGCCCGCCGGTCTTGGCGTCGAAGTCGCGCAGCCCGCTCGGCAGGCCCGAGACGCCGCCGCCGCGCTGCATCGCGGCGTTCGCGACCTCGATGGCATGGGCCATCGCGCGCTCGAAGGTGATGGCGCCGCCCTCGGTCGCCTTCTCGGTGGCGAGTTCGAACAGGCGCTGTTCCGCGGCCTCGATCTGGTCCTTGCCGGCCAGGTCCTCGTCGGGATCGGTGCCGAAGGCGCGGTTCACCACCTGCTCGCCCAGATCCACCAATTCGCGCCTCAGCCAGCAGTCATGGATCAGCCGACCGTATTCGCCGGCATTGACGATGCCCACCATGGAGGAGAGCAGCTGCGCCAGGTAGGCCGGCCCGCCCACCTCCGCCAGCTCGCCCGAATGCTCGAAGACGTGGCGCAGCGTCACCGCATCGGCCAGCTGGCCGTTCTCCACCCGCCGCGCGATGGCGGCGTAGATGCGGCCATGCACGGCATCGGCGAAGTGCCCGGGCTCCAGGAATTCGGCGACCCGCTCATAGGCCTTGTTGTTGGCCAGCAGAGCGCCGAGCAGCGCCTGCTCGGCCTCCAGGTTGGCCGGCGGCAGGCGGACGCCCATGCCGAAGCCGCCATCGTCCCGGCTCGACGATTGACCGGTCGGTGAGCCACGCGGAGGTATGTTGTTCATGCCCGGCGGAGGTTACCGCCTCGGACCCGAGTCCCGCCATCTGTGGATGGCTGTGGATAACGGGGACGGTCTCGAGGCAGCCGTCAGGACCGGACGTGCTCTGTCCGCGGCCAGCGCCAAAGACCGAGCATCGTCGCGGCGCAAAGCCCTGCCATGGCCAGGAACACAAGCCCATTCGCCGCGGCGAAGAGCGGCCCTGACAGCCACATGACCAGCCCCATGGTCGCACTCACCCCGGCCGAGAGCAGCGTCTGCGCCCGCCCCGAGACCTCCGCCGGCAGGCTGACCATGGCCTGCATGGCGGCCAGGTGCATCACGCCGAAGGTGGCCGCATGCAGGAGTTGCAGCAGCAGCAGGGCCGCGGGCTCCACCGTCACGGCCGTCAGCCCCCAGCGCAGCAAGCCCGCGCCGGCCGCGATGGCCACCAGCGCGCGCAGGCCCAGCCGGTCCACGAGCCGCCCGCCGTAGAGGAAGAGCAGCACCTCCGCCACCACGCCCAGCCCCCACAGCACGCCGATGAAGCCCGCCGAAAGCCCCGCCGCCTGCCAGTGCAGGGTCGAGAAGGCATAGTAGGCGGCGTGGCTGGCCTGGATCAGCGCCGAGACGACCAGCATGCGGCGGAACAGCGGTTCGCGGAGCGGCGCCCACATGCCCCCCCCGGGGGCCGTGCGGCGCGGCCCCGGTGGCGGCAGCCACAGCGAGGCAAGCGCCGTGAGCACCAGCGCGCCCGCCAGGATCCAGGCCACCGCGCGCGGCCCGGCCCATTCCGTCGCCTGCCCCGCCAACACCGCGCCGAGGACGAAGGTGATGGACCCCCAGGCCCGCACCCGCGCGTAGTTGAAGCCGCCCGCCCGCACCGCCGCCGCCGCCTGGCTGTCCGATAGGGGGATGATGGGCGCGGCCGCGGCACTGTGCAGCACCTGCACCGCCAGCAGCAGCCCGAACCCGGCCAGCAGCCCGAACCCCGCCGCGGCAACCGCCGCCAGCACACAGGACAAGGCCAACAGCACCCGCATGTCCGGCACGCGGTCCGCCAGCCGCCCGGAGAGCGGGCCGGCCACCAGCCGTACCGCGGCCCCCGCCGCCAGCACGGTTCCCACCTGGCTGGCCGTCAACCCGCCATCGGCCAGGATGGCCGGCAGGAAGGG